>CBDEWF010000038.1:0-36854 GCA_965243775.1 Sansalvadorimonas sp.
CTAATTTTATCCACCCACTCACCAACGGGATAGAAGAAATACTCGCCATCACTATAACCCACTACAACAGGTATCTTGTTAACCTTTGTGCCGACTCTTAATGGATGGGTCTCTGGGTTAAATTGTGGGTAATATTCGATTTCTCCATTCTTCTGTTCATGAACAGATTTCAATGTGATTCTTGATGCTTTATTTGCTGTTTCCAAATTCTTTGCATCTTCAGATTTTGGACGATAAACCTGAGTTGGTTTATAGTGAGGGTGTTCTCCTTTGGCTAAAATAATTTTACACTCTTGGCCGCCGTAATTACATCCATAGGTTTTTGTTATTGCTCCCGTAAACGTAACTTTCATTCCTTCATATTTTTCCAAATCGGTCAGATCAACATTGGCTGGTAGAGAAAAAGCTTTCGCTCCATAACCGTCAGCAAGATCCGTGTCAGCCAGTACTTGTTTACTGTTTTCTATTTTGATTTGGGTTTGACTGCAATGCTCTTGGACTATTCCCCTCACTCTTACTGTTTTTCTTTTATAATCATCAGGTGCAGTGCCGTCTATAAAAATACCTTCTGATTTTGTCTCGCTTGAACTCCTGCTATCCGAAGACCTGATTTTTTGCAGAAAAAAACCATCTTGTGTCACAAGTGTGATTTCTCCTTCAGTGAGTACGTACTGGTTCTCTTCTGGACTTGTTCCACTTTCTCCCTGGATTGACATAATGTCAGCTGAAACTGGTGCACTGCTGGTGAGTGCTTCGCTATCGCCATAAGGCACCTTGTCAAAATTGCCTAAGGTGGCTAGATGACTTTCATTGAATGATTCTGAAAGCCCGGTTAATATTTTCCAATGGATATCTTTGAATAATACTGCTGGAGTTGGAAGCCTTCTTTGTAAAATAGTATTGGTTTTTGTGGTGGTTACTATGTCTTTATGAACCTCTTCTCTAGACTTATCTTCCTTTATATTGACTTTGTAAATGTGTATGTCATTTTTGCCGTTGAGTACTGCCAGTTGAGAATCATCACTGGATATCACTTTATGACTATGATTTGAAAGTGCACTTTTAACACTTTGATCAGAATCTTTCGCAATAATAACAATGGTTTTTTCAGGAGAAAGGCGAAGAAATTCTTTGTTCCCTACTTTAGTCCAGTCGAGTTTGTCGCCGTCTGCGCAAGTAGTGGTACACCTTTTTAAAGTGTATTCGTCATCCAATTGAATAGGCTTGTCACCACTATTATAAAGCTCCAGTACTTCCGTATCTCCCACATTCCAATATTCGCTAATCACCAGGTCGGCACGGGTAAAAACCGCACCAGCCAATAACACACTACTCAATATTAGCCGTAGTGCGTTATACCAGGTACAACGTTGAATAGTCATGATTTTGTTTCCTAAAACTCAAAACGAATACGACCAATCAGGCCGGTGTCTTTAAAGCCGGAGCGCCAGATCCCGGAAAGATCAACGCTGTAAGTGATATTGTTTGCGATATAGTCAAAGCCAAGCTCACCTGCCAGGGAGAGCCGTTCCCTGTCCTGAGCCTTGATGGTGATAACCGGGCTGGTGCCGATGGTATAGCGGGTATCCAGCTTGTCATCTTTCAGATCGTACCAGGCTACCAGTGAGCCATGGGGGCTAAAGCCTTGTTTTGGGGAGCCGCTGAATTCCAGACCTGCTCCCAGCTCTATAGCGGTTGAATCACTCTTCAGGATATGGTCATTGAGGTACTCGCCACTGAAGGTGTAGCTGTCGGTATCAACATGGGTAATATTCAGGCCACCGACAAGAGTAAGTCCGGGAATATCAAGACCGGATAAGCCTCTCTTCAGCAGAAACTGGGCATTGAAAACAGTGGAGTCGTAGTCCGCCTTGTGTGCGGCATTGTTCACATACCGTTTGGTATCATTATCAACCCAGCCATAACTTAACTGACCCTGTAGCATATAGCTGCCGTTCATGGCTTTTTCGCCATAAAGGGTGAACAGGTAGAGGGTGGAGCCCAGTTTGTCCCGACTGCTTTTGTAGCTGATATCAGAATCCTGGGATGAAAAAGCGACTCCAAGTGAGTCAACATAACCCTCGTCTACAGAAACGTCGTAGCCAATGGAGAATCCTTTATCCTTGCTTTTGAAGCCAGGATCGTCCTTCTCCCTGTCCTGTTCGGCTTCACTGCTGCTGGCCTGAACCCAGAACCCTTTTGCCTTGAAATCTCCGGTGCTGATACCGGAAGTCCCCGACAGACGGCTGCTGACTCTTGCGGCCACCTTATGGGATGTTCCCTGAAGGCTGGTGACTGATGTCTGGGGATGGGGGGTTAGCTCCCGGGCCAGCTTTTTGAGCATGGCAGAGTCTTCACTGGCCTTAACAAGAAGTTGCTTATTTTTCTCGGGGGCATGTTCCAGGGAGGTGGCGAGGCTTCTTACCTGATTATTGGAAATATTATCGCCTTTAAGGCTTTCTTTAAGTTGATCTGTATTTTTTGATGTGAAAGTGACGCTGTATTCATACTTGCTGGGGTCTCCGGATTTTGCTGTCGCCTCTTCGGAAATATTAAAGAGCATGTTACTCGTGGATAAGGGGACGCTATTACTGGTCAAACCTGATAGAACAAGGTATTTGGTTCCTGTTTTCAGACTCTCTACATGTAACCTGTAATGGCTATCTGTGTTGAAAGTCAGAGTGTCAGCTGTCAGCAGTGCTGTATTTAAATCGTCTGTCAGGCTTGTTTCCAGCATGCCGCCAACAGTGACAGAGCCTAATGAAGCTGGTTCGGTCAGGTATAAGGAAGCATTTTTACCAACAGTTAATGTGCCTGTCTCTGAGAGAGACCCCTTAAATGAGCCACCTGCCACTTCAACAGTTGCTTTATGGCTTGTGGTTCCACTTATATTACCTTTGGTTATTCCATTTGATTGTTTAAATGTGAATGAGTTGCCTGTTCCCTGGTAATTAAGATAACCAGAAAATTTATCTTGTGTTGCCTCGACGAAAGAGTTTGTTTCTTTTAGCCTAAGCTCTACAATAGAGATTAGATTACCGGTATATATTCCATCTTCAATGACAATTTTAGTTTGATAGTTTGAACTACCTTCAATATGACCTACTGTTTCCCCATCTGTTTGCTTAAAGGTAAATGGCTGTGTTGTCTTTTCCAGATTTAGCGCAGTAAACTCGGGGTTATCTTTGTTTTTACTGTCTGTTTTGTTTTTAATTGTTCCTTCATTGACAAATGTTGCTGCAATATCTCCCTCTGCAATAAAAATATTATCTGATGCTGTAATTATTCCTTTATTGTGAATCTCTCCTGTAAATGAGGCATAACTCTTGCCAGAGTCATTTGGTCCTGATCCTGTTTTACCAAGCCTGATCCCAGCTGAATCTCCTGTTATCGTTGCATGTTCTCCTATATTAATAACGAGTGGTGTATCAGATGTCAGGTTTCCATGCACGAGTGCTATGCCTGCTCCTGCTCCACCGGCAGTGACAGAACCATCAATAGAGATTGTTTTAAACCTGAACTCTGGCAACGTATCAGAAATATTTATATTGGCAGGGGAACCAAAAAGCAGGGCTGCTCCCATAGATTCTGTCTCTGTTGCGTTAATAGAGCTGCCGTTGGAAAGGGTAAGAGTGTGCTCACCGGGAGCAAGAAATTTTCCTTTTTCAGAAGAGCCAATATATTGTATTCCTGATTCTTTACCGGTTACTGCTCCATTGACTGTCAAAGTTCCTGAGGAACTGACATCAACTGCAATAGCTGGATGGTAGTCGGACTCAGTTTTTACTTCTTTTCCCGTATTTTTATTTATTGTGAGGTCATAAGCAGCTCCTGACTCGATTTTCACTGCAGAGTCATAATTTGACTGAACTGTTCCATCGAGTGTAATCGTGTCGATAGCTGAATCTGCCATGAAGCGAATGGCGCTGTAATCTGAAGTTACAGTCGCTGCAGCATTCACTGATAAAGTGCCTGCTGGGCTCTTCCCTGAAATAAGAAAAGCTTCACCTCTATTTTGCGCTTCTACGTTTGATGTGACATCAATGGCACCTGAGGTGCCAGACATAATCGTAAAAAGTGGTCCTTTATCCGTTTTAGTAGAAGTAATGTTACACGCACCAGTGATCTCTGAACCACATTCTGCGTCTGCGGCTATCACATGACCATGCAAGGCTGCAAATAAAGGCAGCAAACAGGTCTTGAGAGGTTTGTTCATGGGACTTGAGTTCTTTGATACAAAGAGGGAGAACGAAAGTATAGAACCTGTGTCTTATAGTGATGGAAAAAGTTGGAAGAACAGGGTAGGGCTGTTGGTACTATCTAGCTAGACTTACTATCTAGCGCTTTTCGATCTGTCCGGTTGATTCATCAATATCATCGACCTCTTCCCTGATTGGTCTGGCTGCTCCTGTGTATTCCGGGTCTGGAGGGCAGAGAGTTTTCATCTGGAAAAAGTGTGCAGCGACCTGGCTCATCATGATTCGCTGGCCCATGTTTCCATATTCAGACAGGTAACTGTAGTTGTGCCCCAGGGAACTCACGATACATCTGACCCCTTTCATAAAGTGGAACTGTAGTGAATCTGGAAATTTTTCTTTTTCCAGAGTGATCAGCTGGGTAATGAATGGCAAAAAGTCGCTCTGGCTGAACCTCAGTGCGATAGAACCAGGTTCCTGCCGGGTCTTCTGTTCAAGCGCTGTGGCCAGATAAACTCTGGCTTCAGCCAGCTTTAAGTTGCGCTGTTCTGACGCTGAGATTGAATGAGAGTGAAGGGCTGGATCATCCAGGCGGTGCATCAATGCCCAGGCAAGCTCTTCATAAAGCACTTCTACGCCAGGGGACTGTTTGTGACATTCTATGCCTCCTTTAAGAATAGTGATTTCGTCCAGGCCATAGATAACGGCAGCGTGTCTTATCTGGTCCGTTAGTGGATCTCCAAACAATTCGTGCCGGCGATAGGCCAGAGCGAGTTTCCAGACTTTCTTGACTTCATCAGTCCAGTTCCAGTCCAGGCGGGGATCTTTATCTGTATAATAAAGACATGCAGCACTTTTAATCCGCTTGTGCTGATATTCGACAGTCTCCCATTCTCCACTGTAAAGCTCTTCGGCTTCAGAGATATCACAAATACTGCGCTTGGAACCAGCACGACCCGAACTGTGCAGGCTTTGGGTTGAAGACCTTGTCTGGGGTGACCGGGGGTAGGGAGATGAAATATTCAACCGGGCAATATCAATATCACTTCCAGCTCTCGACATAGAGCCTTCAACAGGAGAACAGGTGATATCTGCAGAGAGTGATCGTTTGAGAGAAACTTCTGTGCGTGGAGGCGTTCTGCTTCTACCTGAACGACTGTGCTTATGGGGTGGTGGTGACAGCAGGTTTCCCAGTTCTTCCTGCAACTGCTCAATTTTTTCTTTTTCCTGTTTTTCAGCCAGATATTGAAACTCACGGGCCCGTTGGGCGTAGTGCTTGATGTTAATCACGTCAATGGGTAATGACTTTTCAAACCCCCTTTGCTGACACTGAGTGTAAAGATGGGGAGCGGCAATTTCGTAGACTTTTGCCAGGGCTTCATAACAGAGATATTTCTGCAGTTTGGGGCGGAAAGACAGAGCCATTTCATGGAAAAAGCCTTTCTCCACAGCTCTGAAATAGAGACCTGCCGCCTTTGCTGCTTCGTTATGGCAGTCAGCCTGTTGGTAAAGTAATAATGCAGCTGCCGCCAGCATGAGAGCCTGTGCCTGAGGGTGAAGTTTATTGCAAGACTGGTTCTCCAGCTCATTAATAAATGTTTCATAAGCCAGCTTCTTCACTGTTTTCTTGCTGGCGTTTTTTTTGTCAGTGGTTGCGTGCTCTTTCTTTATATTTGTCAGATTACTGAGACGAAGAACAATGTCTTTCAAGTGATCGACAAAGTAATAATGGGAGGTATTTGGAGTTAATTTAATAAACTGATATTCAGACAATTTAAAAATATGAGCCAGAAGAGCACTGACTTTGACGGCATGTTTACCTTCAAAAAAGAATCGCTCTTCTATTTCAAGTTCTTTTGTTACAGTCAGGCCGGCTTCCAGCCATTCCACTTCTTCTATAAGACGTACAATCAGAGCCGGATCTTCAGGTCTGACTGAGTACCAGGGTGTCTGCTCCATATGGCTGAAAAATACTGGAGCAAATAAACCGGGGTATTTGTTATGCACATCTGTATCAAAAACCATTCGTGTTTTTTGCAGGGCTGCAGGAGCCCAGCTCAGAATGGCAGCCCGCTCCAGTCCGGGAATCAGTCCGAGGTGTAAAAGAGCTTCGATCCAGAATACGGCAGGCTGAACAATCTCTGAATTGACACTGGATAGCTGGTAAACCTGCTGGAAATGGTGAAAGGCAGCATCCAGTCTGAGCCACGACGGAGGAAAAACAGGCATACCACCGGGACCGGTCTTCCTTCGAAAAATATACCACTGGCCCAGCCAGCAGTGCAGATAACGTAAGGTGGTTTCAGGGTGGTAACCAAAAGCTGTTTCCAAAAACTGTCTGAACTGGCTGGGAAGATTTATAGCCTGAGCGTTGTTTTGAACGCTTTGCGCCCAGACTATCAATGCAAGGCTGGCCTTGATTGAGTGTGCTCGTGCCAGTTCCATATCTGTTGGAGGGGATCTGGCTGAAGGCCTTTTTACCGGTGTTTTTTTGCCACTGCGCTTTCGGGAAATTTTGCCTGCTGGAGGGTGTGTTACTGTCTGCTCTTTTTCCCGAATAACTCTATCCGCAATATCCCGCGATTTAGCCATTAACTCCTGGTTGATGACTAGTTGTATCGCTATCTCACAGGCCCCTTCCTGGAAGATATGGATCAGGTCATCAAACTCTTTATAGGCGGGATGTTTTGATATAGGGCTTCCAGTACTGGCCAGGTTAACCGAGCTTTCGAAAACAACCGGTGATGGTGGTGGAGTCAGGAGCTGAACGTCTGGTCGTTGGTCAAGCAATAGACTTGTTTGGCTGACTTGTTCATAAGATTGGAGCGTGCCTCTGATATCTGAGGAGGGAGAAAGGGTTGGAGAAAAGGATGGGTTTTTCTGGTGCTTTGAGGCCTGCAGGGAGCCGGACAAGTTCCCTAAAAAAAGACTGCAAAGGGCAACTGGCCAGATAGATCTGGCTGCTGTTGGAAAGCTGTGAAGTATCCCAGCTGTAAACAGCAAGCTGCATCTGCCCTCGGCTCTGTTGATATAAGCTCATAGGCTTATTTCAACAGAGCCTGATATCAGGACACTACAGCTTAGTCAGTGCTACGTACATTTCAATTTCCAGCCTCTTCCAATATTACAAGGCGGCTGCCAGTTCACTGGCAAGCTTTATGGCCCGCTTGGCATCAAGCTCTCCGGTATGCTCGGCACCACCAACCAGATGCAGGTTGAAGGCTCTGTCAGCCGTCTGTTCCAGTTGTTGATGCAGGTGGTTTTCGCTGACCTGTCCGGTGCAGAGAACAATATGGTTCACATCCAGAACTCTGTTCTCTTTGGTTCCACTGTCTCCGCCATTGTCCAGGCTTATATGCAGCCCCTGATCATCAACCTTATCGTAGTTTACCCCGCCAATCGTCTCGACCCCCTTCATTTTTACCACGGCTCTGTGAACCCAGCCGGAGGTTTTGTTAAGGCTTTTGCCAAAGCTGGAGGTTTTTCTCTGCAGCATATAAATCTTGCGGGGAGAGGGTTCTACCTGGGGCTGTTTCAGTCCACCCCGGTTCTGGTTGCTGTCATCAACCCCCCACTCATTCATCCAGGCCTGCTTGTTAAGGGTCAATGACTGTCCTTGGTGGGTCAGGTATTCGCACATATCAAAGCCGATTCCCCCGGCTCCCATAATGGCCACTTTTTCTCCCAGCTGAAGCCCCTTGTCCAGAACTTCCTGGTAAGTGACAACTTTGGGATGGTCAACTCCTGGCATCTCGGGAATGCGGGGAGAAACACCGCTGGCAATGATGATTTCATCAAAAGCGGCTGAGGTTAGCTCATCGGCTGAAACCTTCGTGTTAAGTTTCAGATCTATCCCGAAAACTTCAATCATCTTCAGGTAGTAACGAATAGTTTCCCTGAACTCCTCTTTGCCGGGAATCATGCTGGCGTAGTTAAACTGACCGCCAATTTTATCCCTGGTTTCAAAGAGAGTGACTTTATGTCCTCTTTGGGCGGCAACTGTCGCACAGGCCAGACCTGCAGGTCCCGCACCGACAACAGCCACTTTTTTCGGTTTCGCTGCAGGCGTATAGAGCAACCGGGTTTCATGGGCTGCCCGTGGATTCACCAGGCAGCTGGCTCGCTTGCCTTCAAAGGCGTGGTCGAGGCAGGCCTGGTTACAGGCGATACAGGTATTGATCGCATCTGTCCGTCCTTCAGCCGCTTTATTCACCCATTCAGGGTCGGCCAGAAGCGGGCGGGCCATGGAGACCATATCTGCCTTGCCAGAAGCCAGAATATCCTCAGCTACATCGGGCATATTGATGCGATTGGAGGCGACGACTGGAATAGAGACGGCCTGTTTCACTTTTTCTGTGATATCGACAAAGGCTGCTCTGGGAACGGAAGTGACGATGGTTGGAACCCTGGCTTCATGCCAGCCGATTCCTGTGTTGATCATGGTGGCTCCTGCTTTTTCCAGTTCCTGGGCCAGCTGGATCACCTCATTGATTTCAGAAGCTCCCTCTACCAGATCAAGCATGGACAGGCGGAACATAATGATGAAATCAGTGCCAGCTGCTTCCCTTATCCTGCGAACAACCTCTAGGGGAAAACGGATACGGTTTTCATAGGATCCGCCCCACTCATCGGTACGATGATTTGTCCGTTTATTAATCATCTGGGTAATGAAATATCCCTCAGAACCCATAATTTCCACACCATCGTATCCAGACTGTCGGGCCAGAGTGGCACAGCGGGCATAGTCGTCAATAGTCTTGTAAATGCCCCGGCTGCTCAGTTCCCTGGGTTTAAAAGCTGAGATGGGAGATTTGATGGCAGAAGGGGCGACATTGAACGGTGTGTAACCATAACGCCCGGCATGGAGTATCTGTAGAAGAATCTTGCTGTCGGCCTGATGAACGGAACTGGTTACCTTTTTATGGAACGGCACCTGCCAGCTACTGATGAGCTTGGAGCCGAAAGGCAGCAGATCTCCTGCCCGGTTAGGGGCAAAGCCTCCGGTGACCAGCAGTCCAGTTCCGCCCCGCGCCCGTTCGGCAAAATATTCTGCCATCTCATTGAAATGCCAAGGGCGATCTTCCAGTCCTACATGCATGGAGCCCATCATGACCCGATTCTTCAGGGTGGTAAAACCAAGATCCAATGGTCTCATTAAATGGGGGTAATGGCTGTTGAGGACGCTTTGGGGACTGTTCATCTGGCTTGCCTCACTATTTACCACGGGAATGCTTTTTCTATCACTGCGGCATGATGGAAAAAGCACTTACCCCGCTTATGGCTGTTTATTATGCTGGGAAATATAGAGCGGGCAGCCGATCAGGTAAATGATCGAATCGAGCAGAAAACTGGTTAATAGCGACAGGCGTTAATGAAAAGTTCAGAAAAAATGCCTGTGGTTGGCATTGATGGAGCCAACCACAGGCGAGGGGAAGCCGATTAACTGCGGCTCCAGGTGTGGAATTTTTCCAGGAATTTCATGGCTTTTTCAGGGACATGAGCCTTTTTCCATTCACCCGCGGCATACTTGTTGGTCTCAGACAAGGTCGGATAGATATGAATGGTACCCAGGATCTTGTTCAGACCCAGACCATGCTTCATGGCGGTAATGTACTCGGTGATCAGTTCACCGGCATGGTAGCCAACAATGGTACACCCCAGGATTTTATCCTTTCCGGGTACCGTCAGTACCTTGATAAAGCCTTTGGCTTCACCATCAGCCATGGCCCGGTCCAGATCATCAATACCAAACCTGGTCACTTCGTACTCAATACCCTGTTCCCTGGCTTCCTGCTCACTGAGGCCAACCCGGGCAACTTCCGGATCGATAAATGTGGCCCAGGGCATGACAGAATAATCCACCTTGAATTTCTTGAACCGCCCGAACAGCGCATTGACTGCGGCATACCAGGCCTGGTGAGCCGCAGCATGGGTAAACTGGTAAGGGCCGGCTACATCACCACAGGCATAAATATTGGGGTACTTGGTTTGCAGGTATTCATTGACTTCAATGGTGCCGTTTGGAGCTGTCTCAATACCCAGCTTTTCAAGACCAAGTGATGCTGTGTTGGCTTTACGGCCCAGGGCCAGCAGGGTTACATCGAACTCGATCGTTTTGATTTCACCATTATGCCTGGCTTCCAGCCATTGACGGTTACCTTCTTTATGGAAGGCCACGGCCTCATAGCCAACTCGCAGATCAATGCCGTCTTTGCGGAACTGCTCCATAACCACTTCTGCGACATCTTCATCTTCTCGGGGCAGAATGCGGTTGGAACGGTCAACCTGAATGACCTGAATACCAAGGCGGTTAAAGGCCTGGGAAAGTTCAGAACCAATCGGGCCACCACCCAGTACCAGCATGCGCGCAGGCTTGTCTCTCAGTTCCCAGATGGTATCAGAGGTGTAGTAGGTGATATCGTCAAGACCGGGAATAGGCGGGACAAAGGGACGGCCACCGCTGGCAATAATTATGTTCCTGGCGGTAATGATCTGGTCGCTGGTTTTTATTTCCCAGGGTGAGAGAATCTCAGCCGTACCCTGAACACAGTCGACACCCAGGCCAGAATAACGCTCAACAGAGTCATGGGGCTCAACCTGTTTGATAACAGACTGCACGCGTTCCATAACGGCTTTGAAGTCAACCTCGGCCTGAGCATTCTTGATGCCAAACTCATCAGCCCGGTGCATATAATGGTTAATCCGGGAAGAACGAATCAGGGCCTTGCTGGGAACACAGCCGGTATTCAGGCAGTCACCACCCATCTGGTGTTTTTCAATCAGGGATACTTTGGCTTTAACAGCTGCTGCAATATAAGCGCTGACCAGACCTCCGGAACCAGCACCGATAACGGCCAGATTAGTATCGAAACTGGCAGGTTTATTGAAACCCTGGTAGACCTTTCTTGCCTGGATAGCGCCCATAACACTGCGAGCAACCCAGGGGAAAGCAGCAAGTAGAACAAAGGAGAGGATAAGGCCGGGAGTTGCGATTCCTGATACGGAAAACTCTTCCACCTGACCAAGCTGGGCACCCGCATTCACATAGACTGCTGTTCCCGCCAGCATTCCTGTTTGACTGATCCAGTAAAAGGTCCAGGCGCGAATTCTGGTCAACCCCATGGCGAGGTTAATAACCATGAAGGGAACCGCAGGAATCAAACGCAGGCTGAACAGGTAGAATGGCCCGTCTTTCTCGACACCCGCGTTAATAGTTTTCAGGTAGCTGCCAAACCTTCCCTGTACCCAGTCCCGCAGCAGAGTACGTGATACCAGCATTGCCAGAGTGGCTCCAATGGTACTGGCAAAGGAGACAATCAGCAGACCATGTCCAAGACCAAACAGAGCACCTCCAAACAGGGTCATAACCGCTGCAATCGGCAGAGAGAGGGCTGTTACTGCAACATAAATTGTGAAGAATACAGCAGCGGTCAGTACAGGGCTTTCAGCCTTCAGGGAGCTGAAAAAGTCAAAGGTCAGGTACTGCTCCAGCCCAAGCCCGAAGAAGGTGGCCAGGGCCGCGACCACAACGGCCAGCAAAATGATTCGGGTGTAACGCATAATGCAAGGGTTCCAGTCTTCGTTTTTTTCAGCATACGCCTTGCATCGGCGTTTGGATTCAGTTTTTTATCATGGAAGCACTTTTTCCATATTTTATCTGCGGTAATGCAGAAGATAAGGATCAAGATCCCGTATCTCTGCATAATTGATCAGAGTATCAAAAGGAGAAGTATTTCCGATCGGCTCCAGTCTCATGACTTTATCCTTGAGATCATCATGGATATACCACTGTTCACCTTTCCGTATCGCTGTAATGTAGTGTCCGTCATTCATACGGTTACCACGGTGCATGATCATGCCGTCTAGCCTCATGCTGATCGTAGTTGTTTCATCGCCATGGTGTACCGGAATGTCGATACTGTCTCCGCCCCGGGCAAGAAGGTTTCGGGTTACTTTATGTTTTTTTACCAGGTGATTGTTATAAATTTTGGCCTGAACTGTCAGGTGCTGTAACTGATCCAGATCCGGGTGTGTCAATTCCAGGGTCCGGGTTCCTTTGAGATTACTTGCTCCATGTTTGCGGATGGATGAATCAGCTACCCCTATCTTGCGGGCGTCATCTGCATCAAGCCGTAGATCACTGAATTGTTCTGGAGTCTGGAATGATTCCATCAGGCTGGTCATATCCTGAATTCCATGTTCGGAGTATGCGTCGGGGTGTTCCGGGATTGCTATTGCCACAACATCAATACTGTCATTCTCTATGGGGGTGGTGCGGGTGTAAGTCCGTTTGCCGATCCTGTATCTGATGACATTTTGGGTGCCAAGGCTTGAAGATGGGTGAGTTCTGATTCCAAGAATATAATGAAGGGGGCGCATAAACTCATCTGGAGCCTGTTGCTGCAGATTTTCAATATTTCTGTCACTTCCCAGAATATTTCTCGAAGCCCCACTGGCTGGTGTACTCCCGAGGTATTCCTGGAAAGCATGGAAGAAATCGTTGCGCAGCTTGATAAGAGTCCTCTCGGGAGAGCGTCTTCTCAAGGCTCTGGCCAATTTTACAAACTTAGTGCGGGTTGAAGCTGCTGCTTTCTTTGTCTCTTCGGGTAAGGATTCGAAATACAGCCGCTCGCTTTCATTTTGCTCATGGTATTGGTAGTTATATTCATTGGCAGCAATGGCGTCCAGCTCATCATTCGTCAGGGTCTGGGCAAGATACGTGATTGTGGCATCCATAAAGCAGCTGTTTCCGGCACTGGGAAGCAGATAGTTTTTGGAGTCAATAAGCTCAAACAGAACATCATCGGGAATGTCAGCAGGAATGGCTTTGATTATCCTCTGTTCCATCTTCGACAATTTTTTTCGGGGCATCCAGGAGCTGTCATCCAGTTCTTGTTCATCAATTTCACCCACTGGAGCCACTTTGGCACCATAGCCAGTATTTTTGCCTCTGAACCAGCCCGAACCAAATAGTCCGGCACCGCCACTTCCCGCTGCAGCTACATCAATGCCGAGGGATGACAGACCTGCGACCATCAGACGATCCATCCCCAGATTCAACGCTGTGTATGGAAACAGGGTCAGGATATCGACCAGCCAGGGAGGAATCCTTGTCATTATCTGTCCGGGCAGCTTTGGCATGCTCTGGGGCAGGTAGGTCAGCTCTGTCGGTCGTGAATAGATATAAAGAGCACTGTGGGAGTCTGGCAGGGATGATGGATGAGTCTTACCTCCTTCTATTGGCCAGATCATGGCCATGGAACATTGATCTTCCGAGGGGCAGGGAGGGAGTGGCAATATATAACGGTTGCCCAGTGTCCGGCCTCTGAGCTGGGGAAGGTCATGGGATTGACTGGGTTGGAATTGAAACTGCTGTTGATAATCTGATTCGACCTTCTGGCTCAGGTCACCTGCAGTGCAGGCCTCGGAACCGAACCGATACTCAGTCAGACACTGCAGGAGACTGTTAAGCTGTCTTAATCCTGCGGGTTGCAGAAATGACAGCAGGGCCGGTACTTTCTGGGATTGTATCCTTTTGCCCAGGGTTCGGCCCCAATCTTTAACCTCAATAGATATCTGGCGGGATCCAGTCTGCCAGATTTTAATCTCAAGAGGAGAGTTTTTTTCCGGCCATAAAATCTCCATTCTGTCGCTTTCCAGCTCCAGAATATTCTGAGCCAGCCTCGCAAGAGGTAATGTGGTGTTGAACCCGTCGGCAGGCACTCCTGTCAAAGAGGTTGGAGAAATACGAACTTCTATGGACTGTGAGGTAATGGAATGCTCGAACTGTATGGACAGCCGCTTTTCAAGGGGAATATTGTCAGCGATATGGATAGAGTAATGGCGTCCTCTGTCATCACCCTGCCGGAAGTGCTGCCATGTTTTCCAGCTGACAAGCCCTGGCAGTAACAGTGCGGGAATGCTGGTCACGATCCCTTCAGCATAGGTACCTGAGTTATAGCCCAGAAGAACTGGCAGACGGCCAGCTATAGCAGCCCCAACAGCTGCTGCACTGATCAGGGATAGATGGGACATCATCCGATGGTTTTCGAAGATGATTCCCGACTCTTTGCCAAGCATCAGGTGGGTATCGGAACCTCCTTCCCGGTACCACCCGGAACCTTCCTCTTCTTCAAGTTGAGGAAAAGTGTCTACCGGACGCTCATCAACAGGTTGTTCTGAGTGTGAGAAAGCTGTCCCGGCCAGCATGGATAACAGTGCAGGCAGTAACAGGAAGCGGGCAGCTCTCATAGGCTTTAGTTCCTACTTCTGGGAAAGAACATAAAAAGTAGCAGGGATCTCTAAGCTTAATCAGGTTTAGATACAAACCGAAACAGGTCATAATAAAGAACGCTCTTTCGCAGTATTGAGGAGAAAGAATTGAACCCTGCCCAGCGCCCCTTTCCGTCAGCTCGTCCCCGCCGTATGCGTAAAGATGAGTTTTCACGTCGCCTGATGCGTGAGACACGCCTTTCTGCTGACAATCTGATTTACCCGGTTTTTATTCTTGAAGGTCACAAGCTCCGTGAGCCTGTCTCTTCCATGCCTGGTGTTGAGCGCCTCAGTATTGATGAACTCCTGAACGATGCCGAGCAGTGGGTTGAGCTGGGTATTTCGGCGCTGGCCCTGTTTCCAGTGGTGCCGGCAGAGAAAAAGTGTTTGGCGGGCCGGGAGTCCTGGAATCCTGAAGGTCTGGTTCCCCGTGCAGTTCGAGCCTTGAAAGATCGGTTCCCTGGGCTGGGTGTTATAACTGATGTTGCCCTTGACCCATACACCAGTCATGGTCTGGACGGGGTTATTGACGATGATGGCTATGTTCTTAATGACGAGACCGTAGAGGTTCTGGTCAAGCAGGCCCTGAGTCATGCTGAAGCCGGCGCTGATGTTGTTGCGCCATCGGATATGATGGATGGTCGTGTCGGTAAGATCCGGGAAGCTCTGGAATCTGAGGGCTATATTCATACCCGAATTCTTTCCTACTCAGCCAAGTATGCCTCCAGTTATTACGGCCCGTTCCGTGATGCTGTAGGCTCTGCCTCCAACCTGGGCAAAAGCAACAAGTACAGTTTCCAGATGGATCCGGCTAATTCTGATGAAGCTATTCATGAAGTTGCCATGGATCTTCAGGAAGGGGCTGATATGGTTATGGTGAAACCAGGCATGCCCTATCTGGATATTGTCCGCCGGGTTAAGGACGAGTTTGGAGTGCCAACTTTTGTCTATCAGGTCAGTGGTGAGTACGCCATGCATATGGCCGCCGCGCAGAATGGCTGGCTTGATGGAGATGCTGTGATGATGGAGAGCCTGCTGTCGATTCGTCGTGCCGGAGCCGATGCGATCCTGACATACTTCGCTCCCCGTGCCGCGCAGCTGTTAAAAGATAAACAGCCATGAGCTAAATAAACAGCCATGGACTGACAAGAATAAATTTTCGGGCAGTATGCCTGGTGCCGACTACGACTATACGATTAATTGTGTATTAACGGCACCAGGAATTATGTAGAGGGATGTGTATATGCAACAGGCTAGATCTGCTGGAGAGCCAGTCGAAGCCAGTGTTGGCAAAATCATGGAAGGCAAGCCCCTGCTGACGGATTACGACAACCCTGAACACTATATCAACCGGGAACTCAGTCATCTTAACTTCAATATCCGGGTGCTGGATCAGGCCCTGAATGAAGAGCACCCTCTGCTTGAACGTTTACGCTTTCTGCTGATTTTCTCCAGCAATATGGACGAATTCTTTGAGATTCGGGTAGCCGGCCTCAAGCAGCAGATTGAATTTGCCAGAGAGCAGGTTGGCCTGGATGGCATGCGCCCGGCGGAAGTGCTGAAAGAGATCAGCCGGATCTCCCATCAACAGGTGGAAAGGCAGTACAACATTCTTAATGAAGTGCTGTTTCCCACTCTGCGTGAACAGGGAATTCATTTTCTCCGCCGTAACGAATTGACCGATGCCCAGAAAAGCTGGATAAGAACCTTCTTCTTCCAGGAGGTGATGCCAATTATCAGCCCGATCGGGCTGGACCCTGCTCACCCATTTCCCCGGCTGGCCAACAAGATTCTGAACTTTATCGTTGAACTGGACGGAAAGGATGCCTTTGGCCGGGAGACCGGCATGGCGATTATTCCTGCGCCCCGCTCTCTACCCCGTATTGTCCAGCTGCCCTCCCATGTCTGCCCGGATGAAGGTGACTACTTCCTGTTCCTGTCCTCCATTATTCACCAGCATGCTGAAGACCTGTTCCCGGGCATGAGGGTGATGGGCTGTTATCAGTTCCGTCTGACCCGGAACAGTGACCTCAGTCTGGAAGATGATGAAGTAGAAGATCTGGCCACAGCTCTGCAGGGGGAACTGCTGTCCCGCCGCTATGGTGATGCGGTTCGCCTGGAAGTTGTGGATAACTGCCCCCGTTATCTCTCGGACTTCCTTCTCAACCAGTTTGGCCTGACGGAGGAAGAGCGTTACGAAATCAATGGTCCTGTTAACCTGACCCGACTGTTTGATGTCTGTGACATTGATCACCATACCGAGAAGCAGTTCAAGCCGTTTACTCCCGGGTATCCCAAGGGGTTGCCTACCAAGAGCGACAGGCTTCTGGGTACCATCGCCAAAGGCGATGTTCTGCTGATGCATCCGTTCCAATCCTTTACTCCGGTTGTGGATATGCTGCGCCAGTCAGCCAAAGATCCGCAGGTACTGGCGATCAAGCAGACTCTGTATCGCACCGGTTCCCGTTCTCAGATGGTCGATGCCCTGGTGGAAGCCGCCCGGCATGGTAAAGAAGTGACGGTAGTTGTAGAAATCCGGGCCCGGTTTGATGAAGAGGAAAACCTGAAGCTGGCGAGGCGTCTGCAGGAGGCCGGAGCCATCGTTGTATATGGTGTAGTGGGCTACAAGACCCACTCCAAGCTGATGCTGATTGTCCGGAGGGAAGGACGCAAGGTGGTCCGTTATGCCCACCTTGGAACCGGTAACTATCATGCCGGCAATGCCAAGCTTTATACCGACTACAGCCTGTTGACCTGTGACCCAGATCTCACCAGCGATGTCCACAAGGTATTCCAGCAACTTACAGGTATGGGGAAAACCATGCGGGTCAAGAAGTTGCTGCATGCACCGTTTACTCTCAAGAAAGGGCTGCTGGAGCGGATCAGTAAAGAGTCTGAACGTGCCAGGAACGGTGAGAAAGCCCATATTATCATCAAGGTCAACTCGGTGACTGAACCGGTCGTGATCAAAGCTCTTTACAAGGCTGCCCAAGCAGGGGTGAAGATTGATATGGTGGTTCGGGGTATCTGCTGTCTGAGACCTGGCATTGTGGGGCTTTCAGGTAATATCCGGGTCTTTTCCATTGTTGGTCGTTTCCTCGAACATACCCGAGTTTTCTACTTCTACAACGGTGGTGAAGAGCAAGTGTTATGTGCCAGTGCTGACTTGATGATACGCAACCTGGATAAGCGGGTTGAAACCTGTTTTCCTGTTGAAAATCCCAGGCTGGTGGTGCGCATCCGTAAAGAGCTGGAAAGCTACCTGTCTGACAATATGAGAAGCTGGGAACTGCAGTCAGATGGCATTTATGTGCGCAAGAATCCGGTAAGGAATCAGAAACAGCGCAATGCCCAGCAGTTCCTTTTGGAAAACTTGTCGAAGTGATAGATAACTCCGGGTTAGGAGATCACAACAGGCTCTCGGCCCGGAGGTCCGCTATTTACGATGTAGAATTGAGCTGCCGGAAGCTGATAGCTTCTTTCAGGTGGTGGATTCTAATTTTCTCTTCGGTGTCCATATCGGCGATGGTTCTGGCAACTCTGAGCAATCGCTGTAAGCCACGGCCGGATAGTTGCAGTTTGCCTGCCACAGTTTCCAGGAAGTTTTTTCCCTGTTTATCCAGAAATCCCTGTTTCAATAGTTGTTCGCCGGGCAGCTCTGCATTCAGACAGTTTTGACGCTTGAGGCTATATTCGCGAACCTGACAGATACGCTGGCGAACTGATTCTGATGGCTCTGCCTCTCCACTTTGGATATTCAGCAAAGCTCTGGCTGGCAGCCTGCCAACCTCAATCCCCATGTCGATACGATCAAGCAAAGGGCCTGAAAGTTTACGGCGATAGCGTTGAACCTGCTCTGGAGTACACTGGCAGTTTCTCTCCTTGTCACCCATGTATCCACATGGGCATGGATTCATCGCCGCTATGAGCTGGAACCGCGCTGGAAAGGTTATCTGATATCTGGCCCGGGAGATATGTATTTCACCAGCCTCCAAAGGCTGGCGAAGAATCTCCAGACTTCTTCTGTCAAACTCTGGCAGTTCATCAAGGAATAGAACGCCATGGTGGGCAAGGCTGATCTCTCCCGGCCTAGGGTGATTACCACCGCCCGTCAGGGCAACACTGGAAGCTGTATGGTGGGGAGACCGCCATGGTGGTTGTTTCCAGGCTGGAAGAGGCTGGCTACACAGAGAGTGAAGACTGGCAACCTCCAGAGCCTGGTTTTCCGACAGCTCTGGAAGTATGCCGGGCAAGCAACGGGCCAGCATGGTTTTTCCTGTACCCGGCGGGCCGCTGAACAGTAGGCCATGGCCGCCTGTAGCGGCTATCTCCAGAGCTCTGCGGGCCTGGAAATGTCCGCGTACGGAAGACAAATCCTGTATAGCTTTACTGGCGGGGGCAGGCCGGGATTCAGGATGAAACGTTGCCAGTGGCTGAGTGCTGTTCAGATGGGCAGTGACTTGTAACAGGCTGGCTGCAGCATATATTTCAGCCTGGCTGCACATGGCGGCCTCTGACGCAGAAGTCTGCGGAACTATAACTTTTTTCAATTTATGAGAAGCTGCAATAACAGCCGGAAGAATACCCGGTATTGGTCGCAGTTCCCCATTCAGGGAAAGCTCCCCCATACATTCATAGTGCTCCAGGCAGTTTCCCGGGAGTTGCCGGGAAGCTGTCAGGATACCGAGGGCTATGGGTAGGTCAAAGCGTCCACCTTCCTTGGGCAGATCGGCCGGAGCCAGATTGACAGTGATACGCCGGGCCGGGAACTCAAAGCCGGCATTCAGGATGGCACTGCGCACCCTGTCTTTACTTTCTCTGACGGCTGTTTCTGGCAGGCCAACGATATTCAGAGCTGGTAGTCCATTGGACAGGTGAACCTCTACTTGAACTTCAGGAGCCTCAATGCCCAAGCGGGCGCGGGTGAAAACAACGGCCAGTGACATAGACCTGAATAACTCCGCACATCATTTAAAGGGAGGAACGAGTCTAGCAGCCTGGTTATCAATACGGACTTTGATTGCTGAACCTTTCTGGTAACTGAGCGACTCAAATAAAGAGGGAAAACATACACTTCAAAATACGAAAAAGAAGAAATAGCGGCATGGTCCCAACAGCACTTTGCAAATCACCTCAAGCTGCAGCTCCTGAACCTGCAGCAGATACTAGCTGCAGAGAAAGCTCTGCTGTTACCCCTGCAGTGTGCTCAACTATCACATTCGCACAACAGGGCAGTGACATCAACATGGCAGAGCGCTTTTCACTTTACTATCGCAAGATAGCTGGTCGGGCCTGTTCTCATCTTCCTGTTGGCTGTCAGCTCCCTACACTGCAAAAACATCTGGATATTGTCTGCGATCTTGCCAGAGAACAGATTGGTGACACCTCGTGCCTCAATGATGAATCTGTATACAGTATGGCCAGCGGACTGTGCACCGCAGAGATCAATACTCTGGATGAAGCCCACAAACTAGGGCTGGTTATTGTACCGCCCGGTCCGGTTTTCCATACATGGTATGCTCTGCACGGGACAACACTATTTAATGGAGAGAATTATTTCAAGGGTTATAACTATGTGAAAACAATTGAAAAAGAAGCAGATTTTCTAAGAGAGTTTCAGCTGCCAGTATTGCTTGTCTATTCCATTCTTAAGATGACTGCCGAGCAGATTCAGGAAATGTCACGGCTGTTCAAGGAGCATAACAATATTATTTCCATTTGCCTGGAGACTGATTTTCCCGGACATGAACTGGTCAGAGAACTTGAAAGAAAGGCGGATTTACCTACTGAACGCTGTGATGCTATCCGCTTTATAACCCTGAAGTACAAGGATGAAGTGTTAAATACGGCTACTGAAAAAGCCAAAGTCCTCTGGTAAAGACCGGATTGCAGACTACCTTGACAATCAAAAAAACCAGACACTGGTTTATTCAGATATTGATAACGTCATTATCCGTCCTGACCTTTATATGCTGACCTCCCCCGGTGTTATCGCTTGCAACACCCCAGACTCCAACCTGATGATTAATGTGAAAAATTGCAAGGGCTGGCACAGGCTCAACACGATGAAATTCAAAAGCACAACAGTTATTTGCAGCATGTAGACCAGAGCTATAGACACTTTTTGGATAATCCAGAAACAGCCAAAGAAAAGAATGACAGGCTGCATGATATTCTTTTTAGCGGCTATCTCCCTGGAAACGCCAGTCGTTTTGCCGTTTCTGACCCCAGGCAGAAATGGAACACCGAATGCGGATATTACCGTTTGGGAAAAGCAAATTCTGCGCATCTGGATCTCCGGTGCCTCGATACCGGGCATAACTTTCGTAGTCAAGCTGAAGCACTCAACTTATGTGATAGGAAGGACCTTAGCAGGTTAATGATGTTGGCCGGAATGCAGTTACTTCGCTCTTTACATGTTAACCACCATGTCTCGTGGGAGAAGTCCACCTATTCATAACCAGGAATAAGAACCCTGAGGTACAAGTTCTCTTTCCATTCTTTCGTTCTTTCAGGAGCCGCCGGATGCTTTGTTTTGGCAATAGATTTCAGGTTTTCAAAACACCGGCAGGCATTGGCTTTGGAATCGCTTTCAATCCGTAAAAAAACATCCTTTATGTTGCACTACTTTAAGGTTGGAGGCTCTGTTAACAATAGATGTTGGTTTATTTCTCAAAGTTAGTGATTACGCTGAATAGAGGAAGTAACCAAATTTTCTATGAAGCCCGAATGCCAAGCTATACAGGGTGCACGGAAGTACTACCAACATGTAGTGTTAACAGAGCCAGGTTGGAGGAGCCAGATTGACAGTGATACGCCGGGCCGGGAACTCAGAGCCGGCATTTCCAGGATGGCACTGCGCACCCTGTCTTTACTTTCCCTGACGGCTGTTTCTGGCAGGCCAACAATATTCAGAGCCGGCAGTCCGTTGGACAGATGAACTTCAACCTGAACCTCCGGTGCTTCTATGCCCAGGCGAGCCCTGGTATGAATCACTGCCAAGGACATGAATGTTCCGGCCTCCCAGAAGATAAACCAAGGAAGTCTAGCAGTTAACCCCGCACAGGGATAAAGCAAGACATTCTCTGGTTAAATCATTGACCTTGCGATACTTCCTCTTTTTAAGTGACAACACATTTGAGCTGTGCTGCCTTTGTTTCAAATGAGTCTTAGGCTTTGGAGTGGAGTGGAGGGATTAAGCCCTCAGTGGTATCAATAAAAGAATCCAGATCCCAGATTTTCGAGTTTTTTATACCGGAGCAAATCAATTGCCTGTCGAACTGAACCACTGACCTAATCCAATGTGTTTTGTTACCGGGTAGAGTGGTAATGAGTCTGGACTCAATTGGTTTAATCGGATCCCAGATTCTCAGGCCGTAGTTTTCATAACCTGCAACCAGCCGTCCGTCGGGAAAAGTAGTTGAACACATAATCCTGCCTGCTTTCGACAAGGTGGCAATACATGTCTCCTGGGAAGGCTTGGTTAAATCCCAGATTTTCAAGGTTCCATCGTCAGAACCGGACACCAGTTGCTTATTGGGCAGAACGACTAAGCAACGAATAGAGGCGCAGTGCCCCTTTAAGGTGGTGACATGCATGGCTCCAGGAGGCTGGTACAGATCCCAGACTTCCAGAGAACCATCAATTGTGCCGAACACCAGCAGTCCATTGGGAACACTCTCTACAGTCTCAATCATCCTATCCGCTGGCAGAGTGGTGATACACCTCCTTCCTGAGGGATCCAGATCCCAGATTTTCAGAGTGCGATCGTGAGAGCCGGAGACTAGCATCTCGTTGGGCATAAGAGTTGCGCATGAAACGTGTCTTGTGTGACCTGACAGAGTAGCGATGCATGCTGTATCAGGAGGTTTGTCCAGATCCCAGATTTTCAGGGTGAAATCATAAGAGCAGGAAGTAAGCTGGTTATTACCCGTGACCAGTATGAAGGAAACTGTGTCGGTGTGTCCTGACAGAGTAGTAATCTGTTTCTGCTCAGCCAAATCCCAAACTATCAGATTATACATACAGGAGTAAACCAGCCTTTTATAAGAAGGCAGTATTGCCATGGCACAGCTAGAACCCCGCCGTTCCTCACCGATATCGGAGGGGTGGCCTGCAGAGGTTTCTAGTGCGTAGTTACTCAGATAGCGAAAAAGGGCACCCTGCCTCAGGGTATCAGCATTTAACGGGGCTTTCTCAGGTTGGCAGATGAAAGTGAGGGGTTGAAACAGAAATAGCCTTCAGGCAAAGGTTGATTTGAACGGATCAACATTTCTGAAGGATCAGGCATGTCTACAACGCCCTCACTGCGTCCTATGTTCACATTTCCCGGCTGGGTAATCGACCACATTGATATTAATTGGGATGAATCTGTGGCTACAGTTTCCCTGCGCAGGGATGGTCGCATACAGCAGTTCAGATGCAGTCAGTGTCAGAACCCAATGGGTAAAATCCGTGAGAATGAGCGTACCGTGCTGGACTTGCCGCTGGGTACTCTGGATGTGCAATTATGCTTCACTGTTTACCAGGGACGGTGTTCCCACTGTGGGCACATTGAAACAGTCACGCCTCCCGGGTTGGCTCCCAAAGCGCAGGCTACTGAACGGCTGAAGCAACATGTCAGTCATCTCTGCCGCTATATGCCCTGCAACAAGATTCCTGAATTCATCTCTATCTCGCATCATACGGCCAGGCGCTGGGATAAAGAGATATTGATGAAAACTCTGCCAGCCCCTGACCTGGATAACATACGAGCCCTGTTGATTGATGAGAAATCCATTGGTAAAGGACACCATTACCTGACTGTTGTTCTGAATGCTGATACGGGCGAAACCCTGTTCCTTGGTGAAGGCAAGCGAAAAGCCACCCTGGACCAATTCCTCAGCTGCTTAACTCCGGAACAAAAGTCTCGCATTGAATGTGTGGGTATAGACCGTGGTGGTAGCTACAAAGCGTCGGTCAGGGAGCACCTTCCTGACGCCGATATCGTTTACGACAAGTTTCACATTATTGCCAATTACAACGATGTCATAGATAAAATCCGTCGTCGGGAATGGAGGCAGGCTGAAGTTGATGATAAGCCTTTCATCAAGGGGCAGCGCTTCAATTTGTTCAGGAACCCTGAGAACCTCACCCCCAAGGGAGAAAGCTGTCTGAAAGAACTGTTGGCTATGAACGAAGACCTGTACCAAGCCTACACCCTGAAGGATATGCTCAAGCAGCTCTGGACGTACACTTACAAAGGTTGTGCCAGTAAGTTTCTCGACAGGTGGATCGAGCTGGCCACAGAAACAGGCATTGGCGAACTCAGGCGGTTTGCCAAAGGGTTGGATCGGGCCAGAGAAGGACTCCTGTCATACTGTCAGCACCGAATAACCAGTGCAAAAATTGAGGCCTTTAACGGTGTGATCAAACGTATTGTCTACAAGGCTTGTGGCTATAACGACCTTGAATATCTGTATCTGAAAATCCGGCAGGAGGCTCAGATATGATCTGCCAACCTGAGAAAGCCCCCATTTAACCAGTTCCGATCATCATCCGTGAGATGGATCTGTTGCCACTGCAGGAAATTGTTCCGGGGAGCAGGTAAATGACCAAGTGGCCTTCGCCAGCAAAGCTGATTTTTTTTGTCCTGACCGTAATAGCGCTCAATAAGAACGTTTATTAGCGATTTATTACGTGTGAAAGCATTTTGCAGATATTTGTCAACATGGCTGAGCTTAACAACTTCTCTTGCGGACAGATACTTTCCTATTTCCCGCCAGCAATATTCATGCAGTAGCTCCCAGGAGCGCTTATTGCCAGGCACGTCCTGTGCTTTCAGCGCGTTATCTGAAGCCTCATGCGCGGGGGGGGGGGGAGGGCTTATGGACTCTCTGAGAGTTTCCATGGAGCTGGTATCCAGTAATCCTGATCTTGTTCTTGAGACCAGAGATAAGCCCGTGAGTTCTTACTTTGTTAGAGCAGCTAACTGTACCAAATAAAATCGAACGAAGGGAGGCCTCCCAGAGGTTTAAAAAAGCATCTTTCGTCATGCAATCAGATAAAGGTTGGGGGCGCCAGATTGGCGGTTATCCGTCGGGCTGGAAACGAAAACCCGGCATTCAAAATGGCACTGCGTACCCTGTCCTTGCTTTCCCTCACGGCTGTTTCCGGCAGGCCAACAATGTTCAGTGCAGGAAGTCCATTGGAGAGGTGTATTTCCACTTGAACTTCCGGAGCACTGATGCCAAGACGGGCTCGGGTATGAACTACTGCCAGAGACATAGTTTTAAGTAGCTCTATGTGTATCTATGAGAGGAGGAAAGTTTAGCAATTCACTCTGTTCCCTGTATGAATATGAAATTTTGTCCAGGAAACCGCATCACTCCGTTCGTACATACATTGTAGAGAAAGCTTTGGTTTTTTCTGGGTACAACACTTAATATTTTGAGAGTACAGCCAGATCATAAAACATATCATGAATAGCTTCCCATGACCGGACAGGTATCAGATACATTCCCGTCACCAGGTGAGGAATCTTTGAGTATTCTCTCTGAACAGCTTTTTGCGTCATAGGATGTGTCCCGTTTCGGACTACTGTCCCTAAATAAACCGGTGCACCCGTTTTTGAGTAATGCTCAATAAGTAGAGGAGCAATACTGTCCAAAAGAACACTGAGGATATTGATATCCCCTGGCAGAAGTATGGCCATTGCACTGTATGGCCACAAGTCACAATCGTTGATTTGTATTGCTATCCGTTCTTTTAGAGCGAAAAGGAGGTTTCTTAGCATACCAGGCCATCTGTGCCCATGACATTCAAAAAACGATGGAAGCGTTGAGGACAGGCATCCAATTAATTCTCTAAGATATTGCTGCTGAATTTGAAGGGCCTGTTCCTGACTATTCGTTTCCGATGGGGCTGCCTGTTCTTCTTGAGGAAAAATGTTCAGTATGAACTGATACATCTTAAGGCGCTGGCAATCTTTTTGATTGTTGGCAATCATCTGGGGAGATTGTCCCGCCAGCAGAGACTGAATTTCTTTACTAAGTTGCGGTGATACATTGCTATCCCCCATGACTTTTCCAAACCATGAGTTGAGGAAAGGAAACTGCTTGTTCCACAAAACAATTACAGAGGTTATTCCGAGTACTATAGCTTCCTCATCAGTGAAGTGTGCTCCATAGCATTCCAGCAATTGCCTCTGGGCAATATTTCCAAGAACAGCGAGGTAATCACCATTTCGTGCCAGAGTTTCACCTCTGGCCACAGCAAGAGCATCACAAACCCTATCAATATTATCTGCAAAATAAGCCGGTGAAGTGATATCGTGCATAGAAAACTGGGGTTTGTTGCTTAGATATCCCATATACGCCAAGGGAGTTGGGACTTCTCCTGATGGAATGCGGGACTGGTAACTATTGAGATGGCTGCATAAAAAATCAACGTAATCATGGCATACTTTTGGCAAAATTAATTCGCCTTGTATAAACCCACTGGCAGATAGTATCTCTAATGATTCCCCGCTTCCGAGATAGGTCATTTGACATTGGTGGGCCTTATACTGAACAACAGGAATCCGTTCTCCCGGCACACCGTTAAGTTTTAAAACCCTGATAATCTGAATAGCATTATTAATAGCATGACTGGTTATTACATCAAAATCTCTGGTAGAGATGATAACACCAAGAAAATTATTATTTGGAGAGAGCCATTCAACAATGGCTTCATTATGAGGGATTTCATTTCTCTCATGATAGCCACGTAAGCTTTTTTGTTTTCGGCTGGTAATACTTCCATCATTACGATAATGTCCGCTGCTAAAATACCAGCGATGCCCCTTTTTACGAGCTACCATATGCCTAATTGCCATCTCTTCCAGTTTCATGGCAAATGAAAAGTAATTAGCATGGTTTTTGACACCAGCATAAGTATAAGCAGGTGCAACCTTCCCTAATGGGCGGTAATGGTGTCCTGAGCTGATATTCCTTTTGTAAAGACCTTGCGGGGGAAGGTTGGCCCGGTAGATTACACCTGCTTCCGCTTTCCCTTGTTTTGTCGGGAAAAACGTTGCAATGGGAGCCCCCGGCAGGAGGTAAGTTCCTGGGGCAGCATTACCGCCCAGAGTTTCACTCATTTTTTCCCTAACGGGACGCCCTATTGAATTTGTCAATATCCTGCACAGTACACCCTGTTTCTGATACTCCTTATATATTTCAGCCCAAAATACTTTTGCTGGTATTGAATGTGTCCCCGCAATTTTATCGCCATTGCTATTGACTTGTGTAGACAGGGAAAAAAGGGAGAAAAAAGCAAGCAGTGATAATGTTATTGATATGCCAAGCCCCTTGTCATTTTTTAACGCCATCATGCTGTATCACGATAAAGTAAAAAAATAATACCCGACTAACGGACGATAATAGCTGTTTCTGGAAACTTCATTTAAATGAAGTTAAGAAAACATGTCCATGGCAATGTTCTGATTACCCGCCCAAACAGTGCCCGGTAAGCAGTAACCGGTAGTCGAAGTCAGTCGTTTTCTGGCGCCTATCTGCTGTTGCTAATGTGCAGGCAGGCTGTGTTTAACATAAAAGTTGAGGAACCCAGTGGCCTGAAATTCTTTCTATAAAGCTATCTTTTGAAAACCTTTCGGTCTTAAGAAACCACTTCCATCCCAGATATTTCGCTAAATTTTTTGTCGCAATACCCTTGAAGAAGTCATAGAACCATGACTTCAAGTCGCTGTATAGGCGTTAACATGCTGGATATGATAAATCCCTTCCAGAACATGAATGCCCGCCGTTGTCACCAGCTCCTTAAGTTCCAGGTCAAGGCGCTTGGCGATTGTTTCATGGCTGGTGAAAGCATCGGCACACAGCACTGATCCCGGCTGTATTCTGCAACGCAGATGAGCTTCCAATTCATCTGCCGATATGTGCTCAAGGACAGCATCTGTCACATGATTCTGGCGATCACAGGCGACCATGACAGGAATTTTCTTGATGACATTTTTGGTCTTGCCATTCTTTCGAGGCTTTCGGCCACCTCGCTTTCTAGCTAGCTGGCCTGTCCAGATTTCTCTGCCCTTTGAATAACTCACGAAAAAACGTTTCATCAAGCTCTGATATGCCAGAAAGAAGTTCTGCCTTATCTGGAGAGATGATCGCCATTAAACGGTGTCTCATCAGGAATGATGCAGGCAATGAGATATCACACTGACTGGCCGCTGTTCGTAACGTGGTATCTCCACGCATGCATTCAATATAACCATCGACTTTATGCCGTATGCGCAGGTGCGACAGTGAGGTTCCAGAAAACGCATTAAACGTCTTGTCGCAGGAGCGGCAACGATAGCGGGGGTAACCACTCTGTTCTCCCCAATGCCCGATGTCATTTCCTTTGCAGTGTGGACAGGTGGGGCTTTCATCAAAATGATCGTGAGCGGTAATTTCTACCCATCTGGTTGTCTTGCAGGATCAGGTGTAATCCTTTTGACACTCTTCGTATATTAATATTTGTTATAGCTGAAAAGAGAAATTGTGATCACCTTTTTGTAGGAATAGACTCTGTACACGACAATTCCTCACGAGCCCAGTACCAGCCTGGGTTCGAAGAGTAACGCTATAAACTGAAGCGCATCACTGAACCATTGGTCAACGTGGCCGAGTGTGCGCTGAAGCCTGTCCAGTCCGGCTCTGAAGAGGCTCTTGGCCTTCCTGCCGTGTTTCTTGGTGCGAATAGGTTTCTCCTCATTTACCCACTCGCCGGTCTTGTAACACCAGACAAAAGCGATAGCCAGAATGCCCAGTAGCTTT
Organism: Sansalvadorimonas sp.; assembly: GCA_965243775.1. Classification (GTDB taxonomy): domain Bacteria; phylum Pseudomonadota; class Gammaproteobacteria; order Pseudomonadales; family Endozoicomonadaceae; genus Sansalvadorimonas. The sequence continues at coordinate 28,265 of CBDEWF010000038.1, forward strand.
GAGGCTCTATCCAACTTGGTGAGGTGTGTTTCCTCCATGTTAAACCCGCGTCCTTTCAGAGACTGGAACATGGTTTCTATCTGCCACCTTTCCAGGTAGTCCTGAACAGCACGTTCAGGGTCAGCCTGACAAATGAGAGCCATAAGACCTTTCTCAGACCGAGCAGCAGCAAGATAAACTGTATACCCCCACACCTTACGAGGCTTGCGTATCACCATGTGTTCACCAGCCTTTATGGTGAAGATGCGCCGAACAGGCAGCAGGCGGTTTTGATGCTTGTTGGGTATCTGGGTATTCACTGGAATCCGAAGGCAGAACGGCCAGTTATATTCGACCAGGTAACCCAGCCATTTCTTTCCTTTGAACTCCCTGTCTGCCATAAGGCGCTCTACTTTCTGGTCAGGGAAGATGTCCAGAAACAAGTTCAGTAGATCAATGCGCTCCTGAGTATTCGAGTTGCCCTTCTTGTCGAGCATGACCCACAACAGGGGTATAGCCATACCTTTGTAGTTAATGGCCAGATAAAGAATGTTGAACCTGAATCGTCCCAGCATCCATGTTGTTCGATCCATGCTGAGCTTCCAAGGCCCTTCGGGGCCGAACAAACAGGCTATAAGTTTGGCTAGAGTGACTGTATCGAGGGAGACCTTCTGGAAAAAATTCTGTATACGGCGATAGCAGGACTCTGTTTGAGCAAAACCCGGGAAGTTTGCGGCAAGGCGGGTAAGATTCACTGTTCGCAACTGAATAATGCTGATGACCAAGATGGAAATAAGCTCAAGCCGCGGCTTGCTTAGAGCGAGATATGGCTTAATCTGCTGGGAGAGTGAGCTGGTAATGTCCATGGCTGCTTCCGATGGTTTTTTTGCACAGCCTTTCATAGCAGCTTTGCTACGTTGCCAGCTCACTTTTTTGTCGTGTACAGAGAGGAATAGATACAGTCTTTTATGTCCCCCCTCTTTTGTTCCGCTTGCCCTTGCAGCGCGCATCCGTGCTGCCCCGGCGGTGGGATTCAAGAAGCCTCGTCGAATCAAAGGACAGGCCGCAGCCACAGGTGGTGTTGCGCTTGCCCTTGCCCTTGCAACGCGCATCCGTGCTGCCCCGGCGGTGGGAGTTAAGAAGGCTCACCGAATCAAAGGACAGGCCGCAGCCACAGGTGGTGTTACGCTTGCCCTTGCAACGCGCATCCGTGCTGCCCTGGCGGTGGGAGTCAAGAAGCCTCGCCGAATCAAAGGACAGGCCGCAGCCACAGGTGGTGTTCAGCTTGCCCTTGCAGCGCGCATCCGTGCTGCCCTGGCGGTGGGAGTCAAGAAGCCTCGCCGAATCAAAGGACAGGCCGCAGCCACAGGTGGTGTTCAGCTTGCCCTTGCAGCGCGCATCCGTGCTGCCCCGGCGGTGGGAGATAAGAAGGCTCACCGAATCAAAGGACAGGCCGCAGCCACAGGTGGTGTTGCGCTTGCCCTTGCAGCGCGCATCCGTGCTGCCCTGGCGGTGGGAGTTAAGATGGCTCGCCGAATCAAAGGACAGACCGCAGCCACAGGTGGTGTTCAGCTTGCCCTTGCAACACGCATCCGTGCTGCTCTGGCGGTGGGAGGTAAGAAGGCTCGCCGAATCAAAGGACAGGCCGCAGCCACAGGTGGTGTTGCGCTTGCCCTTGCAACGCGCATCCGTGCTGCCCCGGCGGTGGGATTTAAGAAGGCTCACCGAATCAAAGGACAAACCGCAGCCACAGGTGGTGTTGCGATTGCCCTTGCAACGCGCATCCGTGCTGCCCCGGCGGTGGGATTCAAGAAGGCTCACCGAATCAAAGGACAGGCCGCAGCCACATGTGGTGTTGCGCTTGCCCTTGCAACGCGCATCCGTACTGCCCCGGCGGTGGGATTTAAGAAGGCTCACCGAATCAAAGGACAGGCCGCAGCCACAGGTGGTGTTCTGCTTGCCCTTGCAACGCGCATCCGTGCTGCCCTGGCGGTGGGATTCAAGAAGCCTCGCCGAATCAAAGGACAGGCCGCAGCCACAGGTGGTGTTGCGCTTCTTCCTGAATACTGCAGCTTGTTCACTTTGCGTCACTATTTCCATTTCCAGAGTGAGAGGACTGTCGTAACCTGGATAACTTTCAACGGAAGAGGTAACAGAGGGTTCTTTTTTAACCACCCTCTGGCAATGAATTTCCCAGGCCAATAGCTCAGGATTGAGAGACACCATAAGTGGATCCCATGATTCTTTTTCAATGATCACCTCATCTGTTTCAGGTGGCGGGGTGCCTGAACGGGACGTTGCTGTGCAAGCTGATCCTGGAGCACTCAATTTGAGGGTGTCATCATCCAGGTGTGGCACCCTTATTCGGGATGCACTTTCAATGCCCCGACATTCGAAACCTTCACCTGAAACAGGCACACAGTAAGTATCATCCAGTGGGTGGGCCGCTGGGGCGTGAGTGCGTATGGCTCCTGTTGAGAGAATCTCTGTCTCCCCTTCGCCTGCGGGTAAAACGAGAGTGCAGCTCTCCTGCTTATTTGTACCTGAACTGGCAGGTTGAACTGTGGCAATGACCAGGATAAGGAAAAAGTATGTTGGCTTTAACAATCCAGAAAACAAGTCAGCTTCCCTGAACCAAACCGGCCTTAAAGGTTAGCAGAACAGTCAGGGGCCATTTTAAACCCGGTTGATTTCTATGCTCTGAACATTCCAGGGAAGCAACTGCTCAATATCTTCAACGGATTTCACGGCAGGCATACTTGGGGCGAACATGCTGAATCACGTGGATTTTGGCCGGGATAATATCCAGCTGTTCACTCACCTCTTCGCCGATCCGGTGCAAATTCTGGTTGCCACAGCAGAAGCAGACCTTCTCGTCCTCTGGCAGATCGTGTTCTTCACGGATACGGGACAGGTGTGCAGGCAGCGGTTTGCGCCCGGCCTTTTTGCGCTGATGGGCAGGAACACTGATCTCTGCTTCAGCCGTCTCGATCGCATCCGTGTCTTCAGGCAGATCCTGTTCGGCTCCATTGAACAGGTCATATTGGTCAGGAGAAGATTTTTCACTGGATGCACCGAAACGCTTCTGAATCAGCAGACGGACCTGCTCCTCAAGAACAGAGAACTGATTCTGAAGAGCTTGAACCTGGGCTTTGAGGACGACAGGCCAGCCCATCAATGGACTTACGCATATCCACAGGCTCGGCGTAGAGAAATACTTCAATGTCTGTAGCTGGACGAATCATAGGCGAGCCAGCTCCCGAAACCAGGTCAATGATGTTGTCAGTCTGAACTTTCAGATGGATACCTGAAGGTAAAGTTACAGTCACTGTTGTCAGCCTGCTTGTTTCTGGGGTCACGGAATTTCCTTTTCCAGTAAGACAACTGGTGAGAGTTCAGGTTGTTCTGCTGGCACCATGCTGTTTGTGTCAGGCCGGATTCCTGCCACTGTTGAAGGCGGTCGCGCCAGAGAGATTCCAGAATCTCATGGAATTTTTCAGTCAACATCACGATCATCAGGACTTTGTCGCCTAAAACGGTGGTCAGAGTATAGTTTGCAGCTCATCAACTTTTAGTGGGAACACAGCCGTGCAGGCATTTCCGTCGGGAAAGATGAGGTTATTCAGTTTCGCTCAATTCGTCGCTAACTTCTTTCATCACCATAACGGATCTGCCAGGCTTGATAAAATCGATTGACTTCCAGCGGCGACTATCTTCACTCAGGTTAAAACGAAATTCTACACCACAGGGGTGAGCATCATCAGGTGGATATTTTCTGAAGCTGGGCTGCATCGCCACTGTTGGCCATCAATATAAACAACTTGATTTTCCTGGTGGGTTGCAGTTATTGCAGTGTTCATGGTCAATCTCTCCTCGTTATATAGCACTGCATATGACAGCTGGTATGTTAACAGGTTCGAAGACTCGCCTGACTTTGTCGTTATAGATGCCTGCACATATAATCCAAAACCAAATAGCATAAAAAAATTTGAATTTATTCCAACTCATAGTTATCGGTTATATCACTTGGATCTGCCATAAGGTTGCCGGGCTGCAGAAGTCTGGAATATTGGTTCGCTAGCCAGATAGAGGCGGTAACCAGAATGTCTGAAAAGTGCTATCTATCAGGTGGGATTTCGTAAAAACCGTCCTGTATCTTGTAACAATGTTAAGTTCGGAGGAGCCAGATTGACAGTGATACGCCGGGCCGGGAACTCAAAGCCGGCATTCAGGATGGCACTGCGCACCCTGTCTTTACTTTCCCTGACGGCTGTTTCTGGCAGGCCAACAATATTCAGAGCCGGCAGTCCGTTGGACAGATGAACTTCAGCCTGAACCTCCAGTGCTTCTATGGCCAGGCGAGCCCTAGTATGAATCACTGCCAAGGACATGAATATTCCAGCCTCCCAGAAGATAAAACGGGGAGTTTAGCAGCCAGAGGGATATTGGAGATTGGCTTTCTAAGCCGAAGAGCAGGCTATCTGATTCTGGACAAAGGAAAGCTACAGAGGGTTCTGTCAAAAAATGCACCTCCAAGCTTCGGAGTTTTTATTTGAACCATCTAGCTTTTGTGATGTCAAAAGCTGATAAGTCTAATCTCAATAACAAGATAGGAAGGGATTCGATAGGGCAATTATGAAGGGTGTAAAGGGCTCATCACATTCTGTAATTCTGGGTAAAAGGACTCGTGGGAAGACGCAGGATAAAGGAAAAACACCCGCAAAATACAGGAAGGTGATTCCTCCCAGATGTCCCGTCAGCTCCAGTTCCTCTGAATCCTCCAGCCTATCCGAGCGCAGTACTCCAGTCTCATCAGGCAGCTCTGTGTCTCTCAGTGGTAGTGTCAGCTCCTCTTCAGAAGTTACGGATGATGACTCTCTGTCTGATGATGAGGTATTTGAGCCAGATATTGACCTCAGGCAGATGTACTCTGCAGTGACATATAGACAATCCCGGGATGCTGCAAGCCAGATTGAACAAGTCTGTTCGGGACTGCAGAGGGCGGGATTATTGCCTAAGGAAAACTTGTCACGGAGCCAGTTAAACAAACTGAAAAGAGACCGTGGCATTGAACTGGAAGAGGTTGCTATTCCGGGGGGCGAGAAATTAGTTCTCTTTTACAGGGAAGAATGTGCAGCTGCAGAAAAGGCGGCATCGGTCTATAAGCAGAGGATAGCAGCAGCCCACAAAATACCCCGTCCAGGTAAGGGAGATAAACGCTCCAGAACCATTTATGAAAGCCGGATAAATCTTCTCCTTCTTGATGCCCAGAAAGAGTTGATTAATGGTGGTAAGTCCTTTGATCGTGAACTGAAGACCTGCCGAGACGATTTCATAGTAAGCAACTTATCATGGATTATCGGTCTGGATGTAAGCAGCGTAAAAAAAGCCCGCAAAAACCTCGTAGATAAAGGCCGCAGGAGGATACCTGAACGTTTCTTGAACTTTATAGGTTATCAACAGCTTATAACCCAATTGGAAGTGAGTTTGAATGCTGAGGGGTGGTGTCGGGACCAAGAGTGAGGAGGATAGAAGGGAGTTGCTTGAAAGCACTCTGAACCCAATTTTTGGGAAGCGGGGACGGAAAGATCTTCTGAAACAGATTGGTGGCTTGAAAGCCCTGCAGGATAAAACGGTTTCTGATAGCCCTGGGGATATCAAGCAAATAGTTGAAGCTCTGAATGAGTTGGAGCGTCTGATACACGACGTAACCCTCACTGCTCTTGATATGGGCGGGGAAAGGCTATATCTCTCAGGCTGTAAGCTGGCTGAGCAACCTGTTGGGAACGGGGCAAGACGGTTTGGATATCGAAGGTCTTCCGGACAGGTTAGATTCTGGACATTTGAAGAGACGTCAGAAAAGCAAAGCTCGGGTCTTTCTGAAACTGCGTGATTGGGTCAAGGCAGAGAGGGATCTGGTCCTGCAGGTGGCTGCTGACCCCAAGGTTGTTCTTTGTAGTCTCACCTGGAATGAGGCCATTGAGTTCAAGCGGCTTGGATATGATCTTGATCCGCGGTTCACCGGTTTTCAACAGACAGGGCAACGTCTTGTTTTAATAAAGGAAGAAGCCAGTGGAGCCTATCATAAAGTTGTAAAAATGCGCTTTAGAGGCAGGGATAGAGACCACCAGCGAGTATATAAGCCGGTACGGGCCGTAGATACCAGTCCCTGGCAAGATATTATTGGGGAGGATCACTATTTTGATCCTAGTACACCGTGCTTTTCAGCAAGAAATATGGCCGTTCAGATTATTGCTAATCAAATAGGGATGAAGTTTGCAGTATCTCAATGTAGTTTTTTTATGCATCAGCGCCAGCTGGGATTATTGATGTATGAAGTACCTGGAGAATCCGGGAAGGCAGTGTTCGCTAAAGGTTGTAGCCTTTCAAACAAATTTAAGGACATTAAGAGCTATAGAAAACATGAAAAAGTATGCTCAGACTTGTTAAGACAGCTTAACCTGCTTGAGTGGCTTGATGCTTTATGTGCCGAGCCCGATCGTCATCCAGGAAATGTGATATTTGACAACAAGTCGGTCACAGGAATTGATAATGATATCTGCCTCTATCCCTTCCCCGACATTATTGAGAAAAGCTCAGCATCTAATAATCAATCTGACTCTGACTCGGATGAGGAATACAGTGATTCTCATTCAGTTTCTCCCCGGTACAGCCGAAATGCAGGTTGCCTGGTTGGGTATCCCCTGGTGATTGACTGGGAAACTCTGGATGCTTTGAAAAATCTGAACCTGAAAAAACTGCAATATGAGTTGCGTCACCATTTGACTCGGGATGAGCTGAAAGCCCTTGAGTCACGTTACCATAAGCTGTTGGAGCATGCTGAGGCTTTGGAAAGCCAGAATCTTGTCATTGATGATTGGCAAAGTTGGAGCGATAGCCAGGGACGAAACATTTATCAGCATCTTGTTGATGCAGAAGCTGAGCGCGAAGCACTAAAAAACGAACATGGTACTGCAGCACGACGGGTTTCTGGGAGGCATAGGCTAAAATCTGTGTACCATCAGAATCTGGCAACAACCATGGAGCTTGGCATAGCAACAAGTTACTTAGCTAACCTTCAGCGGCTGGGTCGTAAATAGGCTGCCAGGCCCCACTCTCAGGAGAATGTAATGGGAGTAAACTTTGAAGGAGGTGTCTCTCCCGTACCATCTGGGGCTCAGCCCAATCAATCGCAACTTCCTGTCTCTAAAAAAGGGTTTCTTCGGGATGTAACGCCGGTTCCCGGGCAGTCCATTATTGGGAATACAATTGTCGGAAATAATACTGTAAGTACAAAGCAACCTGTTTACACTGTATTATATTATTGCAGTATCATGCACAAGCAATGATGACAACAGCATCTACTCCAGTAAAATAACTACCACAGTTCTGGCTGTATTGTTTATCATCTCTGTGTTTTGCAATATCATCATTATTATATGGATTGCTAAAATACCAAAGAAAATCTTGCAGTTCAAAGCAAAACTTGGGTGAGTTTTTCTATGCAATAATCATTAACTAAGCAATTATATAATGGTAGATTTTATCCATACATATATTTTTACCTATTTAGTTCTGAAAGTAATATACAAGCAAACAGTATGGAGCCATTGTATGAAGTAATAGTTGTACCCGGTGATGAAAGAATGGAGAACCCAACGTATGCAACGCACTCAATAAAAATGGAGAAAAATCCAGCATACTCACTTATAAATACTAAAGACAGTTAAGAGAATCATCACAATGATATTAATTATTGCAAAACAATACCTTGGTTATATAGCTATGCAACAGGTTTTTAATGAATATTTTAAAATTATGTATATATATTTTATTACACTAATTGTACGATTGATATCATGTACCCACACAGGTGTACTTATACATAATAGTTAAGTAATCGATATTTGTTAATTTTTGTGACGTTTTTGCTAAACAAAAATAATTAAATTTACAAGTTCATAAGAAACTGATATTATAGAGTTGGTTAAGTGATGGATAGATGATTACTGATACACTTTTGTTTATTTACCTATCATCTAGCTAGCTAGTAGCTATCCATTCTAGTCATAGTTACGTTAAACCAGAAATGGCAAACTATTAGAGTATGGTAAAAAATCATCCATGCACATTGTGTGATTATTTCAAATTGCAAAGTTGAAGAGAAATTTTAAGACTATACATTTGTTGATCAGAGTGATGCAGCCAGAAGGAAATGGTCTACATGAGTTGGGCTATTGTCACTGACACTGCTTGAAGAGGTAGCTACTCAAGAGGTTTATGATTAGAGAGTCAATTAGAGACTCGAGACTCAATTTTGCCTCTCTTGACACCTGTAAAATACTTGGACAGCAAACAGTGGATGGTAGAATAATTATAGCACAGGTGGCACTTCTAGGAAGCCCCAATCACTTTTTAAGAGGTTTTAACCACCTCATTAACTTCAAAGTCATGTTTCTTAATGGCTTCTCCATAGGAAATGTATGAGGAATTTTAGAAGTGGTATATCTCCCAGCTGGTGGCTACTATTAAACCTCATCACCACTGGGATTTGACAGACTTCACGATGATATATTTTTTGCCATGAGACAATCATACTAAAGAAATTGCA
>CBDEWF010000039.1:0-39488 GCA_965243775.1 Sansalvadorimonas sp.
GGTTGGCTTAGAAGCAGCCACCCTTTAAAGAAAGCGTAATAGCTCACTAGTCGAGTCGGCCCGCGCGGAAGATGTAACGGGGCTCAAATCATGTACCGAAGCTGCGGATCAGTGCTTAGGCACTGGTGGTAGGGGAGCGTTGTGTAAGCCGTTGAAGGTGCGTTGAGAAGCGTGCTGGAGGTATCACAAGTGCGAATGCTGACATGAGTAACGATAAGGGGAGTGAGAGGCTCCCCCGCCGGAAGACCAAGGGTTTCTGCGCAACGCTAATCGGCGCAGAGTGAGTCGGCCCCTAAGGTGAGAGCGAAAGCTGTAATCGATGGGAAACAGGTTAATATTCCTGTACTTGTTGTGACTGCGATGGAGTGACGGAGAAGGCTAGGCCAGCAGGGCGATGGTTGTCCCTGTTTAAGGTGGTAGGCTGGTGACTTAGGTAAATCCGGGTTGCCAAGGCCGAGAGCTGATGACGATCTTTCATTAGAAAGAGAAGTGGTTGATGCCATGCTTCCAGGAAAACCTTCTAAGCGTCAGGTCACAACGAACCGTACCCCAAACCGACACAGGTGGTCAGGTAGAGAATACCAAGGCGCTTGAGAGAACTCGGGTGAAGGAACTAGGCAAAATGGTACCGTAACTTCGGGAGAAGGTACGCCGCTGACGATGATCGGACTGGCTCCGTAAGCTGTTGGTGGTCGAAGTAACCAGGTGGCTGCGACTGTTTATTAAAAACATAGCACTGTGCCAACACGAAAGTGGACGTATACGGTGTGACGCCTGCCCGGTGCCGGAAGGTTAATTGATGGGGTTAGCTTAGGCGAAGCTCTTGATCGAAGCCCCGGTAAACGGCGGCCGTAACTATAACGGTCCTAAGGTAGCGAAATTCCTTGTCGGGTAAGTTCCGACCTGCACGAATGGCGTAACGATGGCCACGCTGTCTCCACCCGAGACTCAGTGAAATTGAAATCGCAGTGAAGATGCTGTGTATCCGCGGCTAGACGGAAAGACCCCGTGAACCTTTACTACAGCTTCACACTGGACCTTGATGTAATTTGTGTAGGATAGCTGGGAGGCTTTGAAGCGTGCTCGCCAGAGTGCGTGGAGCCAATCTTGAAATACCAGCCTGATTACATTGGGGTTCTAACTCCGCGCCATGATCTGGCGTGAGGACAGTGTGTGGTGGGTAGTTTGACTGGGGCGGTCTCCTCCCAAAGAGTAACGGAGGAGTACGAAGGTTGGCTAAGCACGGTCGGACATCGTGCGGTTAGTATAATGGTACAAGCCAGCTTGACTGCGAGAGCAACAACTCGAGCAGGTACGAAAGTAGGTCATAGTGATCCGGTGGTTCTGAATGGAAGGGCCATCGCTCAACGGATAAAAGGTACTCCGGGGATAACAGGCTGATACCGCCCAAGAGTTCACATCGACGGCGGTGTTTGGCACCTCGATGTCGGCTCATCACATCCTGGGGCTGAAGCCGGTCCCAAGGGTATGGCTGTTCGCCATTTAAAGTGGTACGCGAGCTGGGTTTAGAACGTCGTGAGACAGTTCGGTCCCTATCTGCCGTGGACGTTGGAAGTTTGAGGAGAGCTGCTCCTAGTACGAGAGGACCGGAGTGGACGAACCACTGGTGTTCGGGTTGTGTCGCCAGACGCATTGCCCGGTAGCTAAGTTCGGACGGGATAACCGCTGAAAGCATCTAAGCGGGAAGCCCCCTTCAAGATGAGACTTCCCTGCTCCTTGAGAGCCCGAAGAGCCGTCCAAGACCAGGACGTTGATAGGCTGGGTGTGTAAGCGTTGTGAGGCGTTGAGCTAACCAGTACTAATGACTCGAGAGGCTTGACCATATAACGCCAAAGCGATCTGCAACAGCAGACAACGCGAACGAGTAACCATGCACGAAGTGTAAAGCAACTGAAAGACAGTTTCCATACGAAGCTCTTATAGCTCAGTCGGTAGAGCGCATCCTTGGTAAGGATGAGGTCACCAGTTCAAATCTGGTTAAGAGCTCCATTTTCTAGTTTTAGTAAAAGCTAATCGGGGTATAGCGCAGTCTGGTAGCGCGCCTGCTTTGGGAGCAGGATGTCGGGAGTTCGAATCTCTCTACCCCGACCACTTTTGGATGGTCGGTTAAAACGATCATCGGACAATTTGAAAAACGGGGTATAGCGCAGTCTGGTAGCGCGCCTGCTTTGGGAGCAGGATGTCGGGAGTTCGAATCTCTCTACCCCGACCACATAAAAGGGGTCAGCTATTGCTGACCCCTTTTTCGTATAGAAAAGTTTAAATTGTTCTGTTCATATCTCAACCCACATTTACTGTGAACAGAGCCGCTACCAACGGTTTCCGCACAACGAGGTATAGCGCAGTCTGGTAGAGCGCCTGCTTTGGGAGCAGGATGTCGAGAGTTCGAATCTCTCTACCCCTTTTTCGTATAGAAAAGTTTAAATTGTCCTGTTCATATCCGATGGCCGTTTCTTCTTTTTTTTAGCCTTTCCAGAGGCTTTGCCTGCACTGTCGGGGAAGAGCGTGGTGCTTAACTCTGACACAGCACTAAGATAGTGCTGCAATGTCTTTGAAAAGCCGGGTATGGAGCTTTCGATGATTTTTTCCAGGCTGCTTTGTTTTCCGTCAGATTGCTCAATAGCACTTTCAATAATCTGCTGGAAAGTTTGTTCATCCTTAATAAGTTCATTAAGCTTCTTCTGTGCACTTTCTGCACGCATAGCCAGCTGTCCAGCTGTATCCAAGCGTTCATTTTTTGTAACCTTTGCAAGAGACTCTTGGTCAGCAGGTCCTTGCAGGGCATCCTCATAGCCAAGCAGTTTTGCCAAATTTTCTACCTGTATCATATGTGCTGAAAGATGTTTACGTACCAATCTTTTTTGAGACATCAGTAATCCTTACCAGAATTTTAATTTTTTGAAGGCTTTCTGTACTGGTTTATGAACCACTTCATTAACTACGGTTTGGCTGGCCTTAGCAACAGCATTGCCCGCAGTGGAAACACCACTGGCAATGGCGTTGCCTGCTGTGGCAAATGCTTGGCCAGTAGCATTGGTGGCACTTACTATGCCATTGGCAATGGCACTGCTTGAGACTGTAAATGCTCTGTCTATCTCCGCAGCCATATCTCTGAAACCGCTACCAACTGCTTGTGCTCCATCTGCAAAGCCATTACCGGCAACCTGTGTTCCATAAGTGAAGCCTCTGCCAGCCTGTTGCGCGGTATTAGCAATATTATTTCCTAAAGACTGGAACTTTCCGCCAATATGCTGACCTAGGAATTTCAAGCCACCGATGGTCTGGTTTGTGGTGTCGGCAACTCCTAGTCCAAATTTTGTGAATGAGTTCTTTATTGATTTGCCAAACAGATTGAACCCCTTCAAGAAGGGTTTACCTATCTTGGTAAAGCCATTAACAGTTTCTTGGGCCGCGGTATTGAAAGCGGAGCTTACCATTGGGCCGGCATACTGTAAGCCTGAACCAACCAGATAAAGAGCTTGATCCCCAATAGAGTACTGAGGTGGAGCTGCGTACTGGCTTTTATCTGCCTGCTGGTAGACAGAGGCTTGTTGAGGAGGAACACCTTGGGGAGTAATACTTTGACCTGCTGTAAGAAATACCTGGCTCAAATGGTTTCCAGCAGCCTGATAAGCATTCCCCAGCGCTTGGCCAGCTTTATCAAAACTTCCTCCGGCTTCATTAAGCCAGGATTCAAAGTCACTCCATGCTTCATCATCAGACTTGCCTTCAGGAGGATTCATGCTCATCTCAAGACCTTCTCCCCACTGGCGGTTCTTTTCAGCAGCAGAATTTAAATGGCTTTGGAACTGCTGGCCACTTTGCTGAATTCCTTTTTCAATTTCCACAGCTGTTTGTGCGAGTTTTTTAGCAGCTTGAGGGTCTTCTTTGTAAAGAGTCTGGGCTGCTTTCTCCATCCCCTTACGCACATCGTTACCTGCCACCTTAAATCCAGCATTGAAAGTTTTGCCTGACTTTTCCAGACTATCAGCCAGGATTGGAGCTACTGCTGTTAATTGACCCTGTGCGATTTTCTCAGTTGTCTTGATTAAGGTTTCTGAGAGAATCTCAGCGACACGGTCTGCAATCTTATCCAGACGATCACCTACCTTGTGAAAACCAGCTTCAGTCTGCTGGGTAACCGTTTGAGGGATTGGCGTAGAAGCGGAAGTCTGCTCTGTTGCTGCGGAGATGGTAGTGGTTTGTGTAGTTGACTGAGAAACCGGAGCTTGCTGTTGAGAAGCGGTATCCAGTTGGGCCTTGGCTTCAGCTATTCCCTGGTGCACCGGTTGATAGTCAAAAGCTTGAACTTTATAGAGAGGGGTGAGAAGAGCTTTGAATAGGTCCTTGAGTTGGGCTGAATGGCTACCTTCAGGTGATTCGGAATTAAGAACTTTGTCTGAAAGTGTGGGATTAACTCCCGGAGTTGATCCTGTTGACCGGATATCCATGCCAAGGCCTGTCGCAATAGAGAAATACCATGTTCAGATTAGCAGCTGTGACAGCGGCCTGACTGGAGGTGCCAATTTGCCAGCCGATGTATCTGTAGTTTCCACGGTCATAACTCTGGCTGTCAGGACTACTTTTAACAGTATCTGATCTTTAGGTTATAAGGAGGCTCTATGCCAGCTGATTCGGCCATAATGCTGACCTTCGGACTCTATTTCTTAGTGATGCTGGTTCTCGGGATAGTAGCCTGGAAAAAGACAGCAACCAGTGAAGATTATTTCCTGGGTGGTCGATCATTGGGGCCGTGGACGACAGCTTTGAGTGCAGGGGCATCTGATATGAGTGGCTGGTTGCTGCTTGGGCTACCTGGTTATGCTTTTGCTGCAGGGGTTGAGGCTTTCTGGCTGGCTGGGGGAATAATGGCGGGAACCTGGCTGAACTGGCTGGTAGTGGCCAGGCGTCTTCGGGTGTTCAGCCTGGCTGCCGGAAATGCTCTGACTTTGCCGGAGTATTTCAGTAACCGCTTTCAGGATAAAGGACGTGCCCTGCAGAGTATTTCAGCCGCTTTTATCTTGCTGTTCTTCCTGTTTTATACCAGTGCTGGCCTAGTGGCTGGGGGGAAGTTGTTTGAGACGGCTTTTGGCCTGGATTACCGTATAGCGGTTGTTGTGGGAGCTGTCAGTGTGATCTCCTACACCCTTTTTGGAGGCTTTCTGGCAGTCTGCTGGACGGATCTGGTGCAGGGGTTGATGATGGCAGCTGCACTGGTGGCAGTTCCTCTAGTAGTCATTGATGCCAGTGGAGGCTTGTCTGAGGTTTGGCTGGCGCTGGATAATCACAACTCCAATTTACTCAACCCGTTTACTGATCGTGCCGGCATCCCCCTTGACTGGGTGACCATATTTTCTCTCCTGGGATGGGGGCTGGGTTATTTTGGCCAGCCCCATATTTTGAGCCGCTTCAAGGGAATTCGCAGTGAGAGAGACATGCCTATGGCCAGAAATATTGCCGTTGGCTGGAGTGCGTTATGTCTGGTGGCTGCCCTTATGGTAGGTTTGGCGGGCTTGGTTTTCAGCCTTAAAACAGGTTTGCAGGTTGATGACCCGGAAGAGATTTTTATGCTGTTGGTTAACAGTATCTTTCATCCGGTAGTTGCTGGAATCCTGCTGGCGGCCATCCTTGCTGCTGTTATGAGTACAGCTGACTCTCAGTTGCTTGTTTGTTCTACAGCTTTTGCAGAAGACTTTTACAAGGATATTTTCCACCCGGAGGCTTCCCCTGAAAGAGTTCTCTGGGTAGGTCGAATAGCTGTGGTTGTAATAGCTGTCATGGCTTCCTGGATTGCCATGGATCCCGACAGCAGTGTGTTGCAAATGGTGGCTTATGCTTGGGCAGGTTTTGGAGCCGCTTTTGGACCAGCCCTGATTATCAGCTTGTTCTGGGAGCGAATGACGCGCAATGGTGCCTTGGCGGGGATTATCACTGGTGGGCTTGTTGTGGTGATCTGGAAGCAACTGTCTGGAGGGTTTTTTGAGCTGTATGAACTGGTTCCGGGATTTGTAATTTCTGCGCTTGCCATTGTTTTAGTAAGCCTGATCGATCAGAGGGCCAGCCAGAAAATCCGGATCTATTTTAGCCGGATGGAACAGCAACTGAGTGTTGCGGATTAACGCAGGCAACCATGAGCGGGCTATTGTGTCCGTCTGCTAATAAAATGCCTTTTTCATTATTCCAGGGTAATGAAAAAGGCATTTTCAGGATGAAAAATAGCAGTTAATGTTGACCTGATGCCAATGCCCTGATAATTAGTATCCATCTTTTTCCGGGAAGCATTCGTCTTCCGGGTTAAATACCACAATCATAAATACGGATTCCCTGGGGGAGTGCCGCTGGAGGAGTTATGGCAGAATTTTCCGCACCTGAGCTAATGGCGCTAGAAGATCGTTATGGAGCCCATAATTACCATCCGCTGCCTGTTGTTCTGGACAGAGGTCTGGGAGCTAAGGTCTGGGATGTGGATGGAAAGGAGTATTATGATTTTCTATCAGCCTATTCCGCTGTGAACCAGGGGCACTGTCATCCCAGGATTATCGAGGCTATGCAGAAACAGGCTGAGCAGCTGACCCTCACTTCCCGGGCGTTTCACAGCAGTGCTCTCGGTGTGTTTGAAAAATATATGGCAGAGTACTTTGGGTTTGACCGTGTTCTGCCTATGAATACAGGTGCCGAGGCCGTCGAAACAGCAATAAAGCTGTGCCGTAAATGGGCCTATCAAAAGAAAGGTATTCCAGCCCATAGAGCCAAAATTGTTGTTTGTGATGGCAACTTCCATGGCCGCACCACAACGATCATCTCTTTCTCCAATGATGAGGAAGCAAGGGCGGATTACGGTCCTTACACTCCGGGCTTTGTCAATGTTCCCTATAACGATATCAATGCACTGGAAGCAGCCATGGCAGCACCGGATGTAGCTGGTTTACTGATCGAACCGATACAGGGTGAGGCCGGGGTTATTATCCCTGAACAGGATTTTCTGCGTCGGGCCAAGGAAGCCTGTAAGAAAAACAGTGCCCTGATGCTGGCAGATGAAGTCCAGACGGGTATTGCCAGAACTGGCAAGCTGCTGGCTGTGGATCATGAGCGGGTGCGTCCTGATGTTTTGATCCTGGGTAAAGCTGTCTCTGGCGGTGTCTATCCAGTATCAGCCGTCCTTGCGAGCGATGACATAATGCTCTGTATTCGTCCCGGCCAGCATGGTTCCACTTATGGGGGGAACCCTCTGGCGTGCCATGTGGCTATGGCAGCGCTGGATGTGGTGCGTGATGAGAAGCTGGCCGAGAACGCTGAGCGCCAAGGGGAAGCCCTAAGGGCTGGATTGAAAGAAATTGATCATCCTCTGCTGAAGAGTGTCAGAGGGCGTGGTTTGCTGAACGCCATTGATATTGAACCCCGGGATGGCATTGATGCTTGGGAAATTTGTATCAGGCTGGCTGAAAATGGCCTGTTGGCCAAGCCGACTCATCAGCATACCATCCGTTTCTCCCCACCCTTGGTGATTACCGATGAGCAGATTGTTGAATGTGTTCAGATTCTGAAAAAGACATTTGCTGAGCTCTGATGCTATCAAACAATGAGAAAGCCCCAGTTTTGGGGACTTTCCATTTTCATATGTTCGTGTTTTACGTGTCTGGGAAACCCGTCTGCGCTATTCAAGAAGCATATAAAAAGGCCAGTATAAAGCACCTGCTAATAACACCCACAGGGCTACATCTCCAATAACTTTCTCCATTCTTAAGAGTCGACGGGATTGCTTCCGATTCACAACGGCTTCCTTGCTGATATTGAGTGGTTCACCATGGAAATACTCCCCACATTTGCATTTCGGGGGCATTTCCCTCTCATGGTTGTTTGGTTAAGAAAATGGCTGTCTGAGAGACCAGCTATAGGCAGCCACAGGTTCAGTATTGACGACTTTTAAGAAAATGCGAGCGGACTTGAAAATGTTTTTTTATTTTCTGTTCAAGTGTTTTTTCTCTGGGAAAATCAGGTGATTTTTGGGGTTCTGGCAAAGGGGTTGGTGAAGGTAGAAGAAGTTCCTGCCAGAGTAATCGTGGGATGGCCAAATCTTACTCGGCGGGCGATGTTTCCTGCGTGCTTTGGGCGAACATCTACAAGAACCAGGCAGGCACCGGATTCAATATCCCTCTGGAAGCGGGTAATACGGTAATTCAAATGTGACAGGCCTGCCAACCCCCCGGACCAGGCCCCGAAGAGAGTGAAAACCACGATCGTAAAAAAGGATTCTGCAGTTTCGAAAGCTGCAGGTACAAGCTGCAGATAATGGATTCCCAGTGCCCAGATGATACTGATAATAAATCCGATCAATGCCCCTCGTTCTCCAAGGTGGGTAAGATCATAATGTTGGAAGAAACTGGCCGGATGGATGTGATGGTGATAGAGACCGGCAGCGTCCTTGCTGAGCCCGTGAATTTGCCAGGTATGAACACCTATATGGTGCAGGTCACGGCTCAGACTATCAACCTCATCAAGAGACCTGGCGAGGAAATAAAGGCGCCTCATCTCTCATCCCTCGCTGTCGGTGCAGGGTACGTGAAGTATATGGTCTGAGCATGACTTGGGTTAAACAGATTTGATCTTTACCAGTCTTCGCTTATTACGGCTGATTTTTTCCACAGAGACATAGTTCGCTCATGGCATTTTGCTGTCCTTTAAGAGCTGTTGAAAGCGAGCCTGCTTATCTGCCGGGCTCAGGGACGGAGCGGGCTCCACGTCAGGAGTCAGAGGCCTGGTGTCCAAAGCCGGCTCAGATCCATCGCCTCCCTGCAGAGAGGGAATGGCTGGATTCGGAGATTTTTTGTTCTCCTGCCATTCATCCATGACATCCAGTGCTTCCAGAAGGCCATCCTCATCGGGGTGGCCTTCTGGAAGCTTATCCAGTTTAGCAGCAATGGCGTTTCGGATACGCAGCAGTTCATCCGGTGGGGTGGAGTTGCCTTTTTCTGCCAGCCATTGCCGGGCAGATGCGCCATTTGTAGCCATAAACACATTTTCCTTGGGCTTGAGTCGCGGGCAGATTCTAACATAGGTATTTATTTAGTCCCGGTTATCCATTAATTTACCCATCCCATTGAGAATGCTTCCCGCTTCGCTTCGGTTTATACCAATCTGAAGTCGCTTTGCAGGAGGCCTAAAATAGCAAACTCCCTGAAACCGTGAAGGACCATGCACGCAGCTTCAAACCGGCAACCACCTGCCTTGAAGGTGGCAGCAGCGAGACTGGCTGAAAAGATTGATATGGTGTCTCCAGGAAGTGGCTGGCAACGACTGGTGCAACCAGTCGATGCTGGTACTGAACTTCTTGCCTGGCTGGCTGCCGGGCAGAGTGTGTGTGTCTACTGGTCTGAAAGGGATGAGTTGAACTGCGAAGTTGCAGGTCAGGGAGTAGCGCTCAGTATAAAGCTGAGCCACGCCGAGGATTTGGATGAGTGTGAGGCAGCAATCCGTGAACTCTTCAGCCATTGTCCGACGGCACGCCTTTATGGCGGGCTGGCATTTTTTGATAGCAGGGAAGAACACTGGGATGGGTTTGGTGGTGGTGAGTTGATTTTGCCCAGGTATGAGCTCAGTCGACAAGGGAAAAAACTTGAACTCATTTGTAACCTGAATCTGCCTGAAGGCGTTGCTGGCGAAGAACTCAGAACAAAAATATCCAAAGATGCTCAAGCTTTGCAGGTGGCCGAAGATTTTCCCCGGGATATCCCCAAAAGCACGGTCGCCCGGGAAATACCAGACTGGCAGACTTGGCAGGAGCAGGTAAGTGAAGCGTTGGCAGCTATGGATTCCGGAGAGCTCGACAAGCTGGTTTTGTCCCGGGAGCAACAGTTGTCAGTTGGTGGTGATCTTTGTCCCTGGTCAGTACTGTCCCTATGGCAGGAGCTTACGCCGAAAACCTATCGTTACGGTTTCAGTACAGGTGATAATCACTGTTTTTTTGGGGCTTCTCCAGAGCGTCTTTATCGCCGTAATGGGGTGCTGCTGGAAAGTGAGGCTCTGGCGGGTACTGCTCCCCGGGGGCATACTCCAGTTCAGGATCGTCGTTTTGCTGCAACTTTGCTGGTTGATGACAAGAATCGTCGGGAAAACTCACTGGTTCTGCAGGCTGTTCGTACTGCCTTGCAGCACTGTAGTGACAGTATTGAGTCTTCAGACGAAATAGCCTTGATCCAGCTGAAAAATGTACAACATTTGCGTCAGCTGGTTCGGGCCCGGTTAAAACCTGACACCAGCGATGCCACACTGCTGAAGCTCTTGCATCCGACACCGGCTGTTGGGGGGGCCCCAAGGGAGCAGGCACTGAGCAAACTGCAAATGATGGAATCCCATGTTCGTGGCTGGTATGCAGCGCCTTTTGGCTGTATCGGTAAGGGTTATGCCGAATTTGCAGTAGCTTTACGCTGCGCCCGTCTGCAGGGACGGAAATTGTCACTCTATGCCGGTGCAGGCCTGGTGCCAGGTTCCAGCGCTGATGCTGAGTGGGCTGAACTGGATAGCAAACTGCGTACCGTACAGTCCATTTTAAACCTGTCTTTATAATGACAATTTTTCAATGAACATAACTTTTCAGACTGTTTCTCAGAGTCTTCTGCCAGCCAGAAGTAATGAGGGTGGTGTCTGCTGTATGAGTGAGAGTCTCTTTGTCCAAACTGACAACTGCTACTGATTTTACCTCTCTCTGGTGTGACCTGTTACTGGAAGAGCTGTACCGAAATGGTGCCAGGCATATCTGTCTGGCTCCCGGTTCAAGAAGTGCTCCCCTGGCTCTGGCTGTCTCCCGGCATAAAGGTTTATGCAGTCATACTCACTTTGATGAAAGAGGTCTGGGATTTTTTGCCTTGGGGTTGGCGCGATCAACCTCTGCTCCAGTGGTTTTGGTAACGACATCAGGAACAGCGGTTGCCAATCTCTACCCCTCCCTCCTTGAAGCCAGGGAAACCGGCGTGCCATTGCTGGTTATCACTGCAGATCGCCCGCCGGAACTGTTGGGTTGTGGTGCTAACCAGACTATTGAACAGCCAGGGATCTTTGCCTCCTGTCCTGACCAAAGCGTACAGCTCCCCTGTCCTGATCCCAGGTTGCCTGCACGCTGGCTGCTGTCGGTGATCGATGAAGCCATGGCTGTCCTGAAACGTTCCGGCGCTGGTGTGTTTCATATTAACCAGGCATTGCGTGATCCCCTTTATGGCGAAAAACAACAGGGAGAAAAGTATGGAGAAGAGCAGGGGACAGACTGGAGCCAGTGGCTGAAACCTCTTGGGCAGTGGCTTAATTGTGACACACCTCTCTGTCGATGGATCTCTCCAGATTCCGGCCCAATCTGCTTACCAGAAATTGAAGGCCCTGTAGTACTGGTTGCCGGTCAGTTAACAGTTGAAGAGAACTATGCAGTCTCTGCTCTTGCAGAACGAAGCGGATGGTTGCTGATAGCTGATATCCAGTCGGGTTTACAGGGGCACCCGTCAGCCCTTCCCTGTGCTGATCTGGTCATGGGGAATCCCGGGATTCTTGAGCAGATTAACCAGGCTCAGCTAGTCATTCAGTGTGGGCGACGATTCATTAGTAAACGTTTGTCCCAGTGGCTGGCTCAGGGGGGGAGAGAACACTGGTTTATTGATAATCGTGCAGACCGGCAGGATCCGGTGCATTCGGTAACCCTGCGCATGAGCTGTTCTATAGAGCAGTTTTGTTACTCTGTTCCTGAGATCTATTCCAGACAGATGTGGCGCAACCAGATATTAAAAGGCGCCTCTACTTTGGCTGACCAGGTTAAAGAGCAGGTATTTTCGGGTATTGAGTTAACTGAGGCTTGGATTGTCGAGCAGGTAAAGATTGCACAAAAAGATGAAGTGCTGTTTATCGGTAACAGTATGCCCATCCGCTATCTGGACAGCTTGAGTTATTCACGGTCACAGGCTCAGATATTTGCCAACCGCGGGGTGAGTGGTATCGATGGATTGATAGCAACGGCTTCTGGTCATTCTGCTGCAGGTAAACGAACAGTTCTGATTATTGGTGATCTGTCGTTTCTGCATGATCTGGGATCACTGGCGCTGGCCAGTCAGCAGGGGCTGGTAATTATTCTGTTGAATAACAGTGGTGGTACCATTTTCAACCTGTTCCCAGTGCCACAGAAGGAAACGAATCTGCCCCGTTATTTCCGTGCCGAGCATAGCCTGCAGTGCGGAGGGACTGCCGAGATGTTTGGCTTAAACTACCATTGCCCAGCAAGTCGGGAACAGTTTAACAGGTCTCTTGATAAAGCCATGACAGATAAGCAGGGCAGCCTGATAGAAGTCTGTGTACCTGTGGATCAGGCGACAGATCAGTTCCAGTGTCTGGTGAAAATGGTCAGGGAGGCATCCTTATGCTGACTCTGGAAAATCGGGGAGGGAAGGGCCGCCCTCTTGTTCTTATCCATGGATTTCTGGGCAGTGGTGACGACTGGCAGACGGTTATACCAAGGCTTAGTCAATGGTATCGCTGCTATACCCTGAATATCTCTGGCTTTCTGAACATGACTCAAGGCTCTGAAGAAGATGCATTTCGGCAGATATCTGATAAAGTGCACGATCTTCTGGTTGGGAACCGGTTAATACCAGTTTCGCTGCTGGGATATTCCCTGGGCGGGAGAATAGCTCTTGCTTATGCGAACTATTATCCCGGTACTGTTGAAAGGCTGTTTCTGGAAGGTGCAAATCCTGGTTTGCAGTCAGAAGAAGAAAAGAAAAGTCGTCTGGCCAGTGACAGAGCCTGGGCTCAACGTTTTGTTAACGAATCCTTGACCGAGGTTCTGAAGGACTGGTACCAGCAAACGGTGTTTTCTTCTTTGGAATGTGAACAGAGGCATGCACTGGTCAGAGAACGAAGCAGCAACAGAAATGGCCAAAAGGGCTCAGATCTGGCTGCTTTACTGGAGCAGCTGAGTTTAGGGTACCAGCCTGACTGGAGTCGTGTTCCTGGCCGTTTGGCAGCTGAAGTCGTTTATCTGGTGGGTGAGTATGATCAGAAGTTTCTTGCCATTGCCGGGCAGCTGGAAAAGGCCGGCAATGTCCATAAGGCGATTGTGGCTGGAGCAGGCCATAATACCCATCGGGACAATCCAGAAGGTTTTATAAAATCTTTAAGCTGTGCCACTCTGGGAAGTTGTCGGTCACTGGTTTAAAGTCCGTACAGACACGTCCTTTGGCACCGATCTATCTATTGCAAATCTGAATCCTCTACAGAAGTACCCATGAAAACATCACCTATTCGCGACGCTCTTGACTGGGCTGACTTTTCCTCCGATTACGAAGATATTCTCTACCACAAGTCAGAGGGTATCGCCCGGATTACCATTAACCGTCCCAGGGTGCATAATGCTTTCCGTCCTCTGACGGTCATGGAGATGCAGAAGGCTCTGGATGATGCCCGCCGTGACAGTGATATCGGAGTCATCATTTTCTGTGGCTATGGTGGCAAGGCTTTCTGCTCCGGTGGTGACCAGAAAGTTCGTGGCGATTCCGGCTACAAGGATGACAAAGGTGTACATCACCTTAATGTTCTCGACTTGCAGCGCCAGATCCGAACCTGCCCCAAGCCTGTTGTCGCTATGGTAGCTGGCTATGCCATCGGTGGTGGGCATGTACTGCATATGATTTGTGACCTTACCATTGCCGCAGAGAATGCTGTCTTTGGTCAGACAGGTCCCAAGGTTGGCTCCTTTGACGGTGGATTTGGTGCCAGTTACATGGCCCGCCTGGTTGGCCAGAAAAAAGCACGGGAAATCTGGTTCCTGTGTCGTCAGTACTCCGCCAGGGAGGCCCAGGACATGGGGCTGGTCAATACTGTTGTACCTCTGGAAGAGCTGGAAGAAGTCACTGTGGAATGGTGCCGTGATATGTTGCGTCACTCCCCTCTGGCTCTTCGTTGTCTGAAGTCTGCACTCAATGCTGACTGTGACGGTCAGGCGGGACTGCAGGAGCTGGCCGGCAATGCGACGATGATGTTCTATATGACCGAAGAAGGTCAGGAAGGTCGTAACGCATTTGTGGAAAAGCGGGAACCTGATTTCAGCCGCTTTGGTCGTAACCCCTGATGCTGCATGCCGTCAGTGTTTCTGCCTATTCGCTGCCTTTAACAGGTAGCCTGCCCGGTTGTCCACCGGGCAGGCGCGAAGGATTGCTGCTTCAGCTGATAGATCAGGGCGGGCAGAGTTACTTCGGTGACTGTGCCCCGCTTCCTGGGTTCAGCTGGGAGTCTTTTGATTGTGCCAAAAGTCAGCTGGTGGAGTTTGCCCACAGGTTGTCTGACCATCCTGACAGGTCTGCTGATATCCAGAAGGAGGGGCTGGTCAGGGTATTTGGGTACTACTCTTCTTCCGTCGTATTTTCGGTGGAATCAGCTGTGGAGCAGTATGTTAAAGGAAGCGCGGCAGGAAAGAGCGAAGGGAGTGGCTTTGAAGGAAAGGGGCAGAAGCGCCAATTTCCGGTTTGTGCCCTGTTATCAGGGACTAACAGCCAGATGTTGCAGCAGGCTGTGGAGCTTGATCCTGAGATAAGGTGTATCAAGGTTAAAGTTGCCCGGCAGTCTGTACAGCAGGATATTGAACTGATCAAACAACTGCACCAGAGTCTGCCTGGCCACATTGCTATCCGGCTTGATGCCAATCGTGGCTGGTCCTGGGCTGAGGCTGTGGAATTTGCCAGTTCTGTTCCCCGTGATCGGATAGTGTTTATTGAAGAACCATTGTTGGACTTTGGACGTATAGCTGACTTTGCTGCTAGCACCGGAATGCCTGTCGCTCTGGATGAGAGCCTTCAGCTAAACAAACGTTTTCAGGAATACGATGAATTGCCGGAATTTTTTCCCGGCTTACAGGCACTGGTGATTAAGCCCACTCTGGTGGGAGGCGTTTGTCGTACACGGCAGCTGGCATCTATGGCAGACCAGTACGGACTAGATCTGGTTATCAGTTCCTCCTATGAAAGCAATATCGGTATAGACTTTCTATCCAGCCTCGCCAGACAGCTTGCGCCAGATACAGCTCCCGGTCTGGATACACTTTCGATCCTTGGCAGCAGGTTGGTACTGTCTTCAGATTCGGCTTCTGAAAAAGAGATATCTGTTTTTGCTGATGGTGGAGAGTATTTTCAAAAAATATGGCCAAGTCATGAGTCATAGCGGTTGTCCGGTCAACTA
The DNA here is from genome assembly GCA_965243775.1 of Sansalvadorimonas sp. Lineage (GTDB taxonomy): Bacteria > Pseudomonadota > Gammaproteobacteria > Pseudomonadales > Endozoicomonadaceae > Sansalvadorimonas. The sequence continues at coordinate 15,226 of CBDEWF010000039.1, forward strand.
TCAGGCTGTAGTTAACCCGGAAGCTATAGCTGTTATGGCCGGCGATCTGGCCTGGAACTATGCAGCTCTGGATCGGCGTATACAGCGGATGGCTGCAGGCCTTGTCGACCAAGGGTTGCAGCCAGGTGACGTTCTGGTGGCTGTCGGTAGCAACAGCCCTTTGCTTCTGGTTTTGGTGTTTGCCTGTCTGCGTTCGGGTGTCATTATCCTCCCGATAAATCCATCGTTTCCAGAAATCAGGGTGCAGGAGCTGATCAGGCTGTCAGGAGCCAAAGGATTATGGCAGGAGAGTCCTGAACTTTGCACAGACTGGCAGGGGCTTGTTCTTCCTGTCAATCTTGCTCACATAGATGGAGAACCTCGTGAATTTTCCTGGAGTGACACCCGGATCTGTAATTTGGTGCTGACATCAGGCAGTAGTGGTTTTCCCAAGGCTGCTGCCTACAGCTTTTCCTGCCATCGGGCCAGTGCCAGGGCTTCGGCAAGCGTAATTCCTCTGAGTGTCGGTGATGGCTGGCTGTTGTCCCTGCCACTTTATCATATTGGTGGTCTGGCTATCCTGTTTCGCTGTGTGCTGTCTGGTGCCAGGATGATTTTTCCGGATCATCGCCGAAATCTGGCGCAGACCTTGATCAAACGACAGGTTACGCATATTTCTCTGGTTAATACCCAGCTCTACCGCCTGCTGACTACGACAGGGTTTGATTTTGCCTACTCTTCATCCCGTGTTGTGCTGGTGGGGGGGGGGTATGTGGCTGCAGACCTGGCTGCCAGATGCCGAAAGCAGGGTGTTAAGGTGCTGACAACTTATGGTATGACTGAGGCCTGCTCTCAGATAGCTACCGGAGAACCGGAATTTCTGGAGTTTGGTGCTTTGACTTCCGGCCAGCCCCTGCCTGGTATTGAGCTGCAGCTGTCTGATAAAGGTGACATTAAGGTCAGGGGTGAAACCCTGTTCAGAGGTTACTGGAATAATGGAACCATTGCGCTCCCCCTTACGGAAGATGGCTGGTTTGCAACAGGGGACAAGGGGTGCTGGCATGGAGAACAGATTCAGATCAAGGGCCGCTGTGACAGCCGTTTTATCTCCGGGGGCGAAAATATTCAGCCGGAAGATATTGAGCGGGCGCTGCTGGGATGTCCGGAAATCAGCCGGGTTGTGGTGGTGCCCGTTAACAGTGAAGAGTTTGGCCGGCGCCCGGTAGCCTTTGTTGAGTGTAATAATGATGAATTTCATCCATTGCTCTGGAGCCAGCATCTGCGTGAGTTGATTCCACGGTTTATGGTGCCAGATGCCTTTTTTCCCTGGCCCAATGAATGCATTAATGCTGGTCTGAAGGTCAGCAGAAAAGATATGGCGGTTCTTGCCCGTAAGAGAGTCCTTTCCTCGGAGCCTTCCGGGTTCCGGGATCATGATTGATCATTAAGCTTTCTATGAATAAATTGAATGAACTGGCGGGAGAGGGTGTTAGAGCCTTTCTCGCCTATATGCTGCCATTGGATACATCGGCTCTGCTCCACAAGAAAGTCAGGCGCATGGAGGTCTCTGGCGATAATCCTGTACGCTGGACTCCACCCCAGAACTATCATCTTACTCTTCGTTTTCTGGGAGACAGCACACCCGAACAGCTATCCCAGATTTCCAGGGAGCTGAGGCGACAGCTTGAGAGTTTTCACTCTTTTCTCAGTATGAGCGGTGGCATTGAGTATTATCCCAGTGACAATCACCCACGGATTATGGCCCTGACACTGCACTCTGGTCGTCGTATGGAAGATCTGCACCGCATCTGTGAAAGTGCAGCACGTCAAGCCGGTTTTGCACCTGATACCCGTTTTTTCCGACCCCATGTCACTCTGGCCAGATCTCTGGTCAAGCCGCTCTCAGATCTGCCCTGGCAGATTCCCGGATACCGGATCAGGGTCGGTGAACTGGCCCTTATGGCCAGTGAACTGCGTCCTGACGGTTCCCGTTACCGGGTTCTGGAGACCTTTCCGCTCCGGTAGCAATAGGTTTGCCTATTCTCGTTTCGTTTTCAGGTACTTATCGGAATAGCGACGTGAATGGTTGTCTGGTGTTCGGTTATTACTGGCTTGATGGGTATCAATACGAGTCTGGTTGCAGACTGCTAGAATCCGCAGAATTTTCGCCCTATATCCTGAGGATACTCTTACATGGAACTGGTCTGTCCGGCAGGAAGCCTGCCGGCACTCAAGGCAGCTGTTGATAACGGTGCCGATGCTGTTTACATCGGTTTTCGGGATGACACCAATGCCAGGCATTTTGCAGGCTTGAATTTTAATGAGAAGAAAGCCCGTCAGGCCCTGAATTATGCCCGGGACCATGGGGTAAAAGTACTGGTCGCTATCAATACTTTTCCCCGGCCCAGTGGTATGAAGCGCTGGGAAGCTTCAGTTGATGCCGCTGCTGATATCGGTGCCCATGCCATCATTGCAGCTGATCCGGGAGTACTGGCCTATATCCGGGATCACCATCCAGAGATCCGGCGCCACCTGTCGGTACAGGCTTCGGCAACTAATCTGGCCAGTCTGGAGTTTTATCACCAGCGGTTTGGAGTAACCCGGGCCGTTCTGCCCCGGGTACTGTCGTTGGCACAAGTGAAAGCGCTGGCCGGGAAAAGTCCGGTGGAGCTGGAAGTCTTTGCTTTTGGCAGTCTGTGCATTATGGCAGAAGGACGGTGCTGGCTATCATCTTATCTGACTTCTGAATCTCCCAATACTGTTGGTGCCTGTTCCCCTGCCAAGTATGTACGCTGGGAAGAGGATGGCCACAGTATGGATACCCGGCTGAACGGTATTCTGGTTGACCGTTTTGGCTCTGGGGAAAATGCTGGTTACCCGACCCTGTGCAAAGGGCGTTATCAGGTTGAAGGAAAAATTGTCCACGCCTTGGAAGAGCCAACCAGCCTGAACACTATGGATCTGATTCCTGAGCTGGTTCAGGCAGGTGTAACAGCAGTCAAGATTGAAGGCCGTCAGCGCAGCCCTGCCTATACCGCTGATGTGACCCGGGTCTGGCGTCAGGCTCTGGACAGCTATAACAGTAATCCGGATGGCTTTGCTGCCAAAGATGAGTGGCGCAAGGTTCTGGCCGCTCTTTCAGAAGGGTGTCAAACGACTTTGGGTGCCTATCATCGGGCCTGGCAGTAAGGAGAACAGAAATGGAATTATGCTTGGGGCCTCTACTGTATTATTGGCCTAAAGAGAAGGTTCAGGCGTTTTACCGGGACGTGGAAAAGTGGCCGGTAGGGCGGGTTTACCTGGGGGAAACTGTCTGCAGTAAGCGCCGTCAGGTGCGACTGGAAGACTGGCTGGCAATAGCTGAAGATTTGCTGGCATCTGGAAAAGAAATAGTTTTGTCGTCTCTGGTGTTGCTGGAAGCTGCCTCCGAACTTTCGATGTTGCGCCGTATCTGCGAAAACGGAAGGTTTTCTGTGGAAGCCAATGATATGGCAGCGGTGCAGCTTCTGTCAGAGTCTGGTGTACCTTTTACTACTGGACCCTGTGTCAATATTTATAACGGTTCCACCCTGAAGGAGCTCGTTGACTGTGGCCTGGAGCGTTGGGTTCTGCCCCTGGAGCTGTCTGGTGAAGATCTGAAAGACATTCTTGAGCATGCCCGATCACTGGGACTGGCTGGGCAGTTCAAAACCGAAGTATTTGCCTGGGGAATGATGCCACTGGCGGCATCAGCGCGCTGCTTTACTGCCAGGGCCCATGACCTGCCAAAGGATGAGTGTAGGTTTGTTTGTCTGGATTATCCCGATGGCATGCCGGTTTACAGTCAGGAGGGGGAGAGGGTTTTCACCCTGAATGGTATCCAGACTCAGTCTGGTCGCTGCCTTGACCTGCTTTCCGCAGTACCGGATATGGTTACCATGGGAGTGGATGCCATCAGGATTTCACCTCAAAGCGAAGGTACTGCTGACGTTATCAGGGCTTTTGCCACATGTTTCTCTGGCGAAACGGCCACTGTGGCTGAGCATCCGGGTGGAAACTGTGCCGGGTACTGGTATGGAGAGTCGGGAATGATTCCCCTGGCAGATTTATCCCCCTGATCTTTGTTTATAACACCAGAGCAGAGCTTTTTGCTGTGTTCTGGTGCATGCTGTAACTGCTGTTATTTCAGCTTGGGTGGAGAGTGGGTAATATACCAACTAGGACTTTGAGCTTGTTGTATACTCAGAGATTCTGAGTTTTCATCTGTGCAGTCGATGGGTGCCGGCTGAGAACGAAACAGATCATACGAATGTTCTGTAGATTCAGATAACTTACTCCCTGAGTCGCTTGTTTCTTGAGATAAACTATTTTCTGAAGATTCTAATCTCAATACAAAGCTTGATTGAGAATCGTATAATACAGAAGGGGTGCCGGGAGTATTCAGAATATTAACTGTTTCCGCAGGTAGTGGGATTTCTGGAATTAACTCCAGAGAGAATCCATTCCGATTGTCATAGTCATAGTCATAGTCATAGTCATAGTCATAGTCATTGTCATTGTCATTGTCATCGGGACTTGCACCTGGAGAGGTCGATATATTATCGGGCTCCTGTTGTTCTAGCTCTGGTATTAATGAGGCATAAGTTTTATAACCGTCAACACCCATAATCACATGGGATGTACTTATGGGTAGTAAAACCCCGGATGTACTAGGCTGGTTATCTTTGACTATAGGCAACCCATCATTATCAGAGTCTGTATCAAGAAAACGTCTCCATCTCATTCTTTTCTTCAGATTTGTTTTTCTGGATGGAAAGACTGATTTGATTGGCTGGCGCTTTTTTCTAACTATTGGCGCTTCTTCATCGTCGGAATTCGTATAAAGTACAGGGTGTGGTTTTATTCGCGGAGCTGTGTTGCTGGAGTGAGAGTCAGGTTTAACTGATTGTTTTTTTCTTCTAAGTTGTGTCACTTTTTTTAAACTACAACCTGTAGGAGTCTGATCTCTTTTATACCAAGCAGGCGGGTTGTCAGAACAAAAGTCCGCCTTGGCTGTTTGCAGTTTCTTTTTAGCGGCTTTGGTTGTTTTGGTCTCTCTTGGTTTGGGTTCCCGGTATGGTTCGTCCAGAATCATGATGATTTCAAGTTCTTCAGTTTTTTTTGTAGGAGGGTGACGGGGAAATTCTATATCTGATTTATAGAAACTAATCTCTTGAGTTTGACTGTCTACAGTGACTTCATAAGCGAGTCTGGGTGGTGAGTTGCTATCAAAATAACGAATAATAATAACTTCGTCTTTCATGAAGTAAATAATGATTGACTTGATATGTTCCAAGGCAATGGGGTGGTTTTCTTCATCAGTAATTTTTCCATATATCAGATCTAGTATTTCTAAAGCGGGATTAGTTAGGGGTTTGTATGAATCAGATGTGGGGTAGATGATCTTTCCAATTGTATTTAATTCATCCCTCTTTGTTGTGATAGCAATAATGGTAGTTGTAGGTTTTTTATTTATTATTAGTCCGGATAATCTGGATTCATTATGCTTGTCAATAATCAATGATGGCACTGTGCCAAGTGTCCAGTTCTTTCTGCTGTCTGCTTTCTCATCGAGTTTTGGTTTGATTTGTGGTTTTTTTTTATCCAGCATTAAGGTGCTCAGGCCATTTGTATCAACCCTTGGGTAGGAGGATAGCCAGCTTGTTTCCGGAAATGCTGAGTACTCGAATGTAGTTGTTGGTTTACAGCTGGTGAAAGCATTGCTAACCAAATTTCTGGCTTTATTTATGGTGCTTACCGTTGCCTTAAAGGAAAAGTCAGGGATAATAATTGATGGTGGAAGCTTTCTCGGGGCTTTACCGGCTTTTCCTGCTAAAGAAGAGGGGGGCTGCATACAGAAAATAGTAATCAATACACCGATTAAACTTCTGAAATATGATGAACGCATGCTTCAATCCAATCCATTCCATTCCAGACCGGATCTGCAGTATGAGGTAGGAAGGATATTTCTGCCATCCAGAGATGATAAAAAGGTAAGGTCAGGGTACTTAACAGTCCGTGATCCGGCGTGCTGGTACTGCTTCTAAAGTTAATATATCTAACCAGATTGTATAACTAACATACTTGGCTTCCTCTACGCTTCCCCTGAGCAAAAGAACTTTTGAGCGGTCTAACTTTCTAAATTTCAAACTTTCAAATTTCCAAGTGCTTATGAAAAATCATTACATTTTCGGGTACTTATATAGATGATTATTCAGAGGGTGGGAGAAAAAATGATAATGACAAGAAGTCAATCAAGAAAGACTGCCAGAAAATTTGCTGCTTCCGAACAAGTCCAGCAGCGTCGCCAACAGCTCAATCGCCTTGGCAGGTCCTGGACTTTTGAAGATGTAACCATTCAGTTCCAGAAGGGAAGTGGGGTTTCTGGGAAGGGTTTGAAAAAGAAAAAGCTTATTGCATTGCGGGAAATCAAGCTCCACCCTGTAGAAAGACCTGCTGAAGAAAGATACTCAACACTCACCGTAAAAAACCAATTTGTCTCTCTTGTCAGTCCAAATAACTATTTTCACCTTTCAGGCAGTAATGACAAAGGTACTTGTCTGGTCTATATGTCCAGAGAGCCACACTTGATTGCAAATTCGCATTATGTAAATGATCAGTCAATTGTTTTAAGCAAGAATTCACCTGTAATTAATAACCGGGAGGTGTTATTGGCATACTGCCCGGAAAAGCTAGAGGCTGTGACAGCTGTCACTGTGGATCTGCAAATTAAACGCGATGCGATACCCGAAGGGAACGTTAAAACAGATGAATTTGAAGATTTTTTATTAAATGCTCTTGAAGAAGTCCCCATAAAAGCAGGTAAAGAGTACAACATCACTCCTCCCTGTGTTCTGTGCTCTCCTACCTCTGAAACTAAGTCACCGGGAGATATAGCAGAAGAATACTCCCTGTTCAGAAATTATTTTTTGGGCTCTGGAGGTGAGAGGTCTGCTCTTTGTCCGATGCAAATAATGTTTAAGCCCGCAGCCAGTGATCATGATGTGTCTCATTTTACAATTAATTATCAAACAGAAATATTATGGCTGGGAGATATCTCTATAAAAAAAATAGATGAAGAAGCACGTTACCATTCTCGTCTAAACGATATTAGAGTTCTAGAAAAAACCAGCAGATTTATTGACAATTTTGCCTATGTGTGCTCTGTTATTTATGGCATGATCAAAATAGATCATGCTACTCCTTATGCTGGTTATGCTGGAGTGCCTCTCCCCTTGTGCAAGATAGGGGGCTTTCACTATTTTTGCTTACCACGTGATGGTGAAGAGTTTTCCAATACCATTGAAATTAACAGTCTTTATTTCGATGAACTTAAAAAAGAGATGCATACTCTAGAACCCTGCAAGGATTACGCATTCAGAGCTGCCAGAGAGTGTCAGGTTGAACTTGATTGGTATAAACTACCCCAGACAATAGAGTTATCCAGCCAGCAGATAGTTAACAAAGTCAAGATGTCTCTGTGCCAGGTACCCCTTGAGCAGGATAAAAAATTTCTTATTTCCTTATCTAATGACGATGAAAAGCCCATCCCTGTTCAGGGGAAAATAATTGCAATCAAAAAGGTGGAAGAATCAAAAAAAACTGCAGATGCTGTTTTCACTTCTGAAGGAGATTCAGCAGATAATTCAGCTGCTACTCCGCCCGTGAAAAAACGCAAGATTGCTGGGAGCAGTAAGTTAAAGGAAATCCTGACAATAGGTGATTCAACTAAGCTTTACCTTACAGCTAAAGATACCGTTTTACTGGATGGTGGAATAGTGGAAGATCGGAAAAAAGAGAGAATTATTGAGGGATTGACAAATCGACTTGCCGGTATGGACGACATTGCTTTACAAATATATGAAAAAATTATTGAGCCGTTAATCCTGTACAAAGATGGAAAAGTTGATGTATTTGAGCGAGGCCTTCTATTGACGGGACCTCCCGGTAATGGCAAAACACAAATAGCCACTAACATTATTCAAGTATTAGAAGACGAGATTGCTGCCCGTAATAGAAAAATTGATAGCAGTTATCAGGGTTCACCAAATTTAGTAAAGGAAAAGTTTGACTCGCTCCGATATGCTGTCGACGCAATGAAACGGGACGCCCGAGACAAAACAAATATCATGGTGGTATTTATCGATGAATTAGACTCATATGTTCCTACAGTTTTAGAAAAATCTGTCAGTGATGAAAAAACGGCTTTTGCAACTGCGCTGCAGCTCCTTATAAGTAATGGTCCTGAGAATATGTTATTTATTGCCACAACGAACTGTACTAAAGATGCCTTTCATGGTCAGCTTGTGCGATATGGTCGTTTGGGCCAACATGTATCTGTTTGTAATCCTGATGATGAGCAAAGAGAGGTAATATTTAAGCACATCATTAAAACTAGAGGTTATAGTTGTAAAAAGCTGAATCTCCTGGAGATGGCGAATCGCACTAGAGGTGTGGAGACCTCGACTCTTGTTCATATTACAGACGAAATTATAAAGGCCGCTGTATTACGGGGTATAAAAAAAGGGGGGGAACTCAGTGATATGGATTTTGAGAAGACCCAGTTCAATTTGGAAAAGGCTAAAAATATGTATCGCTTTGCTTTAACAAAAATCAGCGATAAAGCCAGGAAGCAGCCGCTATTAGCCAGTGAAGAAGAATCTTTTGGCAAGGCTCTGGCCGCCATTAACAGAGTAAGAGGTAATATGGGTAAGCATATTGTCGTATTGTTAAAGGTGAATCCGGAAAGAGCAGAAACCTTCTGTTATCATCTGTTCAAGTCGGCCGGTTCGTATCTTGAAAGCCGCTCTGAAAACTCTGAAAACTCTGAAAAATTGAGACCGTTTACCAGATTTCATATGGTGGATAGTGACCATGATATGACTATTAAAGCACTTGCTGCCATGGGTGCTATCGAATCAGCGGAGAGGACTCTTCTTATTATTAATGGTGTGGATTTAATGGCCAGTGAAGAATGTCTCTTCGATAAAAAGAGAGTATTGGGCAGTGCATGGAAGAAGATTGCCGTTGCTAACACTCAATGTGTGGCCATGGTTTTGTTATACAATGATGTGGCATGTGGTGTCTCAGAGGTCAAAGAGGCAATGGGTCTTGATTGGATTACTGAAAGTGTTGTGGTGCAGTCAATTATAAAAGAAGAAGACTATAAAAATATTATTGAGAAGTACAACTGTCCGGATGAAATGAAAACAAAGCTGCTAGACGTTATGCATGGTTGCTCTATTGATATTGGCCGTTTTCAGGAACTCTTGAATATATACTCGTTTACAGACGAGACAGGAAAAACTTCCCTGAATGTGGAGATGATAGGGAATAGTATTAAGCTTAACCAAAAGCAGGAATATGAAATGTATATGTAAGGCTGGATTCAAGCAATCAGTGTCATCGGGTACCTGGCGGGGATCTGATCTTACTCAACGGAAGAAGCGTCATGTGCTGTGTGGCTCTGTTCACAATAGATGTTGGTTTATTTCTCAAAGTCAGTAATTACGCTGAATAGAGGAAGTAACCAGATTTTCTATGAAGCCCGAATGCCAAGCTATACAGGCTGCACGTGAGTACTACCAACATGTAGTGTTAACAGAGCCTGCTGTGTCAAGAGTAAAAATGCCCCTTATTTTTGACTGGCTTCCTGCCACTCTTGCACCAGATCATCAGTTTTCTCGATAGCCCAGCGCAGTGCAGAGGGCAGTTGCTCAAGCTCAATGCCATCCAGCAGGTTCTTGATGCCCAGCCCCAGCTCGGTATCGCCTTCAATAACCAGGCGGCGATTAAAGAACAGAGTGTCAGGGTCCTGTTTTCTGGCGGCCAGGGACAGGAAAGCATCACTGCTGCCCTTGATGGAAACATCAGCCGGTCTTGGGCTGCCCATCACCAGCCTGCCGTCGTCTTCAGACAGATAAAAATCCAGATTGAAATCAGTGACTGCAATATGCAGCCAGCGGCCACTGAGAATATCAAACTCTCCGTCTTCTACCGGTTCTTTGAAAGCTTTGTTCAGCGCCATTTCAATAGGTTTGTTACGAAGGTCCCACGGCAGCATTCGCACTGGCTGAAACAGCAGGGACAGTGGCGGGTGGGGCAGGGTGGTCAGAACGCTGGCTATTCCCATATGACTTCTTCCATAGAAAGATGTTGCATCAGGCTATCATCACTTAGATTGTACAGCTCATCAAGGATGTTCATCTGCAGGCTGCCAGGCCCGCGGCTGATCTTGCAGGCTTGTTCACCAGCGATGCTCATGCAGGCAATGGCGGCTGCGGCAGCGACATAGGGATCTTCTTCTGTAGCCAGAAAAGCTCCGGTCAGGGCGGCAACAGTGCATCCACTGCCAGTTACCTTGATCATCATCGGGTCACCGTTGCGCAGGTAAGCCACACGACGGCCATCGGTAATGATATCGGTCTCTCCGGTAATTGCGATCACCGTATTATGAGCACGGGCCGCTTCAACAGCACATTCAGTGAGAATCTGAATATCACTGTGGGTACTGTCGACACCACGCCCCCCCTGTTTGTCAGCAAACAGGGCCATGATTTCCGACCCATTGCCCTTCACAACTGAAGGATTGTAATCCAGCAGCAGACGGGCTGTATCCAGGCGGAATCGCGTGGCACCGGCACCGACCGGGTCAAGTACCCAGGGGTGTCTGGTGGTTTGGGCATGACTGGCTGCGCACTTCATGGCCATAGTGGTACGGCCATGGAGAGTACCGATGTTGATGACCAGACTGCCGGTTAGCTCCACCATAGGGGTCACTTCTTCAATGCCATCGGTCATGATGGGAGAGGCTCCGAGGGCCAGAAGAGCATTGGCAGTGTTGTTCATCACTACAAAGTTGGTGATATTGTGAACAACAGGGGTGTTTTCCCGCAGGCGGGAAAGACAGGTTTTGAGATTGTTTTTCAGGGTCATTGGCATGAATCCATAGGCTCCGCAGGGATTGTAGCAGCCGAAATTATGGTATTTTCTTGATTCATGTCGCCGACTGTCAATGATTTCTATTGGTTTGGTAAGTGCAAATATAGAAGTTGCTAAATTTGTTGTAGTCGTAATCTCTGTTAATTAAATTTAAATTGGTTTTATATGCTGATATTTTTCTTTATATTAGTTTTAAATATCTTTTTATGATTTCTTTATGAATTTATTACCTGGCTGTGTTGTGTCTCGAAAACTAAGGCTGTAGAGTACCCACCACTTGAACTGCAGGACTAGTCTCCAGTCATTCATCTGCAGCAGATTACCGAATTTTCCGGATTAAATGTGATTCCAGCCCCTAAAGAAAAATAAGGGCTGGGCAGTCGTTTTGTTTATATATTTTTGAATATTGGTGGTGGTTGCGATGTCTGCTTCCAAGCGCATTATTGCTGCGGATATCTTTGCCCTGATTGTTTTCGGGATTGTTATTGGCGGGACTGTTGAGGTTCTTTCTGGTCTGATGTCAGGCCTGGCATTCAGTCAGGCTTTTATAAATATGGTGTACTCCCGTGGATTGAGTATCCCCGTTAACCTGACCATTGCCCGCCCTTACGGTATATTCCGTGACTGGGTTATGAAAGTGACTGGTGCCGGAAATAGCCGCCATGAGCTGTTCCGAACAGTAACAGATACAACCGCATTTATTATGTTCCAGTTGCCGGTTTATGTTGTCATTCTGGTCATTACAGGCTGGACTTGGGATGCCATTATCAGTGCATCTGTTGGGGCTGTTTTTACCATGATTGTGACAGCTCGTCCTTATGGTCTGTGGATGCAGTACTGCCGTAGCTGGTTTGTGCCTGCCGGCATGGCTGCAGCTGCCTGATACAAGAATCCTGCCCTTACCCTGCCCTGGAGATAACCCTCATTTCCTTGGCAGGGATTTTCTCCTGTCCAATATCACTTATCCTCTTCGTTTTCCCCCCACTCTTGATCAGACTGAATTTTCAAACCCCTCCTTAAGTTCCCGGTTCTGTCAGAACTTATTCAAGAAGCACAGAAATAGACAAATACAGTTTTTGAATGCAATAGTTATTTTTAACCGGGGATCACCATTTTTTAATTTTGTCTACTGATTTTGCTCTGAAAGTGTAATTTTTCTGCAAAAAGTGCAAGTGGAGCGTAAGTGATTGACGTAAAAGACGAAAGGAGGGCTTTCGTTAATGCGTTTTCATTTGATATAGTCGAAAAAATACAATTTAAGGTGGATTTTTCGGAAGCTGTAGAAGTTGTCGAAAAATAAATCTGAAAAGGCCGGTAGCAAGAAAAATAGAGCTGAATAAAAGCTCTGAAAATGCCAAGCCATAACAAAAGACCATGAGCAGTGAATAGCCATTATTCCACAATGATATTGCGGCACCTGCTTATTCATGGTGATTAGATACCGGATATTCAGGGAGATAATGCATGACTCTGCTCCGCGTAGAGAATCTTCAAATTGAGTTCCCCTCCCGACATGGCGTGACTGTGTCAGTGAATGATGTCTCTTTTGACCTTGGCCGTGGAGAGATTCTTGGCCTGGTTGGAGAATCAGGAGCGGGCAAGTCCACAATTGGTAATGCCATTATCAACCTGCTCAGTGCTCCCGGGCGAATAGCTGGGGGTACTGTGATTCTTGATGATGAACCTATCCAGAACCTGCAGGGTGAGGATATGCGCCGTATTCGAGGACGGCGGATTGGGTTTATCTTCCAGGATCCAATGACATCCCTGAACCCTCTGTTGACCATCGGCACCCAGTTGATGGAGACAGTGATTGCCACCCGCAAGGCCAGCAAAGAAGAAGCTCTGGAGAGGGCTCTGGAGCTTCTTGAGGCCGTTGGTATTCCCGAACCCCGTCTGCGTCTTGATCAGTATCCGCACCAGTTTTCCGGCGGTATGCGACAGCGTGTAGTTATTGCCATTGCCCTGGCCGGTGATCCTGAGCTGATTATTGCTGATGAGCCTACCACCGCTCTTGATGTATCTATTCAGAACCAGGTTCTGGAATTGATTCGCAAGCTGTGCAAGGAGCGGGATGTCGGTTGTATCCTGATTACCCACGATATGGGGGTTATTGCCAACACCACTGATCGGGTGGCCGTTCTTTACCAGGGGGAGCTGATGGAATGCGGTCCCACCATGGATGTCCTGGAAAGGCCGCAGCATGAATACACTCGCAGCCTGATCAGCGCTGTTCCCCGTTCCGATGTGAAAGTACACCGTTTCCCCCGGGTGGAGTATATTGAGAAGGCTGACAGCAAGCCTATTGATGTGAAGAACCACTGGCTTGGCAGGAAAGAGAGCTTTGGTGAGGTTCGTGATGGCAAGTTGCTGGAAGTCAGGGATCTTGATCTGCGCTTTATTACCCGCCGCGCTTTCAGGGAGAAAGATCGCCGCTATGTTCAGGCTATTGATAATGTCTCATTCCATGTCCGGGAAGGGGAGACCTTTGGCCTGGTGGGTGAGTCCGGTTCTGGTAAATCGACAACAGCCCGGGTTATAGCCGGACTGTACCGCCCCGATGCTGGTCAGGTTCATTTTGCCGGTCGTGAAATCAGCAGTTTGTCTGCCAGGGCACGACAGCCTCTGAATCGCCAGATCCAGATGATTTTCCAGAATCCCTATTCCAGTCTGAATGCCCGGATGACAGTGGCCAATATAATTGCCGAACCCATTCGTTTCCATAAACTGGCCAGCTCTGAAGGGGAAATACGACAGATTGTAAATGATCTGCTGGACCATGTAGGCCTTGGAGCTGCCATGGGGGTTCGTTATCCCCACGAGTTTTCCGGCGGTCAGCGCCAGCGTATTTCCATTGCCCGGGCGCTGGCCACCCGTCCCCGTTTTCTGATCTGTGATGAACCGACATCAGCTCTGGATGTATCGGTACAGGCACAGATCCTGAATTTGCTGAAAGATCTGCAGGAGGAGCTGGGGCTGACCATGCTGTTTATCAGTCATGACCTGCCGGTTATCAGGCAAATGTGCGACCGCATTGCGGTTATGAAGCAGGGGGCCATTGTTGAGATCAACGACTCGGCCTCACTGTTTACCAATCCCGAAAGTGATTACACACGGAATCTTATTGAGGTTATGCCTCATCTTGACCACCTCTCCCGTGCGGGATTGGAACTCGAAAGTGTGCCTGCATAGGTACCACTGAATAACAACAGCAACAGATAAGTATTAGATCCCTGAAGGGTATAAATTATGAATAAAGTTCTAGTTGGTGGCTTGCTGGCTGGTGTTGTGGCCGTAGGAGCATTTTATCTCTTGCAGGAAAAACCTGCCGAACCTGCACCTGAAGTTGCAAAAGTTACTGAGGCGCCATCGGCCATTAGTTTGAAAATGGCTTATGATGCTGACCCAATTTCTCTTGACCCCCATGAACAGCTGTCAGGTGGCACCCTGCAGATGTCTCATATGGTCTTCGACCCTCTGGTGCGCTGGACTCGTGATCTTCAGTTTGAACCCCGCCTGGCAGAGAAGTGGGAGCGTGTTGATGATCTGACCATGCGCTTTCATCTGCGCAAAGGTGTCAAGTTCCATTCTGGCAATACCATGACGGCCAAAGATGTTAAGTGGACCTTTGACCGTCTGCTTTCCAGTGCGGATTTCAAAGGTGTGTTTGAACCCTTTGAAGATATGAAGGTTGTCGATGATTACACCGTTGATCTGATTACCAAGCGTCCTTTCCCGCTGGTATTGAACAACGCGACCTATATCTTCCCGATGGATAGTGCCTACTACCAGGGCACTGACGATAAGGGACAGCCAAAGGATCTGCTCAAGAAACATGCTGATACCTATGCTTCCCGTAATGAATCTGGTACCGGGCCATTCCGTGTGGTTGAACGCCAGCAGGGTGTAAAGGTGGTGTTCGAACGTTTTGCTGATTACTGGGACACTCAGTCACCCGGTAACGTAGACGACATCGTATTTACGCCAATTAAAGAAGCGCCTACTCGTGTAGCAGCCCTGTTGTCCGGTGATGTTGACTTTATTGCTCCTGTTCCACCAACTGATCACAAGCGGCTTGAAAACGACTGACGGTGCAGAACTGATCACTATGCCTGGTACCAGGGTCATTACCTTCCAGATGAACCAGGAGCGTGTACCTGCATTTAAGGACAAGCGTGTGCGTCAGGCATTCGCTTATGCCATTAATAATTGAAGGTATTGTGAAAAGCATCATGAAAGGCTTTGCGACTGCTGCAGGTCAGCAGGGGCCAAAAGGTTATGCCGGTTATTCTGAAGGCCTGAAGCCTCGCTTTGACCTGGATAAGGCCAAGGCTCTGATGAAGGAAGCTGGCTATGCCGATGGCTTCTCCATCACCATGATGGCTCCTAACAACCGTTATGTGAATGATGCCAAGATCGCTCAGGCGGTTGCCAGCATGCTTGGCCAAGATCAACGTGAAAGTTGAACTGAAGACCATGCCCAAGGCTCAGTACTGGCCTGAGTTCGACAAGCGTGCCGCTGATATGATGATGATTGGCTGGCATGCGGACACTGAAGATTCCGCCAACTTTACTGAGTATCTGACTGCATGCCCGAACTCTGAAACCGGCTGGGGGCAGTATAACTCCGGTAACTACTGCAACCCTGAAGTGGATGCGCTGGTGAAGGCCGCTGGTAGTGAAACTGATCTGGCCAAGCGGGCTGAGATGCTGAAAACCGTTGAGAAGACTCTCTATGATGAAGCAGCATTTATTCCACTGCACTGGCAGAACCTGGCCTGGGGCTCCAGCAGCAAAGCAGGTATTGATAAGGTTGTTAACGTGATGAACTTCCCATACCTGGGTGATCTGGTCGTTCGTGACTGATTAAGATGTCAACCATGCCGGGTCACGCCAAGCCTTGCCGGGTGTAGCGCCCGGCACTGGTTTTGATTGATTTTACTCCTTTTTAATTAATTGCCGCCTGGTTTGTGAGAATTAATGAGTTTCGCTTTACCAGGAAACTCCCATACATAAGTGATAGATAAATGCTTGCATTTCTTGCCCGGCGCTCGTTGCAGGCGCTGATAGTGATGTTCGTGATCAGCCTGATCAGCTTTTCCATCCAGGATAATCTGGGTGACCCGTTAAGGGAGCTGGTGGGTCAGTCCGTTTCTGAAGCAGAGCGGCAGGAGTTGCGTGATGAGCTGGGATTAAATGATCCTTTTCTGGTGCAATACGGCCGTTTTCTCAAGGGGGCTCTCCAGGGTGATCTGGGGCAATCCTATTTCTTCAAGGAGCCAGCACTGGAAGTGATCCTGGCCAAACTGCCGGCCACTCTTGAGCTGGTGTTCGGCTCAACTCTGCTGATTATTATTGTTTCCATACCGGCGGGGGTTTATGCCGCCATTCGTCCCCATAGTGTGTTAACCAAGCTGATTATGGGGTGGAGTATTCTTGGTATTTCTGTTCCTGTTTTTCTTACCGCGATTTTTGGAATCTATCTTTTTTCTATTGAGCTTGGCTGGCTGCCATCCTATGGAAGGGGGGAGCTGGAACCCGTGTGGGGAGCCTGGGAGACCGGCTATCTCACCAAGGATGGTCTGCTTCACCTGATCATGCCCTGTGTTGCCCTGGCCAGTATCATGCTGCCACTGTTTATCCGCCTGATCCGTTCAGAAATGGTAGAGGTATTGCATACTGAGTATGTGAAGTTTGCCAAGGCCAAGGGTTTGAAAAAGGCCCGCATCTATTTCCTTCACGCCCTGAAGAACACCATGCTGCCGGTGGTGACTGTCGGTGGTGTTCAGATCGGTACCATGGTGGCTTATACCATCTTGACCGAGACCGTGTTCCAGTGGCCAGGCATGGGTTTCCTGTTCCTTGAAGCTGTTAACCGGGTGGATACTCCGCTGATTGTCGCTTACCTGATCGTTGTGGGAGCCATCTTCGTGGTGGTGAATACCATTGTCGATTTGATTTATGGGTTGATCAATCCGACCGTACGTCTGGCTGGAGGTGACAAATGAGCCATGTTGAAGCCGCGTTTGAAACTGTGGCGGTAACCAACGCTCCCTCACCATCACGCTGGGAGCGATTTAAAAACTCTAACTTCTGGTACAGCTTTACCCGGGACAAGGTTGCCATTATCTCTTTTGTGATTCTGGTCCTGTTGGCTGGTGCCGCTCTGCTGGCACCGGTGCTGTCACCTACCAATCCCTACGATCTGGCAACCATAGATATTATGGATTCGGAAATTCCGCCGTCCTGGGTTGATGAGGGAGAACAGCGGTTCCTGCTGGGCACTGATAACCAGGGACGGGATTTGTACAGCACCATTCTTTATGGGATGCGTATCTCTCTCGCTATCGGTTTCTGTGCGGTTCTGCTGCAGATGTTTCTGGGGGTTGTGATTGGCCTGAGTGCTGGTTACTTCGGTGGGCGCCTGGATAGCTTCCTGATGCGGGTGGCAGATATTCAGCTCTCCTTTTCAACCATGATGGTAGCGATTGTTGTGCTGGCACTGTTTCAGGCTTCGTTCGGGGCCGAATTGTACAGTCAGCTGGCTATGCTGATGCTGATACTGGTTATTGGTATAGCGGAATGGCCACAATATGCCCGGACTATTCGCGCTTCAGTGTTGGCGGAAAAAAAGAAAGAGTACGTGGAAGCTGCCCGGGTGATGGGCTTTGGCAGTAGCCGGATTATGTTCCGTCATATTCTGCCCAACTGTCTCTCTCCCATCCTGGTTATCTCCACGGTACAGATTGCCAATGCCATTATCAGTGAGGCGGCACTCTCTTTCCTTGGTCTGGGAATGCCGGTGTCCAAGCCCTCTCTGGGTTCGCTGATCTCCAGTGGTTTTGAGTATATCTTCTCCGGCAGCTGGTGGATTACTGTGATTCCCGGCATAGTGCTGGTGGTTCTGGTATTGGTGATTAACCTTCTGGGTGACTGGTTGCGGGATGTGCTGAACCCCAAACTGTATAAAGGTTAAATTTGTTCTTAGACAATAAGTCATGCGTGCAAAATAGACAGTTGTGAGTTAAAGGGAGGTGTTGAAAGACACTTCCCTTTTTTAATAAGCCTATTCATCGGCAAGTGTGGCTTTTATCCATACTTGCTGAGTTCGATCCTCTGGATAATATTATTTACCTTTCTCACATTCTTTTAAGTGTGTTCCGTAGTGATCTGATAAAATATCTTTCTTGCAGCTGCGACAAGGGATGAGGCGGTGACGGCATGAATATACATGCCGTAAGTACTCAGACAAATGAAATCATATATTCCTTACCGAACTGATCGAATACCCTTTTTAGTTCTTTTTCGAATTCATCAAAGCTCATCACCTTCATGATATTCAGCCATTCGTACTTGACCTTATTCCACAGAATCTCAATCAGATTCAGTTCTGGTGAATAGGTCGGCAAGTAGCAGACGATCAGCTTCTTTTCGAGCATCCAGTCATCCAGCTTTGCCCGGAACTTCTTACAGGTATGAATGCTGGCATTGTCAACGACAACCAGCGTATACCTGTCTCCAGCACTGTACTTCGGGTCTTGCATCTGCTCGGCAAAGTCTTCAAATACACGAATGACCTCATCCCCGGTCACAGAGCCGTTGACAGGGTAGTAAAATAAGTCGTTATCACGATTCATAAAGCCCATAACGTTTATACGCTGACTACTGGTGGCGGGCACCCTTAACTGCTCGCCCTTCTCTTGCCACGCATAAGGAATACAAGGCTGTTGGACAAAACCAGACTCGTCGAAATAGAAAAGGTTTAGCAAGCCTTCCCGTTCAGCCTCCTGAGCTTTTTTTAATGTCTGGTGGCAGCGCTCAAAGGCTTCCTGATCACGCTTGTGACGGCAAGACTTACGTACACGTTTATAAACTAACCCGAGTTTTTTTTACTACTCTCTGTAGGGTTTTCAGTGATGCAAGTTTCCCTGTTTCCTCTTCAAGCTTGGCCTGAGTATAGGAAAGGCGGCGTGGTTCTTCGGAAACCAGCTCAGCAATACGCTGGACATCCTGAGGAGTGTAGATAGGTGATGCGCCACCTCCATGGTCTTTGTACAAACCACGTATACCCGAACACTCCCAGTCATCGATCCACCGGGAAATTGTCTGATACTGCACATCAAAGACATCAGCTAACTGAGTCAGTGAGTATCCCTTTGAGCTGAGCAATACAGCATGGGCACGTTCTCTTACACAAGGCTGGGGGCCATTACGCATTGCGCACTTTAGAGTATCAATGATGGCGGTGTCAGTGATGGCGTGGACTGTCTTCTTCATCGGTGGCAGGCTCAAAACAGCGGAATGGTGAAAATATAGCACTCTGGTAAATGGCACTATCGTACGCTGCTTATGCGGTCAATATATGAAAACGGTTGGTCGGGTACTTACCAGTCTTTCGCGAGTAAATGTTAATTGGCAATGAGAGCACTGTACAGGTTTTTGTTCACAAAAATTCTGGTGAGAAACTAGCTCAGAGGGAGAAAAATACATCCGGCAGTGAACACAATTATGGTTTCTTATAGACGTAGTAGAAAAAGTAGATGTAGTAGAAAAAGTAGATGTAGTAGACTGAGAGAGTTGTGTTGATATATCACTACAACCTGTTGTGTGGGAAGAACTGTCAGCATCCAGTGTAGATTGCATGACAAAAGAAAAGGCGGGTATCAAACTGTCTAAAAGAGCGCAGGCATCATTACTCTTTAAGGACTGGGATGGGTTGTCTTTGTTAATCTGAATCAGACTGTCGCATTTCTTTTGCGCATTTTTCAGGAAACCCAAGTATGCCTCAGTAGTTTGCCGGTTACCAAAAGTACAAGGCCTAAAGATGCAAGAGGTTTCGTGATCAGTTGCATCCTTTCTCAAAAAGGACATACCGCATTTTCGAGGACAGGCTATTTCCGCCCATTCGCATTTTTCCTGATGGTCTTTTAGCAATGTTTTAAAGACAGCCTGATCGCAGCCAGAATTTGAGCACTGAACCAGCGGCTCCATGCAGTGTTTGGCATGTTTTTCCAGATCCTGATAGCTTCCAGTCCATAAACATTTCTCATTGGTGCAGCCAAAAGTTATGTTGTTAAGTGACAAATCTAAATTCTTTTGAGCGTTTTCGATTCCTTTTTTAGCATCGAGGGTACCGGGGGAGGCCCGGCATATGGAGCAATCCTGATCTTTTACACTTTTGTAACAAATATGACAAACGGCTCTGTTAACACTACATGTTGGTAGTACTTCCGTGCACCCTGTATAGCTTGGCATTCGGGCTTCATAGAAAATTTGGTTACTTCCTCTATTCAGCGTAATCACTAACTTTGAGAAATAAACCAACATCTATTGTTAACAGAGCCTGACAAACGCTATGAGCGATGGTAGAACAAACAGCTCTATCTGCCAGATGAGTTTGACAAATTGGGCAGGTTGTCAAATTTGTCCAACTTGTGGCACTGCCTGGAATAATTCGCCATCTCTGATTAACAATTGATAAACCCCCGGCTATGCCGGGGGACTCACATAGGTTTGACCGTAGCGGCAGTAGCTAACCTTCAGCTTTCGACCAAGAAAATTGAAGGAAAACCTATGCGAGACTACAAGAGTTTGGCTCATACCCGCTGGGATTGTAAGTATCATATTGTCTTCATCCCAAAGAAGAGACGAAAAGTGATTTATGGAAATCTCCGTAAGTTTCTCGGAGAAATCTTTCATGAGCTTGCCAGAAGGAAAGAGTGCAAAATTTTGGAAGGTCACCTGATGCCCGATCATTTTCATATGTGTATCAGCATTCCGCCAAAATATCCGGTATCACGTGTGGTTGGCTACCTGAAGGGTAAATGTGCAATAGAAATTGCAAAAACATTTAAGGGTAGACAGCGGAACTTTAACGGAGAGCATTTTTGGGCAAGAGGTTACTTTGTCTCAACGGTAGGGCTTGATGAGCATATGGTTCGGGCGTATATCCGAGACCAAGAAAAGAATGATTCCAGCAAAGATCAGTACGATCTTGAATGGTAAGCGCCCTTGGGCGCAATCAAAGCCCTTAAAGGGCGTAACCTAAATAAGCCTCCGGCTATGCCGGAGGTCAGTTAACTGTTTATCGGAACTTTATCAGATGGTAACGTTTGGCTAGTGATTATTGGCCCTTCAGCTGTTGCTGCATTAACCTGCATGATAATGTTCCTCCTTGGTCTTGAATTTTGAGTGAGACACAGAAATGGCTTAAAAGTTCCTTACTCAAGCCCAGGTTTCTGTTGCTTCATAAAAATGTAATGCATTATGTTATAACATCTGGGATACTGAAGTTTTTGGTATGGAGCCTGTCAGCAGGGGCTGTATGAGAGCAGCCTGGCCGACTCTTGGTGATGACAATCAGCCTGATCAGCACAGACAAACATAAGCAGCCCTTTGCCTGCCTGGCTTGGGGGCTTCTGGTTGTCTATTTGCTGGTTATCCATTACTCACTCAGCCATACCCATGAACAGAGACCGAGTTTCAGCAAGGCCTTTACGGCCTTTGGAATCACACAGTACCAGGACTTTTTAGATCAATCTTCAGAAAACTGGCATCTGGATCAGCACCATACCTTTGCCTGCAAGCTGGTGCCTCAGGCTTCATCCTCCCTGATATGCTGGCAGAGTGATCATCTTTTTTATCCTGTTCAGAATACCCTGAGCCGCTTTCATACCCACGAAGTTCCTACTCCCACAAAAAAATTGACCCGCGCGCCTCCCCTGTTTGTCTGACCCCGAATAGGGTGTGTTCACAATTAAACATCGCTGAGTTCGCTGTTTAATTGTGAACACACCCTGACAAACATTTTATCAGGAGTTAAAAATGCGCAATTTTTCCGCTATTGCTGCCGGTGTCGCCTGTATGGCGCTCTCTCTTTCAGCCGCCGGAGAAACCCGGCATGCCGATGCCCATGTCCACGGTGCCGGACATATGAACTTTGCCGTGGAAGGCAAGCAGGTTCACCTGGAACTGGAAACCCCCGGGTTCGACATCCTGGGATTTGAAACCATCACCTCGGAGAAACAGCACAAGCTGTTGGATCAGGCTGTTGAGCAGCTCAAGGCTGGTGATCTTTGGGTATTCACCCCTTCGGCTGGCTGCCAGCTGAAAGAGGTAGAGGTCTCTGCGGGAGATGACGATCATGATGATCACGACAAGCATGATGGTCATGACAAGCACGATGACGGCCACGACAGGCATGATGATGACCATGACAAGCATGAAGACCATGCTGGTGAAAAACATCATGATGAAAAGCACGAGCAGCATGTCGATGAAGAGGGTGGTCATATGGATATCGCCGCTACTTATGTTTACCAGTGCACAAATATCAGCAAGTTGACCAGTATCTCCACCAACCTGTTTAAACGCTTTGAACACAGTGAGCAGCTGAAAGTACAGGGCATCACGGATCGTGGACAGGTATCTGGCATGATGACCCGGAAGCAACCGGAGGTTCGTTTCTGATATGAGTGATCTCCGCTCACCAGCAGTGGAACTGCACGGAGTGCAGTTCAGCTGGAAGCCGGGAGTACCGGTGCTGGATATTCCTCACCTTTCCATTTCCCAGGGTGAGAAAGTTTTTATTCGCGGGCCATCGGGTTCCGGTAAAACTACTTTGCTGGGGCTGCTGGGCGGGGTCATCACCCCTGAGCGGGGAGAAATCCGTGTGCTGGATGAGAGGCTGGACAGTCTCTCGCCAGCACGGCGGGATCATTTCCGTGCCGAGCATATTGGTTTTATTTTCCAGATGTTCAATCTGATTCCCTATCTCTCGGTTATTGAGAATGTCACACTGCCCCTGGGGTTTGCACGCCAGCGTCAGAGCAATGTACAGCACTCCGGCCTTAGCAATGAACAGGAAGCCATACGGTTGCTGCAGCATCTTGAGCTGGCGGATAGCCAGCTTCTGCAAAGACCTGTTATTGAACTAAGTATTGGCCAGCAGCAGAGAGTGGCAGCGGCAAGGGCGCTGATCGGCCAGCCTGGGTTGGTGATTGCTGATGAGCCGACCTCTGCTCTGGATACCGATACCCGTAAAGCGTTTATCAAGCTGCTGTTTGCCGAGTGCGAAGCAGCAGGTAATACTCTGGTGTTTGTCAGTCATGACCCCTATCTGGAAAAGCTGTTTGACCGAACCCTGGAGTTGCACCGGATTAATAAGGCCAGCCATCATCACTCCGGCCATTCCAATAATGGCGATCATGTCGAGCTGAACCGGGAGGCGGTCTGATGCAGATAATGAGTCTTGCGGTCAAAAGTCTGAAGAACCGCAGAATAACAGCTCTGCTGACTATATTTTCCATCGCTGTCAGTGTGGCCCTGTTGCTTGGTGTTGAGCGTGTCCGGGTGGAAGCCCGCAATAGTTTTACCAGTACGGTGTCTGGTACTGACCTTATCGTAGGAGCGCGCAGCAGCTCCCTGAATCTGCTGCTTTATTCTGTTTTCCACATTGGCAATGCCACCAATAACGTTACTTGGGAAACCTACCGGGATCTGGCATCTGACAAGGCCGTAGAATGGGCTGTTCCCATTGCCCTGGGAGACTCCCATAAAGGTTACCGGGTACTGGGTACTTCCCAGTCCATCTTTGACAAGTTTCGTT
This sequence comes from Sansalvadorimonas sp., assembly GCA_965243775.1. Taxonomy (GTDB): domain Bacteria; phylum Pseudomonadota; class Gammaproteobacteria; order Pseudomonadales; family Endozoicomonadaceae; genus Sansalvadorimonas. Next base: position 38,771 of record CBDEWF010000039.1, read on the forward strand.
ATGCGGATCACCAGCTTCTGGCATTTCGCAATGGTCAGCCGTTTTCGGATCTCTATGATACGGTGATTGGTTCTGAGGTGGCAGCCAGCCTTGGGTATAAGCTTGGGCAGAAGATAGTGCTCAGTCATGGTCTGGAGACCCAGGCTCTGCAGGAACATGAAGATAAACCTTTCCATATCACGGGTGTACTACAGCCGACGGGCACCCCCATGGATCGGGTGATTATGATCTCCTTGGAAGGGATAGAGGCTCTTCATATTGACTGGAGAAATGGTGCCCCTCCAATTTCAGCCTTTTCTGTTTCGGCTGATAAGGCCAGGACCCTGGATCTGCAGCCGAACAGTATTACAGCCTATTTTGTTGGTCTGAAGTCTCGGATTGCTGCCTTTCGTTATCAGCGCAAAGTCAATGAATACAGTGAAGAAGCGTTAACTGCCATTCTTCCCGGTGTCGCGCTTGGGGAACTCTGGCAGCTGGTGGGTTCGGCGGAAAAGGCTCTGCTGGTGGTTTCTGCACTGGTGGTAGTAGCCGGACTGCTGGGTATGTTGACCACGATACTGACCTCCCTCAGCGAGAGGCGGCGAGAGATGGCTATCCTGAGATCAGTGGGGGCACGACCTGGGCATATCTTTGTTCTGATGATTGCCGAATCCCTGATCTATGCCGTTGCTGGTACAGCTCTTGGTTTCGCTCTGCTTTATGGGTTGTTGTTTGTCGT
>CBDEWF010000040.1:0-86064 GCA_965243775.1 Sansalvadorimonas sp.
CGGCTGTCCTCCATAACAACAAACTTCAAAAGGCTCCGCTAGATTATCAAAGCAACGTATTGAAACTCTTTCTACAGGAACATACGAAAGAAGATGAAACATATCGGACAACCTTATTTTAAGATCATCGAACCGAGAGACAGGCCGCTGTTTGCCAGAGAGTTCCAACTTAGCATGCTCTGACATGGAACAGCTGTTATCCACCAGAAATTCCACTGCCCGATTTTTCAGCACACCCATTCTATACGCCAGCCAGGTTCCCCCCCTTGTCTCAAGATATTTGGTTATCTCCTCATAATATTCTCCGGTCAATTCACGTAATTTTTTCAAGGGAGGAGGCTCGCCTTTCGATATCTCGGCAGCATCTGAATAGCCAACAGCTAATACATCTTGCGAAGTAAGCCTCTTCGCCTTGGGCATTATATTGTCATCATCAGAAATATCAGGAGCTGAATAGGGGGCCGCTAAAGGATAGCTCCTCTTGCCTGGATTTTGGGCTCCAGCCACATCATGTGCGAAAAACAGTACAACGAGTAAAACGACAGCACTGAACAACCAAAACATCCTGCCACCGAAGTGAGTAATCTTCTGACGATTGAATACCCTGATAAAAAACAGTGAAACCACAGCGCATCCTGAAACCCATCTAAAACCTGGCTCTCCATGTTAGCAGTTCGATTTCACCCTTCCATGGTGGTGGTTCACAGGCTTGTGCCTTTGCTAGAATAAAGCATCAGCCCGTATTTTTGGGTAATCTCAGGGATTTACATCTAGACATGTCTGTCATCATCAAAACACCAGAACAAATTGAAAAGATGCGCATTGCCGGTCGCCTTGCTGCCGAGGTACTGGAAATGATTGCTCCCCATGTAAAGGAAGGAGTCAGTACCGGAGAGCTGGATCGCATCTGCCACGATTACATTGTTAATGAGCAGAAAGCTGTGCCCGCCCCCCTGAATTATGGTGCTGCGCCAGGCCGTCCCGGATTTCCCAAATCTATCTGCACCTCCCTGAATGACGTGGTCTGTCACGGTATTCCCAATGACAAGAAAATCCTGAAAAAAGGTGATGCCCTGAATATTGATATCACCGTGATCAAGGATGGTTACCATGGTGATACCAGCCAGATGTTTATCATTGGCGATGCACCGGAACATGTAGGGCGACTGGCCCGGGTGACTCGGGAATGTATGTACCTTGGCATTGAGCAGGTTCGTCCCGGTGCCCACCTGGGAGATATTGGTGCCGTCATTTCTGCCCACGCCCATAAGAACCATTACTCTGTTGTGGAAGAGTACTGTGGTCACGGCATTGGCCAGGGCTTCCATGAAGAACCCCAGGTGATGCACTACGGACTGGCAGGAACAGGGGTTGTGCTGCAGGAAGGTATGACCTTTACCATTGAACCGATGATCAACGCTGGGAAAAAGCATACCAAACTGAAGCCCGATGGCTGGACGGCAGTCACCAAGGATCGTCGCCTTTCTGCCCAGTGGGAGCATACAATCCTGGTCACCAGAGATGGTCATGAGATTCTCACTTTGCGGAAAGGGGAAACTTCGCCGCTATCCTGATCTTTTGCCTGATCTTGTGTAGCTGCTGGCTGCACAAGACTTCTCTATCAAACAGCTATGAGCGGGTTTTATGCTCTATGGGTGAAATGCCCACCATCTACTATATACCCTCACCGTAGGGCTGAATCAAAGGTGCCGATCACTACTAAAATTGACTCACTTTAACTAGTGGAGATGGCTTTTATGAAAACTTTAATATCTTCTTTGTTATCTATATACATATTTTTAATATCTGATGTGTTAAGCGCGGGCATAAACGAAGATATTGATAGAGCCTACGGAACTCAATCAAGGGCTTCAAATTATATCAAGAATCAGGTTGCCCGCCTGGGAGAAGGCAAAATCAGAAGATTTTGGCTAAATAGTGATGTTAAAGCTCTTGCTCATACAGTCATTCCTTTCTCTAATAATTTTCCAAACTGTTTTCAAGATATGTCTTTTCATTTACCACAGGTTCAATTTGATACTTCGCTTAAGATTCTATCCTATTGGCTCAAACAAGATTATCAGGCTGGTAAATTAGAAGATGTACATCATTCAACTCAATTATTACATATTTTAGACATAATAATATTATTCACCCCTATTCTGGCCGAAAAGTTCAGTCAACCACTCGCTTCTGACTATTTCGATTACTGGATAAATCAGATCAGCACAGAGGCTTCAGAGGCTTCAGAGGCTTCAAAACTCAACCAATTAGCAAGCAATTATTTCTTCGGTGCCTCACAAGTGGCTTTACAAGTTTATTTCAACCAAGACAAAGCAACAAGGCTAATTGATTTTTGGAGCAACAACTATCCTTTTCTAAAGCAACTAAATTCACCCAATGAATGTGTTATTCAAACACTAATTGTAACATTACCACTTATAAGTCCAGCAAGATGTCCAGCATTTATGCAATGGCTTCAATCAAACATAAACTGTCAATTCACTGTTCAGAACTTGCTGGCTCACCCCTTGATTCGGTCCGTAATTAACGGCAACTCTTGAAGCAGTTAAACAACCATTAAAAGCCAGGAGGGTGGAGCATAAGGATCTCATCGGCAATTTGCTCTACATCTTCTGACTGGTGAGTCACCATCAGCACCGTCTTGTTATCCTGCCTGGCAATCTTTCTGACCCAGTCAGTTGCCAGCCGCCGTGTTTGAGGATCAAGCTCAGCAAAAGGTTCATCAAGAAGAACCAGTGGTTCTGGCCGCAGCATGGTACGAATAATGGCAATACGCTGTCTCTGCCCGCCCGATAAAGCCCCCGGCATTTTCCCAAGTTGATCACTGATCTGCAGTTCAGCAGCTGCATCGGTTAACTGCTGCAGCAGTTGGTTATCAACAGAGCGATCACTAAACCCAAGGGTCAGGTTATCCATAACTGACAGATGCTCAAACAGATTATTTTGCTGGAACAGATAGCTGACCGGCCGCTGATCAGCAGACAGTGAATCAAGCAGCTGCCCCTGCCAGATGATCTGCCCATTTTTGCAACGGACAAATCCGGCAATTGCCCCCAGAAGCGTGGACTTACCAACGCCACTTAACCCCTGAATGGCCTGAATACTTCCACTGCTCAGGTTGAAGTCATACTTGAGTATTTTCTGATCACGCTCAATTTCCAGCTTTCGTACTTCAAGCATTCTTCTGTTCCGTCTGGGCTTTTTCAAAGCCCCATAAAATCAAGCCACAGATTGCCAGCAGCAGTAGCGAAGCCATACTGGCTTCTGCAATACGGTAACTTCCGGCATAGCCATAAATCAGCCAGGGTAGTGTCTGCCAGCTCTGGTTACCGAAAATTGAGAAAATAGCGACATCACCAATAGCCAGCACCAGTAGCAGGGCAAAGGTAGTCAGAAAAACCGGCCGGACAAAGGGCCACTGGATTTTCCACAGGGTAAAACCACTCAGTTTCAACGAACGACAGAGATTGTAATACTGCACATCAAACTGGAACAGCCGTGGCTTCAGCTTCTGGATAGCAAAGGGAATGACTACGAATGTGTTAAGCAGGGCAACAACCGGCATACCCCAGCGATCAATATCCATACGCTGCAAAAGAAAGATAAACAACCCTACCGACACCACCATGGCTGGTGCCACTAAACCATGGGACGCTATCCATTCCACTATCAACTGCTGTCTTCTGGCACCTTGCCGGTGCAATTGCCGTACTGGATTCAGCATCAACCAGGCCAGAACAATCCCGAAACCTGCCGAGATCACCCCCAGACCAAGACTGATGAGTGCAGGCTCTACCAGCTCTGCAAGATCCAGTGCCCCCCATCCCTCGGCAACGCCCTGCAGCAGCGCCAGCAGGGGCAGCAGCAGAAAAATCCAGCCTGCCCAATAGCAGGCTTTCATAATTAAAGCACGATATTTTGTTGCTCTTGGAGTCCAGTGCTGTGAAGCAGTATCCACAGACAGCCAGCTGGCCTTCCCCAGGCGGGAAACCAGAAAGAAAAAACCACCGGCAATTATTAACTGGGTCCAGGCCAACATCAGGGCCTCGGGAATATTGAAGTCATACTTCAACGCCTGGTAGATAGCCACTTCCAGGGTGGTTGACTGTGGCCCGCCCCCCAGAGCCAGAACAATGGCAAAACTGTTAAAGCAAAGCACAAAGATAAAACCAAACAGAGTCAGAGCCCGCCCGGACAGGCTGGGCCACTCAACGATTCGGAATTTCTGCCAGTGATTCAGCTTCAACTGAGCTGCCAGTTGCCAGCTGCTGTCAGGAATAGAATTAAGCTGCTGATAGAAGATCCGGATGGCAAAAGGCATATTCAGATAGATATGGGCCAGTAAAATACCCTCCAGCCCATAAACATCCCACCCGTCACCAAACAGAAACTCAAACGCTGGCGTCACCACACCGCTTCCACCCAGCAGAGCCACCAGCCCAGTGATTAATATCAGGGTGGGCATAACAAAACAGAGCAGGCAGAGACTGAGAAAACCATTCTGAAATGGCAGCCCGGGAAGATAGTACATGGCACGGGCCACAGGCCATGCCAGCACAACAGAAAAGAGCGCACTCAGCAGAGCCTGTTCAATGGAGAAGGTTAGTATGCGGTAAAAATAGTTATCACTGAACAGATGCCAGTCCGGCCCCTGATCGGAAAATCCGATCAGGCCGTAAAAAGACAACAGGGTAATCAGGCTGACAAAAGCCAGGGCCAGCCAGCCTGAAAATCGAATGATTGACGGCATTCCTCGTCCTTAATTGGAAGCAGAGCTGCGCCACTCCCGCAGCCACTGAGTGCGGTTATCTGCCACTTCTTCAGGGGTGAAGCCAATCCGCTCAGGTTGAATCAGAGAGTCAAAGGCAGCTGGCAGGTCTGCGTTTTCAATAACAGGAGACATCCAGTTAGTCACCGGAAGAATTTTCTGAGCTTCGGGAGAGATCAGGAAGTTCAGGAACTGTTGAGCCATTTTTTTGTTTTTGCAGCTCTGGGTAATAGCCGCCACTTCTACCTGGGCCACATGACCTTCACTAAATCTGGCGGCCTTGTAGTTCTGCCTGCCTTCGGAAATCATATGGTAAGCTGGAGAGGTGTTGTAGCTCAGCACATAATCAGAGCCACCCTCCAGAAACATGCTGTAAGCTTCCCACCAGCCCTTGGTCACCGTTACGGTATGTTCGGAGAGTTTGGCCCAGGCTTCCGGTGCCTTATCGCCATACACTGATTTCACCCACAGCATCAAGCCCTGCCCCGGGGTGCTGGTACGGGGATCCTGGTAAATGACACTGGCATCAGATTCAATCAACTCTTTTAAAGAAGACGCCGGTTTTTTAATTTTGTTGCTGTTATAAACAAAGGAAAAGTAACCGTAGTCAACCGGAATAAAATCTCTATCCTGCCATTTCAATTCAGGCTTCAGCCCAGTCAGGGTTAAACCGTGGGGCTGAACAAGATTTTCCCCCCGTACAACTTCCAGCAGGGCATCATCGATACCGACAACAACGTCAGCCTTGGTATTGGAACGCTCAATTCTCAGGCGGTTAACAATACTGACACCATCATCCTGGGCAATAAACTCGATATCGCAGTTGCACTGTTTTTCAAATGCTTTTTCCAGCTTCGGACCAGGACCCCAGTCGGACACAAAAGAGTCATAGGTATAAACTGTCAGATCAGCTGCCTGAACATTCAGGCTCAGAGCATTCAAAGCAACAAGGGGAACCAAAGCAGCAAAAGGGGAAAGCAGGGTAGATAACAGCTTTTTCATCAACGGAATTCTCCAGCCGGTTATTTCACTCCTGCCAGTACATCAGCTCAGAAATTCCGATAAATCGGCTCATTCCCTACGCCAGCATGAACTGGATCAGGTTCAACGGGTTTTTCTCAGCCCGAAACAAACTCTGTTGACAGAACCTGTTCTTCGGGCACCCCGATAAGCGTGCGGGCGCGATAGTACCATAGTAATTCCTTCAGGAAAGACCTTTCCCACCATGACTCAACATTTTTATCAGGATGATTTTCCCGGGAGGATTGCCTACAGCCGGTGATTCAGTAACACTCCCCATCAGACCATCAATCAGATCATCAACCAGACAACGCAATAACGAAAACTGAATGACCTGCCAGCTCAGCGATATACAGAAGAGAGTGCTGTTCAACCGGAGTCAGTTCCGGGCTGAACTGACCATCACCACCCATCCTCACCTTGCCTACAGGAAATGCCTGGAGCAGGCAGAAAAGCAGATGGACAGGTGGTTTGCTGAAGAAGTATCAATCCAGGCTCTGGTAACTGGTCGTGCCTGGCTGATTGATCAGGTTTTAACTTTGGCCTGGAACCATCTGGCCGGTGACAACTGTGGCAACATGGCTCTGCTGGCCGTTGGGGGATATGGCCGGGGTGAACTGCACCCCTGCTCCGATATCGATATCCTGATTCTGTTGCGGGATGACGACCCGGAGCCCTACCGGGAATGCATAGAGAAATTCCTGACCCTGCTCTGGGATATGAACCTGAAAGTCGGGTCCAGTGTTCGCACCCTTTCGGAATGTGCTGAGCTTGGCCACGATGACCTCACTATTTTTACCACCCTGATTGAATCCCGCCTGCTGTCAGGGCCGGATGAGCTGTTCCAGCAACTGCTGTCCACCATCAGCCAGGAACATATGTGGACCAGCAAAGAGTATCTCCGGGCCAAGTTTGATGAACAGCAGGAGCGGCACAGGAAGTTCAACCAGACCGAGTATGATCTGGAACCCAACCTGAAGAGTTCTCCTGGGGGCCTCCGGGATCTGCATATGATCGGCTGGGTTTCGCGCCGACACTTTGGTACTGACCGTCCCAGTGAGCTGGTGCGTATCGGCTTTCTGAATGACCGGGAGTTCAATATGCTGGTTCGGGCCAGGGATTTTCTCTGGCAGGTGCGCTGGTCCCTGCACCGTCTTGCCGGAAGGATGGAGGATCGCCTGCTGTTCGATCATCAGAGAAGTCTGGCCCGGCAGTTTGGATACCAGGATATCGAAGGAGGAGCACTGGCGGTCGAGCAGTTTATGCAGAAATACTTCCGGGCCGTAATGATTCTCGGGGTGCTGAACGATCTATTGCTGCAGAACTTTGACGACAATATTCTTGATAACGGCATTGACCATGCCATTATTGCGCTGAATGAACGGTTCAGGGTTCGTAACGAATATATCGAGATAACCTCTCCCGATATTTTTGCCAAACACCCTTCGGCGATGCTGGAACTCTTCGTCCACATGTCCCGCAACCCATTCATTCTTGGCCCGACGGCTGAAACTATCCGCCGGCTGCGAGATGCCAGGCACCAGATCGATGATCGTTTCCGTACTCATCCAGAACACCACAAACTGTTTATGGCATTAATGTCTGCCCCATACGCACTGACAGCCAGCCTGCGACGTATGATTCGCTACGGTATTCTTGGGCGTTACCTGCCAGAATTTGGCCGGATTATCGGACAGATGCAGCATGACCTGTTCCACTCTTATACCGTGGATGCACACACACTGTTGTTGATCAAATTCCTGCGGCGCTTTAATTACAAGGACAGTGAAGACGAGTTTCCCGTCGCCTGCAGGGCCAAACAGAGAATTCCCAAACCGGAATTGCTCTATATTGCCGGCCTTTACCATGATATCGGCAAAGGTCGTGGCGGTGATCACTCCATCCTTGGCGCTGAAGATGCCCGTCAGTTCTGCCTTCAGCATGGACTTTCAGCGGCAGAAACCTCTCTGGTAGAGTGGCTGGTACGACACCATCTGACCATGTCAGTGACCGCCCAGCGCCAGGATCTGTCCGACCCGGAAACCATAAACAACTTTGCCCGGCTGGTAGGCGATTCCCGCCGATTGGACTACCTCTACTGCCTGACAGTAGCCGATATCAATGCCACCAACCCCAAACTATGGAACAGCTGGCGGGCCAGCCTGCTGCGGGAGCTGTTCAGGGAGACTCGCCGGGCTCTGCACCGCGGATTGGAAAACCCCATAGACAAACAGGAACGTATTGAAGAGACTCAGAGCCAGGCTAGAAATCGATTACTGACACAGGGAATAGACGACACGGCCATTAATCATCTCTGGCTGGAACTGGAAGATGATTACTTTCTGCGTCACAATGCTGGAGAAGTGGCCTGGCAGACAGAAGGCATTTTGAAGAACAGGCGCCGGAGTCCGCTGATCCTGGTCCGTGAAACCACCGAACGACGTTATGAAGGTGGCACGGCTGTGTTTGTTTACAGTGAAGACACCCCCCACCTGTTTGCATCCTGCACGACAGCCCTGGGCCAGCTGCACCTGACTATCCATGATGCCCGCATTATCACCACCAGCAGTGGTTATGCCCTTGATACTTTTATTGTTCTGGATGCTGGCACGGGCAACCCCCTTGGCAATGATATCCAGCGTATTGAACGTATCTGTCAGCATATCAGCAGAGCCCTGTCCCAGAACAAACCTCCGGCTCCCGAGTTTGATAACCGAAGAGTGCCCCGCCAGCTTAAGCACTTTTCCAGCCGCCCGGAAGTCTATATCAGCAATGATCCAGTAAACCGGCGAACCATTATAGAAGTCAATGCCACAGACCGTCCGGGGTTACTGGCTCATATGGGGCATGTGTTTATGGAGCAGGAGATCCAGGTACAAAAAGCCAAAATTTCTACCCTGGGGGAGAAAGTAGAAGACGTCTTTTTTATTACCGACAATGATGGCAACCCCATCAGTGATCCCGTCCGGGTTCAGAAGCTGCACAAGGCCCTCAGGGACAGAATCAAGGCCGTAACCAGCTGCGAAGCTACACCCGGTTCCTGACTCAAGCTTTAGTGCAGCCAGTTTCCAGGAGCCTGACCTGTGCCAGATGGTAACTTGCTCTTTCCCGCGCCCACGGCAGTTCCTACCCAACGGCGCTAGTCGGCTATCCACAGCCTCTGGAAATATCAAGCCATCATCCGCCAGAATGAGTTACTAGCAATTTTCAACCTGGAAAGATTTCAACCAGGCATCAATCCGTCTGCAGGCCTGAACCAGTCTCGGGCAGTTCTGCTCAACAAATATATTTCTGAGCTGTTTGTTCCCCTGTTTTTCTGCCGACCGCAATGCTTGTCCACCGTCAAAATCAACAAAGGCCAGACGGGCATATAGCTGGTCTGCAGACAGACTGAAATCGGTACCCGGCAGAATAGCAACACCCGCTTTTGCCAGCAGCTGCTGGCAGACCTGATCAGAAGTGGTGATCCCTTTAGCCGCCAGTTGACTTCTATATTTTTCAAAGTTGATCAGCAGGTAAAAGCCACCAACTGCCGGTACCATCTCCAGTCCTGACCTGCACAGGTGCTCAACCATGTACCCGGATATCGCTTTCAGTACCCGGCGTGACTGGAACAGGTACTCTTCTACAGCTGGTGGACGTTCAAAAGCTGTACAGGCAGCATACTGGGTTGGTGCGCTAACCGAGGTAAAGGTTTCACTGGCAATCACCGCCATCTTGTCCTGAAGTACAGACAACTCCGGCGGGAAAATCATCACTCCCAGGCGCCAGCCACCAGCTCCGCACCATTTGCTCAGACCACTGCTGATCACAGTGCCTTCCGGGTAAAATGCAGCCATGGAGTGGTGTTCCCCTTCAAAGCGGGTTTCACCGTAGATCTCATCGGAGATAATCAGAATTCCGTTACGCCGGGCCGCCTGAGCAATGGCCTGCATCTGTTCCGGCTCGTAGCTGCATCCGGTGGGGTTACAGGGGTAATTAAGAACCAGAGCCCGAACCACCTCCTCATCGGGTTGTTCCAGCTGATCCAGCTGTTCCGGCTGAATGCGCCACTGGTTTTCCGGCAAGGTGGGCAGGTGACGCACAGAGCGCCCCAACAGAAAGGCCTGAGGAGCATAAGAGACCCAACAGGGGGCAGGTAAAATCAGTTCCACCTTGCAGGCCATCTGCAGGTTAAACAGCAGTTCTTTGGAACCAGGACCGATTAATACTGATTCCGCATCACGAAGCACACCATCCCTGTTCTGGTAGTACTCTGCAACGGACTTCCTGAGAACATGAAGTCCGCGCACAGGAAGATAATCTTTTTCACCGGCATGGTTTCGCAAAGCTTCAGCAACAATATCAGGTACCGGAAAAGGGGACTGTCCAAGCCCTAGTTTGATAATATCCCGCCCTTCCCGGATCAGGCGGTTAGACTCTTCATTGATTCTCAGGGTGGCTGATGGTTCCAGCTCCCTGACGCCATGACTCAGCTGGTCGTAGCTGATCATAAATGCCTCCGGCATTAATTCTTTTTATTGTGGGTTTATTGGCAAATCTTAAACGACGGGTAATCTGGGTAAATGACCGTTTGTCGGATAAATGAACATACAGCCATGAGTGGGGAAACAGCAAAGAAATATGTTATCCGCAGAAGTTCAGAGTGTGAAGGCACAAGTAACAAATCCAGAGTTATAGCCACCAGGGATACTGACGAACTGATCGGTTTCTGCAATATCAAGTTTATGGGAGGCGTGGTGGAATTCGGTATTGTTATTTAAACACATATAACTTCCTTTTTGCTGGTGTAGTCTACCTTGTTTATCTGCTATAGAGTTTAGGGGAAGACGATGTCTGTCTGGTCAAACTTGTTTACCATGGAAATGCCCTTCGCATTTTCATTTTGGGGGGTGGGCTTTTCCCGCTCATGGCTGTTTGGTGATCAATACGAAAAAAAACGTTTGACTGTATTTGTTCAGCACTTCAGGAAAACCTGGCTGCTTCAAAGAATGACTTTAATTGCCCTTCTGGTATCTGAACCGGCAGGGGCGATGTATCAAGAAATGTATCAAAAAGAGTTGCTCCACTCTCTGGCCATGCAGCAATGGACCAATGGTGAAACTGGCTATGGCGTTATGAATGAAGATAATCAACTAGCCAGTTTGCAATTTGACGGTGGCGCGCATTCGATAAACCTATTGCGTGCTCCCATGCTGTCTGACAGGTGGAACTCTGGTCCGCCCTCGACATACCCAGAGCCAGGGAGGCCCATGTTGGATGATACTCTTCCATCGTTAGCACCAGCTCCAGAAAAAGATAAAATTGTTGTTATGGGACTTGAAGCATTTAAGAGGCAGTTTCCCAATCTTCATTGGGCGATAACAGCAGAAGATGGAAAACTCCTTGATGGTGTTGAGCGGTTCAAGGAAGATCTTATAACTTATAGGGCATTGCATGGAATGGAGGTTTTTTTCAAGGAGTTGCGCTCTCAAAAAAGTGGAGACGCAAGAGCCTTCGGCAGGCAACTTTTTACAACAATGGCCTCCCGCATGTTATCAACTGCTAATTCGCGGTCTATGTTTGCAAAACTACTAGAGAAGCTTTGGCACTTGCATAAGACATCATCGAAGAAATCTGGCCTCAGCAAAATGTATGAGCAGTCAGATACTTTATACTCAGGCAGCAACCCCGATCCGTTCGTAACCGTTGTGCAGCAATTATTGCAAGAGCGAGGGTCGGATATGCTTGATCTACTGTTACCGGACATGCCTGAAAAACTTACAAATTTTGCAGCAGAGTTTCCTGTGTCTTACTCAATCGCACGGCTGGTGCACGACCAAAATCAAAAGTACTGGTGGTTTAAACATTACAAAACTCGCGAACTAACAACAAGCATGACACAAGTATTTGCCGAAGGTGTCGAGAGCACTCTGCCAACAAGAGGAACAAAATGGCCAAGTCTGAAACGAGTATTAAAGCAATACCTCTTCGAGGTTGTTGAGCTGCCAGTCACTATGGATGAAGAACTGCTTGTTAATTCTCTGTTTCACGCGCTTCTAAGACAACGGTTCATGCTCTATACCATTAGTCACCCCTTTACCCCAGGGAAACAGGCTGCCTGTACAGAATCTGGCAGGCATTATGAAACGATATTAGAAACGGCTGGTGAACTGAACCCGTCTGAGTCTGATGACGCAATTACTCGCATTTTAACGGCACTCAATAAACAAGCTGCATGCTATGATTTCAATACTATTGCGAGAGCTTTTTTTATGCTTCTGGAGGCACCATTAGGGATATTCCCTCTGGACAAAACAATTAGTCGCTGGACGTCGAAAAAGAAGGATATATACCCCCTCTTCCAATGGTTGTCAGATATTCCCACAGGGGATATAGAAAAAAACTATACGGATTTGCTCTTGAAGGACTGGGTATTGGAAGAAGGGATGACGGCATCTTTTCCATTACCTGATGTGGATCCTCGCTATAAGCAAAATAACAACCTGGAAAGGCGGGTCAAGGAAATGAGTACTCTACTTAAGGTTCCTTCTCCTGAGGATTCGGCTCTTCAGTTTGTGAGCCTGATTTCTGAAAATCTACAAAAACAGGGTCATTCAACCGGAATGAAAGGGATATCAGACGTTCAATCCATCACAGATGATGAAGTTGATGAAGCCATGATGGCGCAAGTTTATAAACTATTACCGCAATTCCACATAAGCCATAAGTGACTGTTCACAAATTTCAAAAACACTATCACTGATAGTCGTACAAAAACCATAATTTATATCATTTCATTCAAACTCAAACTGCAATAAATTAAATGTTATAAAGCTTGCTCCACAAGCTACCCAGCGATCAGGAGCAGGCTCATTTAAACTATGAAAAACGTGCTCAATTAACAGGAGTAGATGATGCACATCGGTTTTGATATCGGGGGAACCAAAACAGAAATTATTGTTCTGGATAAAGCCGGTGAAGTTCAGTTAAAGAAGCGTATTGCTACACTCCACGACTATCCCCAGTTTATAAATAATATTGTTTCACTGGTCAGCGAAGCAGAATTCAAAGTCAATCATCGATGCACTATAGGCATAGGGATACCCGGTGTGGTCAACCCCAGAGATGGCCTGGTAAAAAATGCCAACTGCACCTTTCTGAACGGCAGGCCTCTGCTGCAGGATTTAACTGAAAGACTGGGACGTGCTCCAAGAATTGCCAACGATGCCAACTGCCTGACACTATCTGAAGCCGTTGACGGTGCCGCCGCTGGCCAAAACGTTGTTTTTGGAGTCATTCTGGGAACCGGCTGCGGTGGTGGCATAGTTGTTAACCAGGAAGTGATAACCGGTTTGAATGCCAATACCGGAGAGTGGGGGCACAACCCTCTTCCGTCATATTCAGCGACTAAGGACGGCTTCGCGCCCCCCTGCTTCTGCGGTAGCAAGAACTGTCTTGAACAGTATATTTCAGGAACCGGCTTTGCAAGGCAGTACAATAGCAGGCTCTCTGCAGGTCTAACCTCTGTAAATCAGCCCCCTGCAAGTCTGACAGTACCGGAAATCATGACCTTGGTTGAACAGGGGGATGGTCTTGCTATAGAAGTGTATCAGCTGTTTATTGACCAGCTGGCCCGCAGCCTCGCGGTTATCGTGAATATTCTTGATCCCGATGCCATTGTCATTGGCGGAGGCCTGTCCAATGTTGACCGGATCTACCAGAATGTCACCCAGGTTATGCCCCAATACACCATTACCGCTGATGTGCACATCAATGTCATGAAAGCACGCTTTGGTGATTCCTCCGGCATCCGGGGCGCAGCCTGGCTAGGACGGGCATAAGACAGCACTCATTCAGGCCTTTTACCCATAGGGCATAAAGCCCGCTCATGGCTGCTTACTATGAAAATGCTGGCGCATTTTCGGCTCATGGCTGTTTGCAGTCATTATACGGCTCAGTGAATATCCATTATGTCAGGACAGCTGACAGGCATTGCCTGTTAAAGTCAGTGATACTGATCTGTTTGAAAAAGCAAGAACACAGAGTTCGCTGTCTAGTGTACTACTGGCAATTCACTTACGGAACACGGTTTATGGATATTGGCACGGGCAGCACCAAGCCAACCTCTCGAATGTTGACCCTTAAACTGACACCAGAACAGGTTGCACAGGGTAAATGCTGGGTTAGGCAAGTCTCTATAAGTGGGAAATCATACCGCCTGGTCAGCCAGGATACTGACCCTGACAAGCAGCTCTACAGCCTTGGAACGGTAAGAAAAAAACGAACATGTCCAAGCTCTGAAATCAATCCCATGGTAAAACCCATGGTAAAGGCAAAGGGCTATTCTCCTCTGCTTGAACTCCCCAATGACCTTCTAGCCCTGATTTTTTTGCATTTAGTGCCTTCCGATATCGATAGCGTCAGCCAAAGTTGTCGACTGTTTCGCACTCTTGTCCATAGCTGGTACCCTGATAAGACCCTTTTTCAAGAGGCCAGAAAGTTATACACCAAAGGTTACACACTTTGTTCTGATACAGTCGCTATATTGCGCAATCTCTATAGAGCAAATAAAGAGTGTCTCACCACACAAAAAAAGCATGGCATCTCAAACGAGACGATGGTTATGGCTCTTTATAATAAGTACTTTGCCGAGGCACTGCTGCAACGTTTAATAAGCGAAAAAAAAATTCAATGGGTTTTGAAAAAGGAAATTCTGAATATTCCATACTTCCACCTAAGTTCTGTTCATGGACAAGCTCTTCTTCCTGGGGGAAAAATAGCCTGTTCATGTACTGACGAATTAACCCATGAGAATTTTATCACCATATATAGCCTGAAAAGTGGTAAGAAACTCCGCACATTGATGTGTGACCAATCCCAAGTCCACGTCAACTCTTTGCTGTTATTAACAAACGGTTTGCTAGTGTCAGGACATACCTTTGGGGATCTGAACGTGTGGAATACAGAAACGGGTGAGTTGAAGAAAAACCTTGATAAAAAACATACTGACAATGTGTACTCCCTGGTTCAAATTTCAAAAGATCGCTTTGTTTCAGGAGGCCACGATGGAATGATCCATATCTGGAACGCCACAGACCTCAGCCATGTAAAAAAATTGACGTTTAAACTGAAAGCGAAAATTACAACTATGGTAATAACCCACGAGGGATACCTTGCTGTCGCCAACAATAATGATTTTAATTGTCTTTTTTACCTGGTGGATATAGAAAAAGACAAATGTATAAAAAAGAAATCTTCAAGAACTGGCTTTATTAATCAAATGGTCTCTCTCCCCCATGGGTATTTGGCCATATCATTGGGTCATAAAATAAAAATAATGAATACCGAATCTGGCAAATACCTGCGTTCCCTGGAAAGAAGTACAGAACTCTCAAAAAGGCTGACTGTCATCCCTGGAGGCCTCCTCGCCGCTACATACAATGATGGCACTATCCGTATATGGAACCCTGAAACCGGTCACTGCCGACAAACTCTGAATACAAGACAAACTCTGAATACAAAGAGCGCTGACAGTGCCGATGATAGGGTAGCAGACTATATTCACGTAATGAATGATGGCTCCCTGCTCTCCGGACATATAGTGAGTAAGAAGTTAAAGCACTGGGTTATACAGCCACAGGAGCCAGCTGAGGCATCTGCCAGCACGCCACCAGAGTTGCAATAAGAGTTGCAATAAGAGTTGCAATAAAAGATCAATCTCAATACCGGGGATGAGTTAATATCGTCGTAACTATACGGCTCAGTGAATATCCATTATGTCAGGATAGCTGACAGGCATT
Organism: Sansalvadorimonas sp.; assembly: GCA_965243775.1. Lineage (GTDB taxonomy): Bacteria > Pseudomonadota > Gammaproteobacteria > Pseudomonadales > Endozoicomonadaceae > Sansalvadorimonas. The sequence goes on from CBDEWF010000040.1 coordinate 15,595, forward strand.
GCCTGTTAAAGTCAGTGATACTGATCTGTTTGAAAAAGCAAGAACACAGAGTTCGCTGTCTAGTACTCGAAAACAATTTGTTTGTCTGGTCGCAATCATACAGCTTGCTTATATTTCATAGGTTATAAGCCAAAGCCTTAGGACAAACAATTTGGAACGTTGTACTAGTGTACTACTGGCAATTCACTTAGGAACACGGTTTATGGATATTGGCACGGGCAGCACCAAGCCAACCTCTCGAATGTTGACCCTTAAACTGACACCAGAACAGGTTGCACAGGGTAAATGCTGGGTTAGGCAAGTCTCTATAAGTGGGAAATCATACCGCCTTGTCAGACAGGATACTGACCCTGACAAGCAGCTCTACAGCCTTGGAACGGTAAGAAAAAAACGAACATGTCCAAGCTCTGAAATCAATCCCATGGTAAAACCCATGGTAAAAAAGGCAAAGGGCTATTCTCCTCTGCTTGAACTCCCCAATGACCTTCTAGCCCTGATTTTTTTGCATTTAGTGCCTTCTGATATCGATAGCGTCAGCCAAAGTTGTCGACTGTTTCGCACTCTTGTCCATAGCTGGTACCCTGATAAGACCCTTTTTCAAGAGGCCAGAAAGTTATGCACCAAAGGTTACACACTTTGTTCTGATACAGTCGCTATATTGCACAATCTCTATAGAGCAAATAAAGAGTGCCTCACCGCACAAAAAAAGCATGGCATCTCAAACGAGACGATGGTCATGGCTCTTTATAACAAGTACTTTGCCGAGGCACTGCTGCAACGTTTAATAAGCGAAAAAAAAATTCAATGGGTTTTGAAAAAGGAAATTCTGAATATTCCATACTGTCAGCTAGATTCTGTTCAGGGACAAGCTCTTCTTCCTGGGGAAAAAATAGCCTGTTCATGCACTGACGAATTAACCCATGAGAGTTCTATCACCATATATAGCCTGAAAAGTGGTCAGAAACTCCGCACATTGATGTGTGACCAATCCCAAGTCTACGTTAACTCTTTGCTGTCATTAACAAACGGTTTGTTAGTGTCAGGACATACCTCGGGGGATCTGAACGTGTGGAATACAGAAACGGGCGAGTTGAAGAAAAACCTTGATAAAAAACATACTCTCAACGTGTACTCCCTGGTTCAAATTTCAAAAGATCGCTTTGTTTCAGGAGGCCTCCGCGATGGAATGATCCATATCTGGAACGCAACAGATCTCAGCCATGTAAAAAAATTGACGTTTAAACTGAAAACGGGCATTGAAACTATGGTAATAACCCACGGGGGATACCTTGCTGTCGCCAGCAAAAGTGATTTGAATTTTTTTGTTTACCTGGTGGATATAGAAAAAGACAAATGCATACAAACTACAAGAATTGAATATATTAGACAAATGGTCTCTCTCCCCCATGGGTATTTGGCCATATCATTGGGTCATAGAATAAAAATAATGAATACCGAATCTGGCAAATACCTGCGTTCCCTGGAAAGAAGTACAGAACTCTCAAAAAGGCTGACTGTCATCCCTGGAGGCTTCCTCGCCGCTGTATACAATAATGGCACTATCCGTATATGGAGCCCTGAAACCGGTCACTGCCGACAAACTCTGAATACAAAGAGCGCTGACAGTACCTATGATAGGGTAGCAGACTATATTCACGTAATGAATGATGGCTCCCTGCTCTCCGGACATATAGTGAGTAAGAAGTTAAAGCACTGGGTTATACAGCCGCAGGAGCCAGCTGAGGCATCTGCCAGCACGCCACCAGAGTTGCAATAAGAGTTGCAATAAAAGATCAATCTCAATACCGGGGATGAGTTAATATCGTCGTAACTATACGGCTCAGTGAATATCCATTATGTCAGGATAGCTGACAGGCATTGCCTGTTAAAGTCAGTGATACTGATCTGTTTGAAAAAGCAAGAACACAGAGTTCGCTGTCTAGTGTACTACTGGCAATTCACTTAGGAACACGGTTTATGGATATTGGCACGGGCAGCACCAAGCCAACCTCTCGAATGTTGACCCTTAAACTGACACCAGAACAGGTTGCACAGGGTAAATGCTGGGTTAGGCAAGTCTCTATAAGTGGGAAATCATACCGCCTTGTCAGACAGGATACTGACAAGCAGCTCTACAGCCTTGGAACGGTAAGAAAAAAACGAACATGTCCAAGCTCTGAAATCAATCCCATGGTAAAACCCATGGTAAAAAAGGCAAAGGGCTATTCTCCTCTGCTTGAACTCCCCAATGACCTTCTAGCCCTGATTTTTTTGCATTTAGTGCCTTCTGATATCGATAGCGTCAGCCAAAGTTGTCGACTGTTTCGCACTCTTGTCCATAGCTGGTACCCTGATAAGACCCTTTTTCAAGAGGCCAGAAAGTTATGCACCAAAGGTTACACACTTTGTTCTGATACAGTCGCTATATTGCACAATCTCTATAGAGCAAATAAAGAGTGCCTCACCGCACAAAAAAAGCATGGCATCTCAAACGAGACGATGGTCATGGCTCTTTATAACAAGTACTTTGCCGAGGCACTGCTGCAACGTTTAATAAGCGAAAAAAAAATTCAATGGGTTTTGAAAAAGGAAATTCTGAATATTCCATACTTCCACCTAAGTTCTGTTCATGGACAAGCTCTTCTTCCTGGGGGAAAAATAGCCTGTTCATGTACTGACGAATTAACCCATGAGAATTTTATCACCATATATAGCCTGAAAAGTGGTAAGAAACTCCGCACATTGATGTGTGACCAATCCCAAGTCCACGTCAACTCTTTGCTGTCATTAACAAACGGTTTGTTAGTGTCAGGACATACCTCGGGTGATCTGAACGTGTGGAATACAGAAACGGGTGAGTTGAAGAAAAACCTTGATAAAAAACATACTCTCAACGTGTACTCCCTGGTTCAAATTTCAAAAGATCGCTTTGTTTCAGGAGGCCACGAAGGAATGATCCATATCTGGAACGCAACAGACCTCAGCCATGTAAAAAATTTGACGTTTGAACTGAATACGCAAATTGAAATTATGGTAATAACCCGCGAGGGATACCTTGCTGTCGCCAGCAATAATGATTTGAATTTTTTTGTTCACCTGGTGGATATAGAAAAAGACAAATGTATACAAACTACAAGAACTGAAGAGATTAAACAAATAGTCTCTCTCCCCCATGGGTATTTGGCCATATCATTGGGTTCTAGAATAAAAATAATGAATGCCGAATCTGGCAAATACCTGCGCACCCTGAGGAGTGCAAAATACTTAACAAGCCTGACTGTTATCCCTGGAGGCCTCCTCGCCGCTACATACAATCATGGCACTATCCGTATATGGAACCCTGAAACCGATCACTGCCGACAAACTCTGAATACAAAGAGCGCTGACAGTGCCTATGATAGGGTAGCAGACTATATTCACGTAATGAATGATGGCTCCCTGCTCTCCGGACATATAGTGAGTAAGAAGTTAAAGCACTGGGTTATGCAGCTACAGGAGCCAGCTTACAGGAGACAGCTGAGGTGTCTGCCAGCACGCCACCAGAGTTGCAATAAGAGTTGCAATAAAAGATCAATCTCAATACCGGGGATGAGTTAATATCGTCGTAACTATACGGCTCAGTGAATATCCATTATGTCAGGATAGCTGACAGGCATTGCCTGTTAAAGTCAGTGATACTGATCTGTTTGAAAAAGCAAGAACACAGAGTTCGCTGTCTAGTGTACTACTGGCAATTCACTTAGGAACACGGTTTATGGATATTGGCACGGGCAGCACCAAGCCAACCTCTCGAATGTTGACCCATGAACTGACACCAGAACAGGTTGCACAGGGTAAATGCTGGGTTAGGCAAATCTCTAAAAGTGGGAAACCATGCCGCCTTGTCAGACAGGATACTGACAAGCAGCTCTACAGCCTTGGAACGGTAAGAAAAAAACGAACATGTCCAAGCTCTGAAATCAATCCCATGGTAAAACCCATGGTAAAAAAGGCAAAGGGCTATTCTCCTCTGCTTGAACTCCCCAATGACCTTCTAGCCCTGATTTTTTTGCATTTAGTGCCTTCCGATATCGATAGCGTCAGCCAAAGTTGTCGACTGTTTCGCACTCTTGTCCATAGCTGGTACCCTGATAAGCAGGGCGATTGCATCAAATAAGCACTATAGAACCACATAATTTGTAGTAATCTCTGCTTTCCTCAGTAACCAAGATTTCCTTTCAGCATGGAAGCTCAGCAATATCAGCCTCTAACAGCCTTTCTCGCCAAAGTCCCCGACCCTCGCTGCGAAGGAATGTGTGACCACAATCTTCTCGATATTCTGATCATTGCGGTTTGTGCCATGATTTGTGGAGCCGATGAGTGGGAGGATATAGCTGACTTCGGCACCTGTAAGGAAGATTGGTTCCGTACTTTTCTGGAGCTTCCCCGTGGCATTCCGTCAAAGTATACGTTTCGCAGAGTTTTCAGCCTGCTTGATCCCGTGGCTTTTGAGGCCTGCTTCACTGCCTGGGTCAAACAAACACTGACGGAGCTCTCCGGCTGCCATCACTTGGCTATTGATGGCAAAGCCATTCGCGGCTCGAAAGGCCAGGGAAAACAGGCTGTGCATCTGGTCAGTGCCTGGAGCCAACAACTGGGTTTGGTTTTGGGTCAGGAGCGTGTTGATCAGAAGTCGAATGAGATCACAGCGATTCCAAAACTGCTGAAGGCCCTGGAACTCAAAGGGTGTCTGATTACACTTGATGCCATAGGCTGCCAGAAGAAAGTAGCTGAAGAATGCATCAAACAAGGTGCTGATTATGTGCTGGCTGTAAAAGGCAACCAGAAAACCTTATATAAAGACATTGCCGCCTTGTTTGAGTCAGTCGAGACCCAGCTCCAACCGGAACAATTTGCCGAGTCACACGCCACAGGTCATGGGCGTAAAGAACACCGTTGTTGCTGGATTATAAATGACCTCAATGCCCTGAGTACCGCAAAAAAGTGGCCAGGTCTCAAGCAAGTTGCTGTTGTCCAGAGTGACCGGCAAATCAATGGCAAGGTTACAACAGCCCTGCGTTTTTACATTATGAGCAAAGCCTTGTCGGCTTTAGAGGTTCTTAAAATCAGTCGCCAGCACTGGGCTGTTGAAAACAACCTGCACTGGGTTTTGGATGTTTCCTTCTCCGAGGATAGCTGCCAGGCAAAAGCCGGAAACAGTGCAGAGAACCTGTCTATCCTCCGGCGTATTGCCTTGAATGCGATTAAAAAGAACAAGGGCAATAAGAGCATTAAAAGACATCGTAAGATAGCAGGGTGGGATCATGAGCATCTGAAAATGATACTTTGTTCTATCGTGCTAGATTGATGCAATCGCCCTGCCCTGATAAGACCCTTTTTCAAGAGGCCAGAAAGTTATGCACCAAAGGTTACACACTTTGTTTTGATACAGTCGCTATATTGCACAATCTCTATAGAGCAAATAAAGAGTGCCTCACCGCACAAAAAAAGCATGGCATCTCAAACGAGACGATGGTCATGGCTCTTTATAACGAGTACTTTGCCGAGGCACTGCTGCAACGTTTAATTTGCCAATCCAAGATTCAGTGGGTTTTGAACAATGAGGTTGATATCCCATTGGACACGCAGCTACCTATCCTGCAAACCTCTCTTCCCGGGAGGAAAATAGCCTATCTGTACAAGCCCACCAACATTATTCAGATATATAATATAAAGACTGGCGAGAAACTCCAAAGTTTGAGAGCTTCTCAGTATGATTCCGTCAGCTATTTGCTGTCATTATCAAATGGCATATTAGTGTCAGGGCATGTCAATGGGAATGTAATAGTGTGGAATACGAAAACGGGGGAGGCGAAGCCATATCGTAATGAGCATTCTAGGGGGGCAGTGGCATCTCTGGTAAAAATGTCAAAACACCAATTCGCTTCTGTAAACAGCTTAGGAGTACTCAAAATCTGGAACTTAGAAAACAGGCAGGTGAAAACGCTAACGACAAAGCTAATAGGTAGTAGAGTTTTAGCAAGAACCCGGGAGGGTCATCTTGCTGCGTACTGCTACCCTAGCTCCACACTTTTCCTGATAGATACAGAAACAGACAAGCTATTAAAGCAGATATCCATGCCTTTGGGTGCTATGTTGTCAGGATTGATTAATCTCCCAAACGGGAATTTGGCCTCAACATCATTGTATGGAGATGTATATCTATGGGATATCAAAACCGGCCACTCGCTGCATACCCTGAAAAGAGGGACGACGTATTTTAATAGCTTTGCTGTCACCGCTGGAGGTTTTCTCGCCTCTGCAAGCATTGAGGGCACCATCCACATCCGGAATCTTGAAACCAAACAACTGCAACAAATTCTGGATGCCAAGGATAAGGGTGTTTATTACCTTATTGCTATGGAAGATGGTTCACTCGTCTCCAGGTGTGCTACCACCACTCAAAATCTGAAGCACTGGGTTATGCAGCTGCAATATCCAGCTCAGGCTTTTGCCACCCCAGTACCAGAGGCACAATAGAAGGTCAGTCTCAATACCGGAGACATTCCTATCAAACCATTTCGAGCGCTTGCCGTCTTTCCCCAACATCCACGACAATCGGCTGCTCATCAGCTCCGGTCTGCAAACGCTGCAGAGCCAGACCTTCACCATTGAAGATATGAACACATTCCGGTGGAATAGCTATTTTACAACGGTCACCATGGCTCAGGGTGGCGTCACCATGTCCCTGCACGGTAATCATCTTGCCATCTCCCAGACGCACATGCAGGTAGTGGTTTTCCCCCAGCTGCTCAATAACCTCAATCGTCCCTTTCAAATCACCGGTTTCTGAGACCCACATATGTTCCGGACGGATACCAAAAGAGATCTGGTCTCCGGGTTTCAGGGAAGTACCGTCCACTGTTGCTTTAACCAGGGTGCCATCTCCAAGCTTCACTTCAACAGCATCATCATAGAGTCTGACAACATTAGCAGGAATAATATTCATCTTGGGTGAACCGATAAATTCGGCCACAAACAGATTGCCAGGATGATGATAGAGTTCCAGGGGTGAGCCGACCTGCTCTACCCTGCCCGTCGACAGCACGACAATACGGGAAGCCAGAGTCATGGCTTCCACCTGATCGTGAGTTACGTAGATCATGGTGGCTTTCATATCCCGGTGCAACCTGGCGAACTCAATTCGCATCTGCACCCGCAGGGCAGCATCCAGATTGGACAGTGGTTCATCAAACAGGAACACCTTGGGGTTGCGCACTATGGCCCGGCCAATAGCCACCCGCTGTCGCTGCCCCCCCGACAGCTGTCTGGGCCGACGGTCCAGCAGCTCACTGAGTTCCAGGATACGGGCTGCTTCCAGCACCTTCTCACGGGTCTCTGTTTTGGAGAATTTGGACAGCTCCAGACCAAACGCCATATTTTCATAAACAGTCATATGGGGATAAAGCGCGTAGGACTGAAACACCATGGCAATCTGGCGCTGCTTGGGAGAACGGTTATTGACCAGCTGTTTATCAATAAACAGCTCACCATCTGAAATATCTTCCAACCCGGCAATCAAGCGCAACAGTGTTGATTTGCCGCAACCTGAAGGTCCGACAAACACCACCAGCTCCCGGTCACGGATATGCAGGTCAACACCATGAATAACCCGGGTTTTGCCAAAATCCTTGACCACCTTTTTCAGAACAACTTCAGCCATATTCAGGCCCTTTCGTTATTTTTTATGAAAATGCCCATGCTGCTCCAGCTCATGGCTGCTTATCATGGAAATGTGGCGCATTTTTAGCTCATGGCTTCTGGGAAAGGCGGAGCCAGGCGGCCTGCCAGGCAGGAAGCTGCAGCTGCTCACCGACCTGAACCGTTTCAAAACCATGTCCATTCAGAACTTCCTCAATCTGATAACCCTGCAACGGAAACTCAGCCATCTCATTAGACAGGTTAAAAACACACAGCAATATTTCCTGTCCCGTGCTGCCAATAAAGGTGCGCAGGAAAGATAGAACCTTGTCGTTGCCGGAGGCAACAAACTTAATGGTCCCTTTCATCAGGGCATGCTGGGTTTTGCGCCAGTTCAGGAAGCGGCGAACCCGCTGCAGAGGTGAACCTCTATCCTTCTCTTGCTGGCTGACACAATTCTTAATATGTTCCTCTGCCACGGGAAGCCATGGCTTGCTGTTCGAAAAGCCGCCATTGGCAGAGCGGTCCCAGGCCATAGGTGTACGACAACCGTCGCGTCCCTTGAACTCAGGCCAGAACTCTATGCCATAGGGGTCCTGCAAGTCTTCAAAAGCAACGTCCACTTCAGTAAAACCCAACTCTTCCCCCTGATAGATACAGGGGCTGCCCCGCAAAGATGAGGTAACAGCAATCAAGGCCGGAGCCGCTTTATGGGAATCAATACCACAGCCAATCCGGGAACCCGATCTCACCACATCATGGTTAGACATAGCATAAGAGAGCCAGCCGCTGCCAATCTCCCTGTCCAGTGTTTGTACGCTGCTCTGGATGTGTTCTACAGTCGGCTGGCCTGAGAGCAGTTCAAAACTGTAAGCCATGTGCAGCCGGTGACTGCCAGACGTGTACGCCCTCAGCACCTCTGTTATGCGCTGATCAGTCCCCACTTCACCAACCATAGTGGTATCGGGGTACTCATCCAGAACCCCACGCAGCCTTTCCAGAAACCGCAGATTTTCCGGGCGGGTCTTGTCGTAAACATGATCCTGGTAACCGTAGGGGTTACAGCTTTTCAGGGTCGTCAGCATGGAACGGTCAGCCAGGGGCGGATTGTCCCGCAGCGCCTGATCATGGAAATAGAAGTTCACGGTATCGAGCCGGAAACCATCGACTCCCAGCTCCAGCCAGAAGCGGGCAGCATCAAGAACAGCATCCTGCACATCCGCATTATGGAAATTCAAATCCGGCTGGGAACGCAGGAAGTTATGGAGATAATACTGCTCCCGGCGTGAATCCCACTGCCAGGCTGAACCACCAAAAATCGACAGCCAGTTATTGGGCATGGTGCCATCGGGTTTTGGATCGGCCCAGACATACCAGTCAGCCTTGTCGTTAGTTCTGTCCTGCCGACTCTCTTTGAACCACTGATGTTGTTCCGAGGTGTGGGAAATAACCAGATCGGTCATAATCCTTAACCCGAGACTGTGGGCGGCGATAACCAGTTCACGAAAATCATCCACTGTCCCGAAGATCGGATCGACAGCTTTGTAATCGGACACATCGTAACCAAAATCATCCATGGGTGACTTGCAGAAAGGAGAAATCCAGATGGCATCAACACCCAGTTCCGCAACATACGGCAGTTTTTCGGTAATTCCCTGAAGATCACCAATACCATCCCCGTTGCTGTCAGCAAATGAGCGGGGGTAGATCTGGTAAATCACGGCTCCGCGCCACCAGTCCGGATCCCAGGCCAGGGTACCACGCATATTATCTGTATTGGTGCAGGTTTTAGTATTGGGGTGAGTGTTCAGTCCTGAAACAGAATTCATTATAAGGGTTATCCTTTCACCGCACCGGCTGTGAGGCCAGCAACAATCTTGCGTTGGAAAATCAGAACAAGGGCCACGATAGGTGTTGTGACCACAACCGATGCTGCCATGATATTGCCCCAGGGCAGTTCAAACTCGGAGCCACCGGACATCAGGGCAATAGCAACAGGTACCGTGCGTACCTCATTGGAAAGCGTAAACGTCAGGGCAAAAAGAAACTCGTTCCAGGCACTGATAAAGGCCAGCAGGCCTGTTGTGACCAGGGCCGGCCACATCAGGGGCATAAACACTTTCACCACTATGGTGAAAGAGGAAGCGCCATCCACAATAGCCGCCTCCTCCAGCTCTTTGGGCAGCTCTTTCATAAAGGTGGTCAGCACCCACACGGTAAACGGCAGGGTCAGCACCGTGTTGGGAATAATCAAACCCAGCAGTGAGTTATAAACCCCCAGGGAGCGGATTAGCTCGAACATACCTGAAAGAATGGCCACCTGGGGAAACATGGAAACGGAAAGCACAGTCATCAACAAAAGTCCACGACCCCGGAAGTGAATCCTGGCCAGGGCATAGGATGCCGTTACCGCAATGGCCAGAGAGAAAACCACAACGGCAGTCGCCACAATAATAGAATTAACGATATTTGTGCCAAAAGGCTGTTCCTGGAAAATGGCATAGTAGTTCTTCAAGTCAAAAGGAAATGGCAGCATTGATGTGCTGAACAGCGCCGTACCAGTGCGGAAGGATGATATGATGGCGTAGTAAAATGGAAAAACGGAAACTCCGATCACCAGCAGTACCAGCCCATAAAAAAGAACTCGCCGGACGGTTCTGTTCATGGTCAGGACTCCTCACCCAGGTGCAGCCTGCCGACCATCATTGTCAAGGTGGTCAGTACAGCAATAATCAAAAACAGCAGCGTGGTTGCTGCCGAGCCATATCCCATTTCCTGGAAATCAACCAGCTGCTGTCGTGCATAAACCGACATGGACATGGTTGATGATGTACTGGAGGTCAGTACATAGATCAGGTCAAAAATACGCAGGGCATCCAGGGTCCGAAAGATCACCGCCACCAACAGCGCAGGGCGGATCAGGGGCAGAGTCACCCTGAAAAAAATCTTCACCGGATGAATGCCATCGACCCTGGCCGCCTCATAAATATCACCCGGCAGCATCTGCAGGCTGGCAAGAATCAGCAAAGCCATAAAAGGAGTCGTCTTCCAGACATCCACCATAATCACTGCCCACATGGCGATATCGGAATCTGCAGTCCAGGCCACTGGGGTATTAATCACTCTTAGTGTCAAGAATATCTCGTTGATCACACCAAACTGGTCATGGAGCATCCAGCCCCACATCTGAGCCGAAACAATGGTGGGAATGGCCCAGGGAATTAAAACGGCAGTTCTGACAATCCCCCGACCTTTAAAGCTGACATGGAGAATCAGTGCCACGATCATCCCGAAAAAGGTTTCCAGACTGACAGACACCAGGGTAAACCAGACTGTATTCCATACTGCGTTCCACCACTCCGGATCGACCAGCAGGCCATAAGCTTCGCCATCATAGAAAGCCAGATAATTCTCAAAACCGATAAACCGGGTAGCAGAGAGGTCAGTAAGATTGGCATCGGTAAAACCGAGCCAGATAGTACGCAGCAATGGCCACCCAGCAACGGCAGCCAGAACAATAATCATGGGAGAGAGGAACAGCCAGGCCGATCTGATTTTCTCGACAGTCAGGTCTGAGTGACCAGACCTTCCCCGAGGCCCTGAGCGTGTTATAACAGCAAAGGTCATCAGCGATACTCTTGTCATTTATTCGAAGAGCCTCATTTGTAGCTCATAATTGAACCTGTGAGGCGAGAAAAGCTGCGGCGTTGCCGCCGCAGCAAAGACAAGTGCAAGAGCAGAGGGGTAGAACTACCAGCTCTTGCGCTTGATACGCTTCAGATCTTTTTCCAGTTTAGCCAGTGACATTTTTGCAGAAGCCTCCCCACTCAGCACCTTATGAGCCGCGTTATATACGGCGCTGGAAACCTTGTTGTAGTTGGCACCGGTAGCACGGGATGGACGAGCAACAGCATTGGTGAAGGTATCTTTTAACTGGCCCATAAACGGACTGGCCTTATTGACATCTGGATCATCATAGAGCTCAGCAATGGTTGGATTATAGGAGCCAACGATAGCCCGGCGCTTCTGTTCTTCCCTGCTGGTCAGCCACATTACCAGGTCTGCAGCAACATCAGGGTTCCTGGAGTACCTGGAAACGGCCAGCTGCCAGCCTCCCAGAGTGCCGGTCTGTTTGCCAGCTGCACCGCCCTTGGGCAGCGCCATCACACCGACCTTGCCTTTGATAGGTGAGTCATCGTTCTGACCAAGAGCCCAGGCATAGGGCCAGTTACGCATAAAGATCGCATTACCACTCTGGAAGATGCCACGGGCATCTTCTTCCATGTAGTTCAGAACACCTTCCGGAGTAATCCTGCCCACCCAGCTGGCCGCCATTTCCAAAGCCTGCACAGCATTATCATTATTAACCGTGATATCACCTTCCGGATTTACAACAGCACCACCACCGTAACTGTCAATCCACTCAAGAGCATCGCAGGTCAGACCTTCATACGCCTTGGCCTGAAAGACAAAGCCCCATAACTTGCTGTGGCCAAAGGCACGCTCAGAGTCCTGGATTTTCTGTGCCGTAGCGGTCAGCTCTTCCCAGGTTTCCGGTACCGGCTCCTGGTATTTTTCCAGTAAGTCCTTGCGATAGAACAGTAGCCCCGCATCGGTAAACCAGGGCATGGCAATCAGCTTGCCTTTATAGGTGTTGTTTTCAACGATAGGCTGGAAATGCTGGTTTTCTGCACCATTGGAATAGGGTTTCAGATCAATCAGGTGACTACCCAGAATACCAGGCCAGATCACATCAATCTGGAAAACATCAATATCAGGAGAACCAGAGCCGAGAATCTGCTGGTAAAGTGCCAGCTGCTCTGTAGCCGATGTGGGTGGGGTTACGATACGAACGGTATGGCCGGTTTTCTTTTCCCATTCTGCCACGCCTTCCTTACAGATTTGCTGCTCTTTGCCAGCATTACCACAGGTAATAGTGACTTCGGCTGCTGAAACATAAGCCACAAAGCTTACCGCTGCCAGTACAGAGCAAAGCAGAGTCTTGCGCAATACCATTGGCTGTTGTCCCCCTCGGACATGTTTGAGTCTGGCGTCCCTTTTTCAACGGCACCAACCCAGGTGCAGCTCTTTAGTCGCCTGATTCTTATTGCCTGATTTGTCAGGTCAGTTTTCTGATTTGTTATTTTCTGATTTACCTACACTTTTCCCTACACAATCCAGGGAGTACAGGGCACAGTTTTATAAAAAACAACCAACCCTACCTGATATTGACCCGGCTCATTTTTCGCGGTGTTTCCACTGCTCTGGATCAGCTACCAGCCATTACGCTTCAGCCGTACCAGCTTTTTCTCCAGACCGGCCAGGGCGGCCTCTGTATCGGTGACGCCACTCAGTGCATTATGTATGAAAGATGATACTGCCGAAGATACCTTGTTATAACTTGCACCAGTAGGGCGGGATGGCCGGGCCACTGCATGGTTAATGGAATATTTCAGATGGCCCATAAAAGGATTAACCCTCAGCACATCCGGATCACTGTAGAGCTCAATCATGGTGGGATTGGCAGAACCTTCTAAAGCCCGGCGCTTTTGTTCTTCCCTGCTGGTCAGCCACATCACCAGGCTGGCTGCCACATCGGGGTGTCTGGAGTATTTCGACACTGCCAGCTGCCATCCACCTAAAGTACTGGTTGACCGACCATCGGTTCCACCTTTGGGAATAGCCATCACTTCAACCTTGCCCTTGACCGGAGAGTCTTCTCCCTGACTCAAGGCCCAGGCATAGGGCCAGTTGCGCATAAACACAGCATGGCCACTCTGGAATACCGCCCTGGCATCCTCTTCCATGTAATTCAAAATACCTTCCGGCGTGATCTTACCTATCCAGCTGGCCACAGTTTGTATGGCTTTAATAGCCAGGGAATTATTCACTGTCACTTCCCCGGCTTGGTTAACAAATTGTCCACCGCCATAGCTGTATATCCATTCCAGGGCATTACATGTCAAACCTTCAGAAGCCTTGGCCTGGAAGACATAACCTCTCATTCGGCTGTTCCCGGCCGCCATCTCTGCCTTCTGAACAGCCAGGGCTGTAGCTGCCAGTTCTTCCCAGGTTTCCGGTACGGCATGGTGATATTTATCGAGAAGATCTTTGCGGTAATACATCAGCCCAATACTGCAGAACCAGGGCATGGCTACAAGGCGATCCTTGTAGGTATTGTTTTCGATAATAGTAGACAAGTGCTGTTTTTCTTCTCCCCTGCTGAAAGGTTTCAGATCGATCAGGTGATTGCCCAATATCCCCGGCCAGATAACATCTACCAGCAAAACATCAATATCAGAGGCTCCTGCGCCAAGCATCTGCTGATACATCGCCAGATGCTCAGATGGTGCTAAAGACGTGGTGACAACCTTCGCCTTGTGGCCAGTATTCTCTTCCCAGCGGGCTACCCCTTCCCGACAAAGCTTCTGTTCCTTACCAATGTTCCCACAGGTTACGGAAATCTCCACTGCAACTACGGCGGCAGACAGTAACCATACGACGAGTGCAGAACACAACCGTACTGTGAACACAGCCTTTCTCCACAGATAGCCCTGGCAGGCAGTTTAGACCAGAAGTTAGTACACTCTCATTTCTCAACAAAACCCTACAAACAATCCCCCTCGTAATCTCCCCCTGCAATCTTCCCATGCAATCTTCCCATGCAATCTCCTCCTATACTCCCATGGATATCTATTCGAGGATTCCATCATGGGCTGGAGTAACCTGTCACTGACAACCAAAGTTGTGACCGGAATGGTTCTCGGTATTCTGGTTGGCCTGTTTATTCGTACTGCTTTTCCAGAAAGTATCTTTGTCGAAACCTATATCACTGAGGGGCTGTTCCAGATTATTGGGCAGATCTTTGTTATCTCCCTGAAGATGCTGGTCGTACCGCTGATTTTTGTCTCCCTGGTATGCGGCACCTGTACCCTGAATGATGCCTCCACTCTGGGACGTCTGGGGATTAAAACCATTATTCTTTACCTAGTAACAACCTGTATTGCAATCTCCATGGCGATAGGAGCAGCCTTGATCGTCGAACCGGGAATGGGGGCCAATCTTGAGGGTGCTGCAGGTTTTACTCCTCAGGAAGCCCCACCCCTGAAAAGCGTCCTGATCAATCTTTTCCCCAGCAATCCGGTTGCCTCCATGGCTAAAGGCAATGCCCTGCAGATTATTGTCTTTGCCCTGCTGTTTGGCATTTCCATTGCCGCATCCGGCAAACCTGGCAAACTGCTCGCAGATGTCTTTATCAGTCTGAATGAAGTGATTATGAAAATGGTCACCCTGTTGATGAACCTGGCACCATATGGTGTTTTTGCCCTGATGGCACGGCTATTCAGTACCATTGAGTTCAGTGCCATTCTCAACTTGGTAAAGTACTTCTTCCTGCTGTTAAGCATACTGGTTCTGCACGTCTGTATTACCTATTTCTTTCTGCTCCGGTTCCTTGCCCGGGTCAGCCCCCTGGCCTTTATGCGTAAAATGGAAGATGCCCTGCTGTTCGCCTTCAGCACCTCTTCCAGCAGTGCCACCATTCCCGTCACTCTGGAGACAGTTAATCGCCGCTGTGGTGTCAGTAACAGAGTTTCGTCGTTTACTATTCCCCTGGGAGCCACGGTCAATATGGATGGAACCGCCATGATGCAGGGGGTAGCCACTGTCTTTATCTCCCAGGCTTTCTCTATAGATCTGACTCTGGGTGATTACCTGTCTGTGATTGTGACAGCAACTCTGGCCTCAATTGGTACAGCCGGAGTACCTGGTGTTGGGCTGATTATGCTGGCAATGGTTCTGCAGCAGGTTGGTCTGCCGGTTGAAGGCATCGCACTGATCATGGGAGTGGACCGCCTGCTTGATATGGTGCGTACGGCAGTCAATGTAACTGGTGACTGCGCTGTGACCTGTGTTGTTGCACGGAGCGAGGGTGAGCTGGATCAGGCAGTGTTCGATGATATCCATGCCGGAGAGAAGGAGGAAACCATAGACTTCCACCATATAACGGATAATGTCAGCTGAATAGAAGAAAATAATTTAGAAACTGCCTGAAAAGTCTGTGCGTATCCAGGCTTGGGGAAAGGTAACTGCTCATATTTCACTGGCAGACCAACCATCGACTCGGCTACAGCCCAGTGATAGCGAGGAGCTGTATAAAAAACAGACAATTTTGCCAGTAAAATATGAGCAGTTACGGGGAAAGCTCTCCTAAGATTACTTCAATTTTATTTATATTTACCGTTCAATCTGTATGTTTAATAATCCATTTACTATTTTTCAATAACAAAAATGTTAGATGCATCAATTTCAATATGCCTACAATATGATTTAAACAAACCTGTATTTTCGATTTTATTGTAAATGTTGTTTTGAGAAAGCTTTAACGCTAAGCTCTTTATCATTTTTTCCACTTTGATATACACCTTCCATTTTTTCTCCTTTCTCTAAACATTCAATAAGAGTAACGGTCTTCTTTTCTGAATCTTTCAGAACTTCAGATATTTCTTCTGAACTATAAAAATCAATAATAGTTGGATCATACCAAATTGTTTAATAATCCATTTACTATTTTTCAATAACAAAAATGTTAGATGCATCAATTTCAATATGCCTACAATATGATTTAAACAAACCTGTATTTTCGATTTTATTGTAAATGTTGTTTTGAGAAAGCTTTAACGCTAAGCTCTTTATCATTTTTTCCACTTTGATATACACCTTCCATTTTTTCTCCTTTCTCTAAACATTCAATAAGAGTAACGGTCTTCTTTTCTGAATCTTTCAGAACTTCAGATATTTCTTCTGAACTATAAAAATCAATAATAGTTGGATCATACCAAATTGCTGGACAAAAGCCATAGAACATAAGAAGTGAATCCATCAGAGCCCGAACAATTCGAGGGTGTATTTGATGAATTTTATAAGAGACACAGGAAATAAACTTAATTAAATCTTCTTTATTATTAATACATTCTATTTTTTCTTGTGCATCTGATAAAATTTCATCAATGGCTGCTTCAACTAACTTATGATTCACAGGCCGGAAATTTACCGTGCACTTTGGATTTTTAATATAACCATCAAGCTTATCCGCATCAGGATAATCTTTTCTTACTATTTTTCTCGAAACTGGACTACTTGAAGTATAGGTATCCACTTGAAATATTTTTTCACTTTCTGGAGATATAGTCTTATAAAAACTTTGTGCTTCAAGCAAACCTCTTCGGGTATAATTAGTACATACTTTGAAATAAATCATTTTTTTCCTGAATTTTCCTGCACTCTGAAGTCTTTTCAATCTTCCTTTTTTTCGTTTGTCCATTGTTATATCTTCAAATAATACTTTATGCAGCTCTTTGAGATATTGTTTAGTCAAGAATACTCTAGGATCCTTACACACCTGTAAAACACATACGATTTTTTCATAAACTCGAGCACCACCTTTTATGCACCCTGGTTCTCTCGCCTCAAAACGGGCTGCTCCTTTTTCTTTTTTTAATAACTTGCCATCAACAATAAATCTATATCGTTCATCAACAGGCATTCTTTTAAAATATGAAATACCTTTCTTTGGATTTCCCTTTAAAGATCTAGCAGACCTGCTTTGCAAACATCTATCACGAACAACTTTATTTTGCTGTCGCAAAGATCTTCTCACAGTAGTAGAGGCAAAATGAGACTTTTCACGCTTTACTTTTTTAGTTGAAAACTTCCCTGATTTATCACTACTTGATGGGAAACGACGTTTTCTCCTGCTTATGTTTGCTTTTAGGCTTATTGACTCCATAATTTGACCTTTTATTCAGGCAGAATCAGGGAAACCAGACATTCACATATGAGTTTCTTCTTTGAGCCAGTTTTCTTCTTTATAGTTCTGTATATATGACACTTTCGTTACCTTTACCGACAAGATTTCATAACATCTAGGCAATGAATGATAACTTTCTCTCATTTAACAGCAGCAATAATAAAACATATGGTGAAACAGCTACTCATGAGGCAGATCCTTTAAGTCTCTTTTAATATCAGCTTGCATCCAAAGCCAATTAGCTATTCTAAAAATAAATAACTCAAGCGATGAACTACTATGGTCAAGTCAACCCTTCCAATACTGTTACTGCTTCTATTTTCCTTAAACACTACGGCAGCCCCCCTTGGGGGGAACCCACCCTCTTCTATGCCTGGCGGTGACTATCAGAATGTCTGTAAAAAGTGCTCATATGATTCGAAGACTGGCATTTTAGCCTGCCATTGCCCTGATCATAATGGTCAGCGCCATCTGGCTACGCTTGACCTGTCCACATGTACAACACGCCGGGTAGAACTCAAAATGGGTTATCTGTTCTGCAATAACATCAGCAAAGATCTTGAGAAAAAGAGTGTAAAAAAACCTGATCAGCTAAGTGAGCGGATTGTGAAACCAGAGTCATTGGAAGAAGGGGGTCGCGAGGCTGTCAAATCATCTGGTGGAGATTATCAAAACTACTGCAACAACTGCTCGGAGATAAATGGCCGCCTTGAATGTGATTGCTGGGTTTCTCTTGGCTGGACCAAGACCCTGAGCAAAACATCCATTTCACTTGATCGTTGCCCTAAAAGTGACATTACATACGCCAAGGGAAGCCTGATCTGCCAAAAACACCTTAGCAACATCCTGAATAATAATAGCTGTAAGAACTGTCGGGTTCAGGGAAATCAGCTTAAATGTATATGCCCAAAAACCCCCTGCCAATGGAGTCAGGAAGATCTGAACAAAGGCTTGAATGAAGTACCCGCTCAATTGGCAACAGCCAGGTTCTGCACCAAAACCATCAACAACTGTAATGGTGTTCTGAGATGTGGTCGATGCGGCAGCTTTGATTATCAGGATGAGCACTTTAGACCCCATGAAGGCACAAGTGTCAGGCCTGACTGTCTTCATTAACCCGGTTCGCATTCAGCAACCAACCTTCGGGCTCTGTTAACACTACATGTTGGTAGTACTTCCGTGCACCCTGTATAGCTTGGCATTCGGGCTTCATAGAAAATTTGGTTACTTCCTCTATTCAGCGTAATCACTAACTTTGAGAAATAAACCAACATCTATTGTTAACAGAGCCAACCTTCGGCTTTTCGAGCACGCTCAAGGAACTTCTATCAATAGCCCTTGCACCGGTTATCAACATTTCCGATACTTTTTTCCCTTCCCTAAGTGTGCCACCAATACACTGCTTAGCTCTTTTAAAGTCAGACCCGGGCTGTCTTTCAGGCAGGCCTGCAGCCAATTACTATGGACCAGTTTGACCATTACTGGCATAGCTGACAGTCCAAGGTTGCGGGCAATTGCAGTACGGTGGTATCCACCCCGGTAGCGCCAGATTTCTCCCTGGGGGCCAATAGCCACCCCCACTTCCTGTTCTCCCCATTCAAGCCGCCAGGTTCTGCCAAGGCCTTCCCTGCTCTTCAACATTAATTGTGCACGGGGTTGATAACCATAACGGTCGATACTATCGGCCAAACGCACATACCGCTCGAAATAGCGATCAATCTGAGCTGAATCTGAAAAGTGAACATTGTTATGACCAAACGCTCCAGAATCTTGTAACCGCTGGCAGAGCCTCTGGTAACTTCGGGTTTTTCGCCAGTCCATCTCACAGGCAAACAGCTCGTCAACCTCACTGTTCAACTGGCTATCGCGAACCGGACTCAGGCGATTATTGATATTGCCTGAACAGATAAACTGATCTCTAAAATCGTATTCTACACGCCCTGCAGAAGTGTAATTGACTGCTGCCAGACGCATTTGCAGTTGTTGAGGAGATACCAATCCGGTTAAAGAACTTCCCTGTCTAGTTAACACCAAAGAAGCCGGAATAGTTAACTTCTGATTCTGTTTCCATTGCCGGAATTTATGTTCAGTGACAACCTGTCCCAGCTTCGGGCAGGCTCCAACTGTCCGCCAGGCCTGACGGAGGATTTTATTGTGCAGAGATACAGGCCAGCGGCCTCCCTTTTCAGTCATCTTTGAAAACACAGATACCACGACACATAAAGGGGAAGAGAGAATAAAAAAAGAGCCTGACAGTCAAACCATCAGGCTCTTAACAGATCACACAAGAGAGATTACCAATTCCAGCCCAGGCTTAACAGCTGAAAGTCCAGCCCTTCATTCTGGGGATGTAAATTGGCATTGGAATAATGGAACCAGCCATAGGAGAGCTCAAACTGTTTCAGCCTGCCAAAGCGGACACCAGCCACAGTACGTATCTCGAACTGGGTATGCCCTCCCATATTAATAGGGGACTTCAGTTTTTTCTCAAGATCTTTTTCGGACTGGTAGCTGACGCCAACGCCAAAGTCCAGAAAAGGAACAAAGGTGGAAGATATTTCAGGTTCCAGTCTGAAAACAGGTGAAAAGCTGGCGGCCCAGGCCTTGTCAGCACCATCAGGGCTGGGCTGATCCTCATCGGAAAGGTGGCTGCGCCAGCGGCTATAACCCAAGTCAAAATAACCACCCAGTTTCCAGCCAGAACTTTCCAGGAAATCCCTGTTCCAGTCCCACTTCAGGCTGATCCGGGTATTGCTGATATCAGCTTTATTCGGGATATATTTGCCATGGGTTACGGCCATGCCATCCGGTTTCAAATCCAGCGCCTGCCCGCTCAAGGGTACCAAGCTTACTGTAAGAGCAAAGGCTGCTCCCGCTACCTTGTTCATCACCTTCTCCCTGGCAATTCCTAATCACGTTAGTTATCGCCAGAAAGAAGAGAGGCATGAGTCAGGCGGCCAAAGCCTCTTCCGATGGGTTTGAAGCCGTCGTACCCAGCTCATTTAACTCCTTAAATAATTCGGGCCACTTCTGCTGGCAGAAGGCCAGGGTATTTTGGCAGGTCATGGAAAAATGGCTGAAAAAGCTGCCATTAATCTGGGTTTGATCAAACAGGCAGGTCTGAAACTGACGGAAAAGACGATCATCAACAGGCTCGGGCTGATTCCAGAACTCGTCCAGCGAGCACTGTGATGTCAACCCCGGCAAGTTATACATGGCCTTCCCCATCACCTTTACGGGAATATGGTGTAACAGTGCTGAAGGCCCAACGGTACTGTTTACCGTCACTACGCCACGACAGTGATTATAGATACTGGGCAGGCGCAGGTCATGGCAGTAGATCAACCGTCCCTCGAGCCCATATTCAAGCACCAGACTCTGGATATGCAGCCCATAATGGGTGTACCCCCGATCCATGGGGTGATGTTTCAGCACCAGCACAGTATCCTCAGGTGCGTGCTGGGCAAAAGAGGAGACTGTTTCACTAATAAAGGCTTCAACAGAGTCATAATCAGAGTGATACAGCATCTGGCTGTCATCATGAACCTGCAGAGCTGCCAGGTAAAATTTCTGACTCAGCTCACCCAGTAAATCAGCCTCGGTCACGCTGTCCCTGAAACGGGTCCGGTTTTTGCGCAGCGCCCCATGTATCCATTTCGCACCTTCCACAACCGGATGGAACGCACGATGATGGACATAATCCGGGAAGCGGGCCTGCCCCAGCCTGGCCGCCCAGTAATAAGCTGCTGCATGCCATGTTCTCTGTCCCATAGTAGAGCCTATGGCCACAGGGGACTGACAGTTATGAGGTAAAATATTACGTAAATTCTCTAATGAAAGATCCAGCTCCGTAAGTGCATTCACTCCACCCTCTTCAAGGGTAATGGTGTTGGGACGAAGATAACCCTCTTCAAAAACCAGAAAGCGGACTCCCAGCTTCTGGCAAACCTGTTTGGCCAGCCGATGATAAAGACGGCAATCGCCCATTACAAAGACCGCTTGAACAGAGTGCTCCCTGAGATAGTCCTCCAGAAAGGCAGGCCACCCATCTATAGTGCCCGTGTAATCAGCAACATAATCACCACCGCTGTAAAAACGATCGCCGGCATTCAGATTAATACGATGGGTGCAAATACCATTCTGACTGAAGTGGTGTGCCAACTCCCTGAAGAAAGGCCCAAGGGGACCCTGGAGGAACAGCATATTGGGTGATAAAGCTTGACTCACACCAGTCATCCTTGTGTATTTGAGATTGTAATAAGGTTGAGTAATCAGCCTTGCAGACTGCTACAGGCGATAGCACTGCAAATTTTGGCAAAAACAAGATAGGAATCGTTCAACATCCCGGGATATCAGGGAAAACACATGAAACCCCGCGCTATCACTGGGCTCAAGTCCAGTTTATGTATCAAAAAATCCGAAAACACTATATCTGTATAAATCATACTCAAATCTTGCTCTACCCCTTGTATATCAAGGGATAGAGCAAGATTTGTCACTCTCGGAATTCGGTAAGCTCTCATGGGCTGTTCCCTCGGTGTGGGTATCAGGTATGCTTTTGCTCACGATATAAGCCCCATTATTTGTTCCAACTTTCTACAATCCCAGTGATACCAAGGGCTTTCATGCGTTTTCCCTGTCTACAGCTCTTTTGGCAGAGGCTATAGACATGGCCCCATTACTGGAAGAGAGCCTCTGCTAAATAACCAATCTTTCTTTTTTTACGGGAGCACCACCGGGAGATTCCTGTCTTAGAAGTTGCCGCAGGAGAGGCATTTTCCAAAGCCTTCATAAACCGTTCCAAAGTGGTAAAACGTCTGGTATCCCAATTCACATAGCGGGAATAAGCTATGTAAGCAAAATACACCAGCTCATCAACCGTACGCCGAGCTTGACGGCGATCACAGGAACAATGATCAACAGTCACTCCCCAGCTGGAATAAAAAGGGCAGCCCCAGGTATGAACAGTTTTTCCCTGTATAACAGCCTCAAAGCCCGCCAGAGATGTCAGGACATGAACCTCATCACACTGGGCAATACAGTCAAAAATATCGCTGTCAACTGCTATGGCATCGGCCCACTTTAATGCTTCCTCATCCGGTATATAACCTGCGCGCCCGGCCTGCACTACATCAGGATGAGGCTTGTACACAATATACGCGTCAGGATTATTCTTTCTAACCTGCACCAGTAAGGCGTGATTTGAGCGAATTTCCGGGCTTCCATATTGAATAGAAGCATCACTATCCACCTGCCCTGTTACCAGTATTTTCTTTTGTCCGGCCTGTACATTGGCAAACACATTTTTGGAACCGGAACGCAGGTTATATTTGCTGATTCGGCGGGTTACCAGCTGTTCACGAATATTCTTACCCTGTTTAATCTGAGCCTCGGTAAGCTTCTGTGTATTGATTGCCCTTTCCAGGTCTGACGGTTGGGAACAGTCGAAATAGATACCGGTACCATCTAAAACCAGTGACTGCGGGCGCTTCAACTCTGCACCCAGACCAACCCCACGTACGAAGGCATCTTCACAGCGATAGAGCTTAACCCCAGACGGGGGCTCATAGTCGTATTGTTTGGCACCCCAGATCAGAATGCCATCACCACTTTTTGCCAGCCTGGATGCCTGGGCTGGTGACTTGACATATTTGACCTGCTGCGCAAGCCCTCCTACGAAGGTTTTCATAAACGCCCTTTTCCAGAGGCTGAATCCAACCAGGTAAAGGGTATTCACTTCCTGATGCTGATATCTCTTCTGCAGAGCTATCAGTTCAAGCACATCTTCCAGTTCACAGGGTTTGGCCGTTTCCGGATCTATATACCGGGTGTACAGGAGACAGGCAGCAGCAAACAAACTTTCTACAGTGTGGATCTGATTTCTACGTGGGCAGGGAACCCGGTCATCAGTCAGCCCCCAACCGCTGTAAAATGGCACACCGAAACAAACCACTTCTTTCCTGTGCCAGAGAGCTTCAAAACCCAGCTGTGAAGTGACAACATAGACTTTACTAAACCAGGGAAACAGGGACTGGGCATTGACCTTCTCTGCGAGAACCTTAATGCGGGGATTATCCTTCGGCAGGTTATTACCCAGATAGCCTTTCTTCTTGCCAAGAACGACATCAGGATGCACCTTGACCCAGACTTCCGCCTCCGGGTTTTCAGTTAAAGCCGCATCCAACATGCCCTGAAAGCTACTGGCATTTGCCATCCCATACTGGATGGAACAATCACCAAAGGTCTGATCAACAACCAGTACTCTTGGTTTATCCGATGCTGGCAGTGTATAACTGCCAACAGGCTCATGGTTGTACTTGCTGATCTGATGGTGGCAGATTGTATCCAGAAGGTTGCGGGAACGCTGAAGCAAATCCCAAGTGACCCACAGTTTGTTGTTAAGCAGGTTTTCCAGATCAGAAGGTTTGGTAGCGTCGTAATAAATGCCGGTTTTGTCCACGATCAAGGAAAAACGACGATCTCCCAGAGATGGGTGGCCGAGGTAGCTGATAAAGCCATCTTCCAGTTGCCAGTAGGGTAAGCCGGTATTTTTGGCACACTCCCTGACTTTACGAGTATTTTCCTTCAAACCCCAGCCAATAACACTGCTGTTCAAAGTCAGTTCTGTTTTATTGCGAGGCAACAAGTGAACCTCTCCCCCCAAAAGAGCGGGAAGTTCCGGTGCCGTAAAGATACCACGAGATGATGTATAGAACATAAGCAGGTTGCTATGGGTGTGCTATGTTAATCCTGCTGCACAGGAGTAAGAAATGTCAGAAACGCTCTTTGCCGACCTGAAACAGATTGGTATAAAAGAAGAACTCGCGGCCCGGGTCAGCTCTGCACTTGACCCTGACCATATAGCGACCAAAAAGGATGTTCTGATCATGCAGGAGGCTTTACTCCAGCATCAGAAGCAAATGATGGATGAATACCGGCATCTTGAGCAAAAAAGTGACGAATGTTATTACGAACTGAAAACCGAAATGGTAAAAGGGTTTGCGGAAGTACGAACAGAAATGGCAGATATCCGTTCAGAAATGGGATCAATGCATCGGCAGTACTGGATCACTTTTGGTGGTTTAATCACAACGCTTATAAGCGTTTTTGCTGTGAACTGGTATTTTCATACTTTTTGACAACACAAAGCTTTGTACTAAAACCAGTATGAAACCACGTATGCAAGAAATAGAAGGCC
Source organism: Sansalvadorimonas sp. (assembly GCA_965243775.1). Lineage (GTDB taxonomy): Bacteria > Pseudomonadota > Gammaproteobacteria > Pseudomonadales > Endozoicomonadaceae > Sansalvadorimonas. The sequence goes on from CBDEWF010000040.1 coordinate 40,281, forward strand.
AATACACTAGGGAAAACGCATGAAACCCACTGATCACTGCACAGATCATCAGAAGAAGAATATCTGTTAGTTTGTGGTCTGTTTTCTAGGACTGACGATAATCTTTGAGGACAGAAAGGTGTTCTATCAAGGTAAATGCGTTCAGGCTGATGCTCTGGTGCTGATTTATGCACAGAAGCGGTGGTGTATGTGATAAATTAAATTTCAAGATCAGTCTTGATATCATTGATACCAAGGGGTTTCATGATTTAGCCCTGCCCGTAATGACCGAGCGAATAAAAACGGAATGGGGTGGCGAATGACACCGGAATGCCCACTTGTGTTACACATTGCACAAATGCTAGCTTCAAGACGTGACCCCATTTTTGACTTTGCAGTTATTGGATCTTGGTAAAGGAGAACAACGAGTCTAAACTGGTTTTGTGTAAAGCAATGTGTAGGGGTGCTCTGAATGCCATCCAACCTCGCAATAGATGATGAACTCATCTCCCAGGTTCAGGCCCTTGGCGGCTACAAAACCAAAAAAGCAGCCGTCAATGAAGCGTTGGCCGAGTTCATTCGCCACCGCAAGCAGCTGGAGCTACTGGAAGACTTCGGCACTATCGAGTATGACACTGATCCTTCTGAAAAAAAGGGCCGTCGCAAATAATGGTTTTAGTCGACACCTGCGTGTGGTCTGCCGCTCTACGCTGGAAGAAAAACAGTGATACACCTTCCGAAGCCCTGGTTTTACAGCGACTGATTCGCCAGCACAGAGCCGTGCTTATAGGCCCCATTTTACAAGAAGTATTGACCGGGATACGCCATGAGACACAGTTTGACAAACTATGCAATAAACTAGAAGCCTTTGAACAACTTTCAATTACACGGCATGACTATATGAATGCCGCTCGGCTAGCTAATGCCTGCCGTCGCAAAGGCATTCAAGGTTCACATACCGATTTTCTAATTTCATCTGTGGCTATTCAATATCAGATACCGGTCTTCACTACGGATAAAGACTTCATTCGCTACCAGAAACACATCCCTATCGCACTATTCAAAACAGACCTTATAGAAGGCAGGGAAAACGCTTGAAGATGTTATATCAGTAACAGCAATGACTCAATGAAAATACCAGTTCACTGCGAACACACTCAAAATTGTAAGAGCCAGGCCAAAGAAGGTAATCCCGAACTGTCGGGACATAGCCGCGATTTCCACCCTTAATTCAGCACCGGTACGTTCGATCTTGTTATCCAGAGCAGTGATATTTCCCTGCAGATTGTGTTGAACCTGCTGTATCTCTACCCGAAAATCCTGGCGAATCTGGTGCACTTCCTGACGGGTCTGGTGCATTTCTGTCCGCAGTTCCTGATAACGATCCTCCCCTCGTAACTGAACCTGAAGAATAGCTTCCTGCATAACCAGAAAATCAGACTTGGTCGCTACATGCTCAGGGCTAAGTGATTTGTCTACCTGATGGGCCAGTTCCTCATCAACACCGATAGCCTTAAGCTGCTGGTAGAGGTTTTTTTCTGGTTGGGTATTCTGCGCCATAGTTGCCTCCGAACAGGGAGATGCAAGTATAGGCATAGGCAAGGCCTTAATTAATGAAAATACCAGTTCACGGCAAATACACTCAAAATTGTTAGAGCCAGGCCAAAGAAGGTGATCCCAAACTGTCGGGACATAGCCGCGATTTCCACCCTTAATTCGGCACCGGTACGTTCGATCTTGTTATCCAGAGCAGTGATATTCCCCTGCAGATTGTGTTGAACCTGCTGCATCTCTATTTGCAGATCCTGACGATTCTGGTGCATTTCTGTCCGTAGTTCCTGATAGCGGTCTTCCCCTCTCAGCTGAACCTGAAGAATAGCTTCCTGCATAACCAGAAAATCGGACTTGGTCGCCACATGTTCAGGGCTAAGGGACTTGTCTACCTGATGGGCCAGTTCCTCATCTATACCGATAGCCTTAAGCTGCTGGTAGAGGTTTTTTTCTGGTTGGGTACTTTGCGCCATAAATGCCTCCAAACAGGGAGGCATGAGTATAGGCTTTGCGGACATCTGTTGCCCGCATATACAGGGTGGAAAAAGGGGGCAGGCATTGCGCTGCACATTGTACAAACGCAAGATTCAAGACGTGCCCCTATTTCCCCCCCCTATTTCCCCCATGACCCTATTTCCCCCAGCCAATAACACTGCTGTTCAAAGTCAGTTCTGTTTTATTGCGAGGCAACAAGTGAACCTCTCCCCCCAAAAGAGCGGGAAGTTCCGGTGCCGTAAAGATACTACGAGATGATGTATAGAACATAAGCAGGTTGCTATGGGTGTGCTATGTTAATCCTGCTGCACAGGAGTATGAAATGTCAGAAACACTCTTTGCCGACCTGAAACAGATTGGTATAAAAGAAGAACTCGCAGCCCGAGTCAGCTCTGCACTTGACCCTGACCATATAGCGACCAAAAAGGATGTTCTGATCATGCAGGAGGCTTTACTCCAGCATCAGAAGCAAATGATGGATGAATACCGGCATCTTGAGCAAAAGAGTGACGAACGTTATTACGAACTGAAAACCGAAATGGTAAAAGGGTTTGCTGGAGTGCGCACAGAGTTTGCGGAAGTACGAACAGAAATGGCAGATATCCGTTCAGAAATGGGATCAATGCATCGGCAGTACTGGATCACTTTTGGTGGTTTAATCACAACACTTATAAGCGTTTTTGCTGTGAACTGGTATTTCCACACGTTTTGACAACGCAAGGCTTTGCACTAAACAGATATAAAACCACCCATTTAAGAGTTCCAAGTATTGAACAAAAGCGTTAAATAATTCTTTATAGCAATCAAATAGGTAAACGAATATCAGAAAAAAACCTTCGTGGATTCATATACAGCTTCCGGAGTTTACGTAGCCATGAGCTTTGTGGGACGTTTAACACCCTCCCGCCAACGGAACAACCCAGGAAAATCGCTGGCATTATATCCATAAATTTCCATACAAGACAAAATCCACTGCTGAAAGTCAGGCAGCTCATGTTCTGAGGCAAAAGGTTTAATACCATTGACTACGGGTAACCGGCTGGCCGCAAGAAGCCCGGAAAATGTTTTCTCATTCACTTTACGCTGCTTATGGTAAGGACGCGCCAGAGGGCGTGAATGCCACTGATGCAGAAGATAATTTCCGGTAAATAAATAGGGTAAGCTGTAAAAACTGAGATAACGCCGAAAACCCTGATAGTTGGCCGGAAACGGACTTTTGACATCCCGTTTATAATCTTCAGGCAGCTTACCAACAGGATAATAAGCAGCTAAACGGTGGATCAGTTCAAAATCCTCATAACCATGGCCGGAAAAGGAACAGTTAAAACGACCAATATCAAGAAACCATTGACGATTCACTAACAAGCAGCTACTTACAACGGCAATACCATCAACCTGCGTTAGCTCTCCTCGTAAAAAGGAGCGCAGGTATTCAGAAAAAGAAGGTGCTTTCCCAGCAAGAATGTTCCCTGTCGTTTTTTGAGACAAGTACAAGCAGGGAAACATGGCAAACGCCTCTGCTCCAATTTCCTCCAGCCTGCTCTTTTCTGCCAGAAGCGAGCTGACAAAACCATCTGAGCATAAAAGATCCGCATCAAAAAAGAACAGATATTGTCCTTTCGCCTGTTCAACGGCCAGATTGCGCGTTCTGCCGGGGCGGAAAACGCCACTCTCTGGCCGGTGGAAATACCTTACACCCGGTCGTTCCGATACGGTGTTAACACGGCCCATAGGTGAGCCGGGTGTCGTATCATAAACAACAATTTCTATTTTTCCCTCAGCGCCCTGCTTTCCAGCAAAGCAGGAGACTGCATTCTGTAACCGAGTGAGACAGTGTCTGTCACCCTTGCGGTAACAGAACGGGATAATAACGGAAATATCCGGTTGTAAGGTTTGTTTCATCAAAGGTTTTACTACCGATTAAACCGCCGTTTATTCAACAGTCACAGCCTTGGCAAGATTGCGGGGCTGGTCAACATCCGTGCCTTTCAGCAAAGCTACATGATATGAGAGCAGCTGCAGAGGAACGGTATAAACCAGTGGTGCAATCCAGGGGTGAACAGGAGGGAATGGTGATAACCTCAGCAGCGTCTAGCCCTTCGGTACTTACACCCATAGCCGCAAACAGGAACAGTTCCCCATTGCGGGCCTTAACTTCCATCAGGTTGGATTTGGTCTTATCCAGCAGATCATCTTCCGGCAGAATAGCAACGACAGGCATATTTTCATCAACCAGTGCCAGAGGGCCATGCTTCAATTCACCCGCGGCATAGGCTTCCGCATGAATGTAGGAGATCTCCTTCAGCTTGAGCGCACCTTCCATGGCAATGGGGTACATAGCACCACGACCAAGGAAAAGAGTATGGTTCTTTTTCGCAAATAACTGAACCTTCTCGGCAATTAACTCGTCCAGCTCAAGCATATGACGAATATGAGCAGGAAGCTTGTGCAGTTCACTTACCAAGGTGGCTTCAGCCTCTTCCGACATACCATGACGGCGGCCAAGAGCAATGGTCAGCAACAGGAAAGCGGCCAGCTGGCTGGTAAAGGCTTTGGTTGATGCCACACCGATCTCTGGCCCGGCATGGGTCATCAGGCTAAGGTCTGATTCCCGTACCAAAGAGCTACCAGGTACATTGCAGACAACCAGAGAACCAATACAGTTGGGATTATCTTTCAGGTTACGCAGTGCTGCCAAAGTATCTGCTGTTTCGCCAGACTGGGAAACGGTGACCAAAAGAGTTCCTGCAGGAACAACGGCCTTGCGATAACGGTATTCACTGGCAATTTCCACACTGCAGGCAATACCCGCCAGCTCTTCAAGCCAGTAACGGGCCACCATGCCGGCATGGTAGCTGGTACCACAGGCAATAATCTGGATATGACGAGCTTCATCAAACAGAGCCTTGGCCTGGGTACCAAAAGTCGCTTCCAGAACACGCCCTTTCTCGGCAGAAACCGAGGTTATACGGCCTTCCAGCACATCGGCCATAACACGGGACTGCTCATGAATCTCCTTGTGCATGTAGTGCTTGTATTCACCCTTGTCTGCACAGGCATTCTGCAGGGCAAAGTGATGCACTTCACGTTCAACTAGTTCATTCTCTTTATTCCAGACGGTTAACTCGTCGATGCGTATATCAACAAGGTCACCCTCTTCCAGGTAAATAAACTGATCGGTGACCGGCAGCAGAGCCAGCTGATCCGATGCCAGGTAATGGCCTTCATTCACCAACACCAATAACCAACGGGCTGCCATGGCGTGCAGCAATAATGCGGCTAGGTTCAGAAGCCTTGATAATACCCAGTGCATAAGCACCTTCGAGATGCTTTAGAATAGCGCGAACAGAAGCCAGCAGTTCACCTTTACGGTTCCAGGCTCGCTTAATCAGGTGAGCGATAACCTCAGTATCCGTATCCGATTCAAATACAAAACCTTCTGCCTGAAGCTCGGCTTTCAGTTCGGAATGGTTTTCAATAATACCGTTATGAACAATGGCCAGACGCTCACCGGACATATGCGGGTGAGCGTTTTCAACGCTTGGGGCACCATGGGTTGCCCAGCGGGTGTGGGCAATGCCGATATTACCCTCGGCAGGGGACTCTTTGATAACAGCTTCCAGCTCGTCAACTTTGCCCAATGCTCGACGACGCTGAACTTCGCCGGTTTCATCAATAACGGCAATACCGGCTGAATCGTAGCCACGGTATTCCAGGCGTTTCAGGCCGTTGACAAGTACAGGGGTGATATTAGATTGCGCAACTGCGCCTACGATTCCACACATAAATAAATTTTAAAATTGAAAATTCAGGGCTAACCAGCTAACTTGGTATTACCATTTCTATTTTGTAATACCGAAGGAGCGATTTATGCCAAAGCTAACTAGTAAAAGGCAAGTCACCATACCTCAGGCAGTCTGCGCAAAATTGGGCTTTGAACCCGGCGATACCTTAAGAGTGTTCGAGAGGGACGGTATTGCTCACCTTGTGAAAATGTCCAATGAATCACTGGCTGGCAGGATCGCTTGCTCACAAGACAGCGCCGCTAATCTCGACACAATTGATGTCAAAAAAGCAATTAAAGATAAGGCGGCTCAAAAATTCAGGGGGCAGGAATGATTGCTATCGATACGAATGTTTTATTGCGCTATTTGCTTGAACCTTTGGATAGTGATAACCCCGATTGGCAAACACAAAAAGCAATTGACATAATCCATTCGGCAGAGAGTGTATTTTTGTCAGATATTGTGTTAGCAGAAACTGAATGGGTTATGGAAACGGTGTTTGGCATCGTCAAAAAAGACATATACAACATTCTTTATGATTTGGCCTGCCATACCCGTTTTCAGTTTGAAGACTGGGACGCATTGCATTGCGCATTGATGGATTACAAAGAGTATACAAAGGTTGATTTTTCTGACTGCCTGATAGCAAGAAGAGCCGAAAATAAAGGCGCTACCACCCTTTATACCTTTGAAAAGGAAAGTAAGCTGGGTGCTTTGCCGGTAGCTACTTCACTTTCAACCCGCCATTAGTATTCGGACTCATAACGAACTCTCTTTCAGGCACATTTGGGGAGTAGAAAAAGGGTCATTAGAGTCAGTTCTTGCACTGTGCACAGGCCCGACTCACCGTCGAATAATGTACACCAAAATGGCGCGCGATTTCTGCCATTGTATAACCACCTGAATGATAGGCAGCAGTCATTGCCTGCTTCTGATCTGAATAATGTGATTCATAAAACTCCAGACTTTTGCATACAGGTCGGGTTTGTTTATGAGGAATTTCATTCAGGTCGAGCTTCAGGTCTTCAATCCGCTGCTTCTGTTCCGCTACAAAAGATTCATCACCAAGAAATATCTGGTGACTCAGTTTATTCCAAACATCAACACCATAGCCGGCTGCAACAAAGTGAATAAAGTGCTCGCAAGCTCGTTGCCGGTTTGGAGCAAATAGCAACAGGGTTTGATCAACCGCTAACCAGGAAGGAGCTTCCATTTTACCGAGAGTGTACCGATAACTACTCCATAGCCAGTCTTCAGGATGATCAACCATGCCAGCCCTGACCGGGTTAAGAACAATGTAACGATTCAGTTCCAGCAGATAAGAAGATTTGTCCACCAGTATGCCCTTGTACCGACCTTGAAAAAGATGCCCTACCCGACCGTAACGACGGTTAAACCGCAAGGTATAAACGCCATTAAGTTGTCGCATACCGACAGACAGATTTGCATCGGGTGTCTCAACCAATAAATGATAATGATTGGTCATCAGGCACCAGGAGTGGATCACCCAGTTAAAGCGCTGGCACACTTCATCCAGCACTTCAAGAAACAATCCAAAATCATCTTCTTCAAGAAAAATCGGCTTTCGTTCATTACCTCTGGAAGTGACGTGGTATAAAGCTCCGGCATACTCCAGTCTTAGTGGACGACTCATAATAGAAAACGCTTTCAGTAGAATGAGCCACTAAAAGTAGTTGATTTTATGCACTATGCAAGAACTGCCCCTGGAGCTTCCTGGAGCTTTCTTAGGAAGAAAATCAAATGCCGTTGGTAGAGGCTCTAAGAAGCCCCTCGTAGATATTTTCATCAGGAAAAGCAAGATTCTCAGTATTTTTTACTAGTGAATACTATGTTTGCCAAAGTAATTGATGCAATTGCCCTGACTTAATAAGTTAAGCCTGTTGGGGCTGAAAAAATTCGACTCTTCAAAGGATAAGGAACAAAGGGGCTGTGTAAACCTTTACCAATCAACTTATGCCAACCTCGATAGCTTTGGGAATATTGTTTTCTTAAACCATTAACTCCAAGTATCGGATCTAGACTCAGTGGACCAAAAGAGGTTAAAGAACGATCATGATAACTAGCAATATAATACGGCTTATCGATTTTTTTAATAGAGCCTGAACCATAAACTGCAATAATTCTATTAATATATTCACTATCAGCAGATGTACGAGTTGAATCAAAGAATCCAAGCGTTTCAAAAACAGAACGTCTATAAAATAACGTAATCGGCGCTTCTCTCAATATATTACTTTTATGGACATTGGGATGGCTACCATCACAAACACGGAAGTAGTTTGTTAAAACTGCCATATTGCTACCTTCCAGCGAAGAAATCTGTTTAGACAACCTCAAAGGATGAGACCAATCATCAGAATCCTGGAATGTAATGAAATCACCTAGCGCTACCTTTAGACCATGGTTTTTAGCCCTATATGTACCCGAGTTATTTTTAAGCCTTAGTAGTTTTATTCTTTTATCTCTTTTATTCTTAATGAACTTTGTTAGCTTTCTATATGAATTTGACTCACTATGGTCATCAACAACGATCAACTCAAAATTACTATACGTCTGATCCAATATTGACTGTATGGCTACAGAAGTATAATCCGACCATCCAAAGTTTGTCATAATTACAGAAATAAGAGGCGTATTCTTATCTTCCATAACATCAGCAGTAGATTTTAGATCCATTACAGCAAAGGAATGCGTATTATTATTTTTACTGGTAAAACAGCGCTGATTTTCAGGAAAGATACCAGCAAAAACATCAAATGATTCTTTAAAGTTGCCGGAAAGTCGTGCAGCGTCTGATAGCAAAAGCAATCTTTCACTGCCCCCCTTCTCTGTAGCATTGAATACACTGCTCTTTTCATTCAAATAGTTTACTGCGCCCTCATATTCTTTTATCTGAAGAAGCGAATAAGCATAATACTGTGCAAAAACCAAATTGTTATCCAGATTATTATCATGAATAATCTTTAGGCAAGAATGAAAATCTTTTTCAACAACAGTCTTTAATAATATATAATGCAGGCAATTACGTCTGTTTATCTTTAGATCAACCGCCTTGGTAATATGTTCAATCGCCAGCTTATAATCTTTTCTTTCACAGTACAGATAGGAAAGATAATAATGAAGTTCGTCATCTACCCCTCCATTAATAATTCTTTGTTTAAGCTGTTCTTCAATCTCACTCAGTGTCCCTTCCCTGAAATGGATTAATGGCAACAAAGAATCTGAGTATTTAGGGTTCTGTTTTACATAATGGTATGCCGCTTCAAAATCTGACTCCGCCGAATACATTTCAACTATTGCCTTAGCCCAGCGTTGTTCATTTTTATCTGGCTGTAATTGAAATACTTTCTTGGCATTATCGAGAGCCTTGCTGAATTGTTTTTCCTTCTTATAAATATAAAATTCTTGAGTTAATATTGTTATGTCTGGTATTACGCTCGGTGCTGAAATCAGGGTATTTTTTGCTTTTTGCAGCTGATCCGTTATTCTTAGAGCCCCTACATAAAAAGAAAAAATTTGCTTATTTTCTTTATGCTCTAAAGGAAGACTTTCATACACATTAATTATTGAGTCATAATTTGCAGACTGGAATAGTAACCTGCAAGCCTTTCCAATAAATGCAGATGAACGCCAGCTACATATATCGGGTGCCCAATATTTTAACCAATCGTTTTTACTTTCATTAACGAGTTTTTTGATTACATAGTATCTACTTGATGCCAATGATAGTCTGTAAAACATTTCATTGACCTTTTCGAATGGTAACCCTTTCTCAATAGAAATTAAAGCATCAAGAATGAGACGATTATCATTTTCAGGTAACAAATGATAATTATCCATAAGAACTTTACACTCTGTAAGGTTCTTATTGGATTCGACCAAGGTTGCAATACATAACTGTGCAAAGTGGTCACTTAGTTCAAATTTCAGGAGATTAGAATCTTCAATTATTTTGAGTATTAACCGTTTTATCAAAGGGTCTCTAATACCTTTTCTCAACGTATAGAATACTAACCCTTTTGTATCGTGATCTTTATATAATTTTTTATCAATATAGTAGCGATAAAATCCTTTGAGCTTACCTGATTTAGCATACCTTTTTGCAGCATCTAATATTTCCTCACTAAACTTTTTCCTTGGTGATATAGATAGCACTGCCTCAAATAGAGCTTGCATAGCTAGATAGCGGGTATGTTTATAAGCGTTATAGCCGATTTTCACAAGCTCTTGAACTCTATTGAAATCGCCATATTCAATATATCTTAATATTTCTTTATCAATATTTTCCTTTTGTCGATTTCTAATCCTTAGAGATTCTGAAAAACAGGTATATGCTTTGTCAATCTCGCAACATTCTTTAAAATAGTTGCTAGCATCATTAAAAGTAGTGATTACCCGAGGTGCTTTGATAACTGCTAATGATGTCTTATTATCACAAATCAGTTGATAGGTTTTCTGAGAAATAAGCTGATGTACTGAAGAGTAATCTTTATTTGCTCCAAATGATATCAGATGGCTTCTTAACTCTTTCGCTTTTCTCTTTAACTTAATGTTATTAAAAAAATTACTGTTCACTACAAATGCCACAAAAAAACCCTGGTTAGCCAGGGTATTGAATTAATACAATTACTGATTTATCACAAACGGCCGTCAATTTGATGCACAGGCAAAACACCCTTAACATCAAATATTACCCGATTCTCTTTAGCGAACTTTTCAACTTTCTGGCTGTAATTCGCCACGAACCGATCATGCCCCACAGCAAAAATAACCGCATCATAGGCATTGCTATCTGGCTTATTTACCAAGTCACGGCCATATTCTTCCCAACATTCCTGATTATTTGCCCATGGATCATACACATCAACTTGTGCATTATGCTCTTCCAGCTCAGCAACCAGATTTTCTACCTGAGTATTGCGGATATCAGGGCAGTTTTCTTTAAAGGTATATCCCAGCACCAAAATTCGGGAGTCCACCACATGAATTCGTTTCTCATTCATCAGGCGAACGACTTTGTTTGCAACATGCGCAGACATGCCCTCATTGATTCTACGGCCAGATGTGATCACCTGAGGATAATAGCCAACAGATTCAGCTTTATGCGCAAGATAATAAGGGTCTACACCAATACAGTGTCCACCAACCAAACCAGGCTGCATCTTGATGAAGTTCCATTTGGTACCAGCAGCTTCAATAACATCCTTGGTATCAATGCCAAGACGATCAAAAATCAAAGCCAGCTCATTGACCAAAGCGATATTGACATCTCTTTGGGTATTTTCAATAACCTTAGCGGCTTCAGCAACTTTAATAGATGTTGCTTTATGGGTACCAGCAGTAATAACCAGGTTATATAGATCATCAACATAGTCAGCAACTTCAGGAGTAGAACCAGAAGTGATCTTTTGAATAGTTGTGACTGTATTTACCTTATCGCCTGGATTAATACGCTCAGGGCTATAGCCGGCAAAAAATCCTCATTGAATTTCAAGCCAGATACGCGCTCTACTTCAGGGATTGCATCTTCTTCAGTAGCGCCAGGATAAACTGTGCTTTCATAAATGATGACATCACCCTTTTTAACTACTTCACCAAGCATACGGCTTGCAGCTTTCACAGGGGTCATATCTGGAGTTTTAAACTCAGTTACCGGCGTAGGAACCGTTACAATATAAACATTGCATTCTCGGATATCATCAAGAGTGGCACTAACCGTCAGATTCTGTGCAGAACGCAGGTCTTCAGAAGTTACTTCCAAAGTGTTATCTACAAACTCTTTCAACTCTCCAACACGTTTTTCATTGATATCAAAACCGATGGTTGGTTTTATTTTCCCGAACTCTACAGCGAGAGGGAGTCCCACATAACCCAGGCCAATAACACCAATTTTGCAATTTTCTAAACCGAACACTCAACTTTGCCTTTTCTTTTAAAAGAATTTACCAATATATGAATCCTGAAAAAACTTTCTTGGGTTCCTACAGAATTTTCTTAATTTCTTGTTTTTTTTGAAACAGGATAAAATATTTAATCCACTACCGTTTCCCCAAGGATTATTACTCGACAGTAATTCATTTACAGACTTGTTTTTATCATTACAACTCTGCTTTTCTTCATGCAGACCATAAAGCATATGTGGAGATGATTTAAGCCATTCCTTTTCATGCTTTAAACACAACATAGGTATTTTATTATTCTTGCAAATTACAGAAAAGGCTGGGTCGACAGCATAAGGATACTTTGTTAACAGCGCACTACTGACACTTTCAAATAGGCTTGCGTGAAAACCGCAAACACCAGTACCCAACAAATGGCATGCCTTATCCTCTGTAACTTCTTCAGAGAATCGGTAAAACTCTTTTCGATCTGCTTTAAAACTTGCAATAAAATCATGAAAAACCATGCCATGCAGACCAACAACTTTTTGCCTGCTATTTTCATCAATAGCAGCTACCAACCTTTCTACATAATCTTCTGGATAGATAATGTCATCATCACATGTCAAATAGTATCCGTTAACTCGGTGCATCCAGTGAAATTTTCCTTCAGCACGGCGCTGCCCCGCTTCATCTATAACGCATATAATTTTATTACGATATTTATGTTTCTGTATCTCTTCTGGTATCTCCTGGTAATCATTGAGGTATAGTAATAAATAATCAACCTGACATATGAGTGAATCAACAGTTTCTATTAAGCTTTTTCTTCGTGCAGGATATGTAGCTATAGCAACCGAAATACTATTTTGATCTGTTTCAAAACAAATGGATTTTCTAGTATCACCTATTTTTTCAATAGAAAACAAATTTACAACATCCTCAACGCAAATACGCTTTCCACACTTGCTCTTTATTTCAAGTTCAAGGTGTTCTTTATTTTCATTGGTGAAAAAAATTGAGGTTATTTCACCATCACTTTTCAAATCGCGCTTTAGTATTTCTTCTCCATTATCATTTTTTCCAACTAGCCTGAGCGCTATGTACTTGCTGCTATGACTTATATCTATAGTGCATTTATACACAGAGTACTCATCTACTGTCACGCCACTTTGGAACAGCTCTGTATTGGTCATAAAAGAGAAATCTACTTAAGTTGAATAGCTAAGAATCGTTATAAACCAGCTACAACCGCAGTACTCAAAGCAACCTTATAAATCGTATCAATCACATCCCGCGTATACTGGAAGCTCTTAATATCAACCTGAGGCATCACCATAATCTCATCACCAGGCTTTACATCAGCCTTGGCATAACCATTCGAGAACCAGCCACCCTTTTCATCAATACGGGAAATCGTGCCATCCTGGTGCATAATCAACAGGCGGGACTGATCCGCTTTCTGGTTAAAACCGCCAGCATTGGCAATATAATCAAGAAGGCTGGCATCATTCTCATAGACCATGGCATTGGGGAACATGACCTCACCATGTACTTGTACCAAAACGGTTTCACCTGGAATCACCAAGCGGTCACCATCCTTTAACAACACATCATTGCGAGTGGCTGCCTTGCCCAGCAGCACCTGACCACGGGGCTTCAGGTTTCTGGCACGATCAATAAACTTGAGGATGGATTGAGCATCAGCCTGTCGCAGCTTGGCTTCACCATCTGTTGAGCTGCGGGCAGAGAGTGTGACCTGCTCCAACTGCTGCAGGGAGACTTCCAGCACCTCTTTCTGGCGCTGGGCCACTTCTTCCCGGAACAGTTGCAATGCTTCAAGGTTGGAACGGTTATTCAGTTTCAGCTGCTCTACCAGGCTGCCAATAGTGCTGCCATAGGGCAGAACATAAATCGCCTGACCATTGTGTTCACCTTCTACCGCGACACTGATGGTGCCGGGCATTTTGTCAGAAACAACGGTCACTTCGTCACCGCTTTGTAGCACAGTGTCTTTTATTTGGGCCAGGGGCAGATATTCCACATTGCGTTTGGCGGTCTGGTTACGGGCAATCCGTACGTGGGTTGCCTCCGGCAGCAGGCCGACAATATCCAGCGCCTTATCCAGAGCAATCTGCCCCTGCTGAAATTCGATCTGCACCGGGTTTTCCACCAGCCCTTCAAAGCTGGCAACAGACTGGCGGGAAGCGACAACCAGTGTATCGCCATCCTGCAGCTGCACCTGTTCAATCTGCCCTTTTAGCAAAAAATCATACAGATTAAAGGTAGCGCGGGTCTGGCCGTTCCGTTTTAGCTCTACATCAAGATAACTGCCAGACTCTGGCCGTATACCACCGGCACTGGCTAAAAATGCCAGAACTGAGTCAGAAGCAAAGCCGCCATAAAGGCCAGGGCGCTTAACAAACCCAGTCACAAACAGTTTTACCGGCTGGGTAGCGTTCAGGCTGGCATAAAGATTAACGTTACTCTGGTAAACACTGCTGACCTTTTCCGCAACTACGCGGTTCAAATCCTTGTTAGCCACACCCTGCAGCTGCACCGGCCCCACCTGGGGAATAAAGATATTACCCTGGGCATCCACCGTCAGCTCGGCGGTCACTTCATAGGCTCCCCACATCTGCAGGGTGATCTTGTCGCCTATGGCGATACGGTAATCCTGGTTGAAGCCTTTGAAAGAAACCTTCTGGAAGCCACCTTCAAACAGGTTCTGGCCAAAAACAGCTGCCTTGGCAGCTTCTGCTTCCAGCTGTGGGCCGGTTGCGGTTTTGCCCTGATTAATCTGCTCAAAAGTTTCGAGCTGGTTATTCACAGGCAGGTTGTTAACAGGCTGTGCAGCCTGAACAAACAGAGAGCATGTCAGCAGGCATGCACCCAGCATACCCCTGAAAAAGTAAGATGTTTCTGTTGGCATAATCTAAAAGTTTTTATAAGAAGAGCTGAGGGAGTTTGAACAGTTGAATTCCGGAACTAACCCAATGTTCGTAATTTTTACGAAAGTGGGAATCTATAAGCCAGTGGATCCCCGCCTTCGCGGGGATGACGATTTCCCTGGGGTGACGCCTTCATAGGGAGGGTGCCTTCGCTTATAACGGGAAAGGTATAGGTATATGCGCAGTTTTAAGATTTATGATGATACATTATGTAATACATTCCCTTAATCCCTATGCTCTTTCACGGTGGCATAACCCATGCGGGCCAGGCCAAAGACCATCAGCAAAACCAGGAACAGATTAACCAGGCTGTAGAGCACACGTGGGTATTTAGCCTCTTCAGCAATATAAGGGCTGCTGATCACAACAAGCTGTTTCAGCTTGCGGCTGGCTTCGGTACGGGTGGTTTCCAGGGCGATCAGTGCTGATGAATAGGCTTTGGTAGCCAGGTCCAGTTCCAGTTGCAGTTCCTGCTGGCGAGCGGCCAGGTCGTTCAAGCTGGTGCGGCCATCATCGGTTAGGCGTTTCTTTTCAACTGAGAGCTGTTTTTCCAAAGCGCGGATACGCTGCTTCAAAGTAACAACCTGTGAAGAGCTGCCATTCAGGTAGGAGGAGAGAGTTTGAAGTTCGGCACGGTTACGCACCAGCTCAGCTTGCAGTTCATTGAGAACTCCAGTAAGGGCGGCTCCTTCTTCAGATGCACTAAGAATACCGTACTTGTTCTGGAACCGGATCACCCGGGAAGTGGCATCCCGCAGTTTGTCTTCATTCAGGCCTACCTCTTTCTGGACAAAAGCCTGCTGCTCCGTGGCCATATTGTGGCTGATTTCGTTTACAAAAGATTCACTGCGCTGAAGAACCAGCAGAGCCAGCTGCTGGGCAAACTCCGGGGTAAAGCCCTGCACTTCCAGTTCCAGCAAACCATTGCTGTCATTCAGGCGAATATTGATATGTTCCTGGTAGTATTGCAGAAACTGGTCATAATTGGCACTGGCCGAGAGGCTGGAGAACCAGTCGCCGCTGGCTACATAGTGCTTTCTCAGTTGCAGTTCATTATCCAGAAAGGAGAGCATATCCGGTGATTTGATAAAGTTTTCAAGAATCTTCTGATCATTGCCGGACTGGGGAGCCATACCAAACAGGTTAAGGCCATCAACAATAGAAGACGCACCATCACTTCTTTCAATCATAAAAGTGGTATTGGACACATACCGCTCAGAAGCGATAAGGCCAAGGTACAGTGTGGCCAACAGCAGTGGCAGAACCACAATAACGGTAAACCAGCGCCCGGCTTCTTTTTCCAGCAGATACTTCTGAGCGATCTTTACCCAGTGGTTGAGTCGGGTTTGGTTCAGTATTCGGGCTGGAGACCGGCTATTTGTTATATCAGGCGTTGGCGAAACGGATACATTTTCCATAGGCAGGGAGAGGTAATAATTGTTATCTTAATCTGAAAGGTAGGTAGACGAGTGGCCTGACCACATCATCAGGCGGCGTTATAAACAGAAATAGCTTCATCAACACTGTCGTAAATATGAATACCACCATCGCGGATAAACAGCCCGACATCGCACTGTCTTTTCAGCTCATGCATATTGTGGGAAACAAAGAGAAAGTTGGCTTTGCCTTTTTTCTCATCAAATATCTTGTTGCACTTCTCTTTAAAGCGCTTATCACCTACGGCTGTGAGTTCATCTATCAGGTAATAGTCAAAATCAAACGCCATACTGACAGCAAAGGAGAACTTGGAGCGCATACCGGATGAGTAGGATTTCAGCGGCATTTCGAAAAACTTGCCAAGCTCCGAGAACTCTTTAACAAAATCAACCCTGTCCCTGATCTGTTTTTTGCTTTTTCCGTAGATGCGGCAGATAAACTCGGCATTCTCCCGGCCACTCATACTACCCTGGTAACCGGAAAGCCCTAAAGGCCAGGAGACATTGCCTTTTACCGTAATCTTGCCTTTATTGGGTTGATCGACACCGGCCAGCAGATTCATCAATGTTGATTTGCCACTGCCGTTTACACCGAATACACCAATGTTTTTGTCCATTGGCAGGTCCAGCGACACATCCCGTAAAACGTAGTGCGGCCCATGCTTGGTAGGAAAGTACTTGGTGACATTGTGCAGGGAGATCATACCGCCAGCATCCTTCTCCAGTTGGCCCGGAACATCAGCATGCCAACAAACAGGGCAACCATTGTGCACATGCCAAGGTACTCAAAACTGACCAGGGAGGTGTTATAGCCATCAGCAAAAGCAGAGCGCATCAGTTCAAAGGCATGAATAAGAGGGTTCCATGCGAGAATATCCTGAATGCCTCGGGGCATATCATTGATGGAGAAAAATGTGCCGGAAACAAACATCAGTGGTCGCAGGATAACAGGAATAAACTTGCCAACTTCAGGGTATAGCGTATTCACTACACCAAAGATCAGGCTCAAACCAAAGGAAAACAGGCTGAGCAAGATATAAGCATTTAGAAATGCCAGAGTGTTCACAACCTTCACTTCATACCCGATATGCCAGGCACCCACGATAAACACTAACAGAACAACAAAGTTCACCATCATCTCCAGAAGAAACCGGACCAGGAACGGATCAAATACCCGTACCTGACGATAAATAAACAGGTTTCTATTAGCGGCTACAGCGCCCAGTGACTGGGTGACAACTTTTTTGAAATAGAGAAAAGGTGCAATTCCCGTTGCCAAAAACACCGGTAATGCCAAGCCTCCAACCATGGCTCTGTCCCGAAAAGAGTACATTGCCATAAAAACCATTATCTGAAACAAAGGTTCCAACAAGGCCCAGGCATAACCCATACGGTATGAACCGAAGCGGGTTTTCATTTCCCGCACAAGGAGCGAGTGGACAACCGCTTTTTGAATTTGAAGAGGTGTTCGTTGCTGCATAAAGACAAAGACTACATCATAAGCTTGATGTTATTTTCCCAGGCTAGTTGCGACTATTCCCAGACTGATCGTGAGAACATCATTAAAAGACACGCTACCGCCCGCCCTCGTCAACCGTCTCTCTATAACTGGCACGCTAATACCACAACCCCAGCAGGCCAAAGTATCGCAAATACCATAGGTGACGATAGGCTATTTGAAGGAAGAGCCGGGTGTACGCTAAATGGATTTTTGAGGGGGAAAATTGTATGAAGAGAAGCAGCTCATGGAAATTGTTATAACACGCAATACCCAAGATCTTTACGTGACACATACACTTTAGGATGTCGCATTATACGACAGGACAAGCAATAAACGTTTACAGAATAAAATAGTAACCCCAGGTCTTTCCGAATCACTTATCCGTCCTCACCTCTCCTCGAAAGTGGCGCTCTTAGAGAGTGAACAATCCGAAATAGCAGGGATTTTCAGGGGCCAGAAACGCAAAAATCCCACCACAGATATCTGTAGCAGGATTCAGCATTCTATAATGCTCAGAGCTGTTTGGCGGTGGCTGGGCCACATGTGGAGGTCTTTTTCTCGATCTCTCCCTCATATGCTCCGCTTTCCACTCATGAACGCCCCTGTTCTGGGAACTGTGCTCCATACCGAAGCGAAAATTCTTTTATTTGTTTGTAAACATCCAGCAACTGTTCAGCCAAAGGCATTGCCCTGTTCAATGTAGCGGCATTAATTTCACTTTCCTCTGGATAATCATGGGCAAAGGCATTTCGCAGTTCTCGCAGAATCAGCCATTCTTCAGCACTTTCAATAGCGCCAATTTTTTCCAGACGGTTGACCTTATCAATAAATGTTACCAGCGCCCCTGGCTCTTGAACCAGATCGAGAACCTGGGGAAAAAGCTTTGCTCCCATAGCATCCTGTAACTTGCCAAATCTCGTTGAGAACTGATCCAGGTAGGCTACTTCTTCAGGTGCCAGTCCATCAAACTGCTGTCCGCTCAAGGGAAAAAGACTTCCAATTTCTTCCATCACCCACGCCAGACGCATGGCATGTCGATCACATACCCACAAGGTTCGCCCAACAACCAGTGCTGGAGACTGATTTCTGGATTCTTTTGGACTATGGCTCATAATTGTATCCCTGTCTTTCGAGCCTCCTTATGTATAATTTCCATAGGCTGCCCTCTTCTATGTATTACCAGATCTATTTTCTGGTCTCCAATTTTGAGTTTAATCGCCGCCAAAGAGCGCAACTTAGCTTCGACAATTTCATCAATACTCTGAATATCTGTTTCCAGATAAAGATCAATATCACCTCCCCGTTCATTGTCCCGGGCTCGAGACCCAAACAGCCAGAGACAGGCGGAATCTCCAAAGTACTTGAAAAGCACAGCGCGTATGGTTGCAACCTGGAAAGGTGTCAGTCTCATAAATAGGGAAATTATTACCAAAATTAAAGTGACATCTTACCAATATCCCTCCAAGTGACATAGTAGTAGGAACTCTATACGAAAAAGCCCCCATTCCCACACTCGAAAAGTTACCTGAATACCACTCATTTTGGTCATGTATGAAATGCGTTGATGCCCGTCATTCCTGCGAAAGCAGGAATCTCAAGCTGGTAGACTCCTGCTTTCGCAGGAGTGACGAGGTTGTAAAGGGTCATCAACGCATTTGACTCATTACCCTCATTTTCAGCCAGCCTTTGGGAAGGCTTAACTGAGGGATAATTTTACCGCATCACCAACATGAAGACCTGTTAAGAAACGACTTTTTTAGCTTCTCTCCAATGCTGTTTTTTCTTGTTATAACGCTCCCTGAGTCTTTGAATTCTATTATGAAAATCGTTATTCTTCTCCTTCTGCTCAGCAACAAGCTGCAAAGCTCTCAGTTTTTCCACCAATTCTCTGTATACGGTACTGCTACCACGCTGTTCAAACAGCTCTTCCACCCGTGACCACCACAGAGGCTCCTGAGCAACCACCTGTTCAATAAATTTTTCCTTCCGTTCCTGTTCTTTTTTTCTTGCCCGGGAAACGGCATCTGTGCAGATTTCCGCTTCACGCCTGCGGAGTTCTGCGACTGTTCTCCTGTTTTTCTCTTTAATCACCTGATCATCGGGCTGTCTCAGAAGCCGGATAATCTCAGCTTTCTTTTCACCTGTATCATCCACCAAAAGGGCATGCAGCAACTCCCGGCACTCTGTGTCTCCCCGATTTGAAACCCAACGTTCAACACAGGTTCCCAGGTCAGGAGTCTCCTCAACTCCCTTATACTCTGCAGCTGCTTTCACCAGGTGGGGAGAAATACGGAGAAACTCACAAAGTGCATCCTGACTGGCAGTCAGATCATCAAGCCCATCAGGCACGGCGGGCTCAGTGGCTGAAACTGGTTGATCCAGACAAGCTTCATTGTTTTCCTGCTCTGCGAGCCAGACGAGGTAGAGACTCCGATAATCGCCCATCAACAGTTCCGAGCGAATAGACAGCAAACGACTCATCCAGCCTTCGCCCTCTACCCACTCCTCATCGTAGCCGTCTTCATCTGAGTAGCAGAATTCAATAAGCCAATTCTCTCCTGCGGTTCTGACCTGGCTGTTTTCGCCTGGAAAAAACTGCTCAAGATATTGCTGTCCTATAACACGTTTAGGCAGTTTGACGATAAAACGGCAGTAAGCAAAATTGGAAACGTAGACGAACAGATCAAAATATTCAGCCAGCATCCTTTCTGGCCGTTCTTTCAGATCCCCGTAGTTATAGGTATTACAAAACCTGGTTGGGGATATATCAGCACGGCCTGAGATACCCCGCAGTTCATCCATCTGCGCCCGGGTCAGTTGTCTGCCAACCGTGGCAAATTCATAGTACTGATATTCGCTCAACGTCTACTTCCTTCAACATAAATCTTGTCGATAACTCACAGTGATCCTGATTTACTTTTTCGCTGACCAGAGCAGCTTATTACTCAAAGCTCTCTGTATTCGGACCCTAAACCATTAAAAATGATACTGGAAGTTTTGCCTCAAAACCTCTAAAAGCCAGCCATAACCAATGCGTTCCTGTTCAAGCCGGAGATTCACTCCTAACCGGTTTCCCCTGAGGTTGTTATAAATAATCAGCTCATCCGGAGAGAGGTTAGACAACTCTCCAAGAAAACGTTTTGATTCGTGCTCATGAACGCACAGTGGTCGGTGTTGTTCCAGTGTTGCCTGATCCATCAACATCGATTCCGTCTTTGGAAACAAAGCTCTGACCCTGGACAGTATGGAAAAGCCATGGGTATCAATATCGCCCCAGTACACCAAGCGCTTGTTTTTCAACCATGGCACAGAAGACAGCGTACGGACGCCGTAGCCAAGCCCAAAAATCACTATGGCTCCATTCACCGCCGGAAAGGCTAGACCATTCACCTTATTCTCAGTGATAAAAACAGTCTCTACCCCAGGATCAGCAAATTGTGAAACGGGTACGCTGATATCTGTTATCGCATCCTGACTGTCAAGCAAACGAAAACGAATCAGCGGTTCATCGTAGCGCAGGCCAAAGCGCCGCTCAAAGCCGTTTTCAGCCAGTCCGGTTACCGATGGATCATAGTCTTCCGGCTCCAGTGCAAGGCATAACAGTTCCGAAAGAATTGCTTTGTGGCTCTCAATAAACTTGGTATCGACGCCTTGAATATCAAGCTGTCGGATATAGCGCCCCGGCCTGGGATTAAGCTGAAAATAGCGGCACACTTTCAGAAAGGCAGGCCAGCTCTCATGGGCATCAAGGACCTTAAGAGGTTTCTCCTCAATAAAAGAAAACACTTCCGGCAATTGCCGACGTGTCGTACCAACCAGCTCATCAAAGATTCTGAATGCCTTCTGTCGTCCGATATATGTCAACAAGTCATTGCTGTTTTCAAACAGGATTCGATCCGGCAGGCTCTGCCGACCCAGTTGCTGGTGATTGATCGAACGGTACTCCACGCTGTAGCCAGAGCCTTTTACCGCTTTGCTATTGTTATGCAGCAAAGCTATCCACTCCCTAACCTTGGAAAACTCCCGCCCAAGGGTTCTTCCAGAAGGGGTACGAAACGGGATTTCCAGGGGGAACATCTCCTCTCCCTTCAACCAGCTTTTCAGAAAAGTGCCAGAGTTCCAGGGGCGCTCAGCCTTCTTTTTCAGCTCCACCAGGCTGATCATATCAACCAGCTTCCCCTACTGCCGAAGCTGCAGCCAGGTAATGAGCCTTGTCCTTGCGATACTGCTCAATAGTCAGATTCTGCAATACGGAATGGCAGCCACCCTCGTTATGAACAAAATGCACTGAGTTGACATAATCTTCAATCACATGGATTTTCTGCAGCGGCGTTACAATCAATAGCTGCAAATTCAACCTGCGGAACAATTCCAGCCCATAACGGGCTGACTCATCGGAACCACGACCAAAGGCTTCATCAATCATAACAAAACGGAAAGAACGCGAACGGGATTCTCCCCACTCCAGGCCAAACTGGTAGGCCAGAGCCGCTGCCAGAATGGTGTAGGCCAGCTTCTCCTTCTGTCCACCGGATTTACCTGCAGCATCAGAGTAAAACTCCTTCTCGCTATCATCCTCCCGGTAGCGTTCCGAAGCGTTGAACAGGAACCAGTTGCGGACATCCGTCACCTTCCGGGTCCAGCGGCGGTCAAGATCAGTCTGCCCTTCCCGGCCATTGAAGCGCTCTATGATCTCCTTTACCTGTAGAAACTTGTGCTCCGCGTAGGTTTCATTGTTATCTAACGACAGGGTATCTCCCAGACAGTTGCGCAGATCAATACGGAACTGGTTGATTTCCAGGTCACGGTGTTTGTCCGCCACCAGCCGTATATAAGAGCCTTCACTGTAATCAATGGCCGCCAGTGATCGGTTAATTGTTTCGATCTTGTCCCGAATAGTCTGTTGCTGTTGATCAAGCCAACTCTGAAACATGGCCATATTATGAATAGTGCCTTCATTGAGCATCTGCTTGAAACGCTGTTCATGACGGGGCAAGTCTTCACCTTGCAGGGTTGAAAGCATGGCTGCGAACTCTCCCGCTGAAGCAATGGCAGCATCCACTTCCCGGGTTTCCTGGGGGTAGGCATTTTTATAATCAGACATCTGCCCGGTAATGTCAGATACAAGATTCCTGGCCTGCCTCTCCCGACCATCCAGTCGATTTTGCAGCCAGGAACGCATATCGACTTGTGATTTGTCACAGTTTTCAATGGTCAGTTTCCGACCAGCCAGAGCCTCCGGTCTCAGTTCGTCCAGAGTATCCAGACACTGCTGCCTGATGTTACCTTCAACAACAGTGTTCTGGAACTCGCTGAGCTGTTGGGAGGACTGTTCAAGGCTGCGACGATCCTGGTTCAGTTTTTCAACAGCCGCGCCATATTCCCTGGAAAACTTGCGCTCCTGTTGCTCCTGTTCTGTCGTCGCCGCTTCTGTTCTTGCCAGTTTCTCCCGCAGGGTTCGCAGGATATCCGATCCTGCTTCCAGCTGCTGTTTCTCAGTCTCCAGGGCCTGCAACCTGATAGACAGAGGCTGCCAGTTTATTTCGGAAAAGGCCTGAACCTTTAGCAGAAGATTCAGCTTGAGCTGGCTGTCACTCAACGTTTTCAGGCGGGAGGTGAACTGTGCCTGCAACTCAGCAGCCTCTTGGATAATCTGCTCCTTACGCTGCCGCTCACAATCCAGGGCCAGGATTTTTTCCTGGTTGCTCCAGCCCAGCACAAAACGGGAGCGGTCATCTATACGATAACGGTCATCCTTTTCATGGCGGCTGCCGCTGCTTTTGATCTGCCCCAGTGCAGTGATAGCCCTGGTTTCACGGCGAAAAGCATCGAGTGTGTCACAGCAGACATAATCGAAACGCTGAATCAGCTCCTGCTCCAGCCAGAGATAGAGCGGACTATCTGTTTTTACCGAAACCTTACGGCACAGGGATCTTGAATCGACAGATTCATGGGCTGCCCTCAAGGGCTTCCGAACACGGTAATACACCAGCCGCCCTTTCAGGTGGGTCTGATCGACATATCGGGCCACGTCCTCGTAGTGTTCATCAGGTACCAGCAGGCTGAGGGCGAAGTTATGGAGAACCCTCTCTGCGGCACCTTCCCATTGTTTTTCTTCTTCCCGTATCTGTAGCAGTTCACCGGCAAATGGCAGACTCTCTTCCGGCAGGGACAATCCTTCACACAGAGCTTCACGAATGGCCAGGTTGCGCATGGGAATATTGGACCGCCGTCCTTCCAGGGATGCAATTTCCTGCACCAGCTCACGGTGTTCTTCCCGTCTCTGTTTAAGAACAACAGCCTGCTCTACCTGTTCGTTCTGCAGCTCAGCCTGCCGTTTTTCCAGGCCGTCCAAAGACTCACGGGCCTCCTCCCGGTTGGCAAAGAAACCGTCATCATCCCGGGGTTCCGGCAGATCCAGTTCACGGCACAGGGAAAGGTAATCATCAAATGCCTTTGACAGGCGCTCCCGTTCCCGTCCAAGACGTTCGATTTCACTCTTGAGCTCAGACAGCCGCTGACCTCCGTTCTGATCTATCGCCCGCTCAATATCCCGAATTTCGCCCCGCATACTCGTCAGAGCATTCTTTACGTCCTGCAGTCTGGCCTCAAGTTTCTTCTGCTCCTGGTCCCTCCGGGTTATCCGGTCCTTGAGCAGGTGAATTTTCTTGTCGGCAAAGTAACCGTACAAGGCCTCCCGACACTGCCGCAGTGAAGTAATAGCGGTTTCTATTTCCTGGTATTTTTCACAATTGTTAACCAGCGGCGTAAGCCGCTCAATCTGCTGACGGGCTTTCAGCACTGCTTCATGGGCACGATTGAGGTTATCAAACTGCAGCCTGAGTTCATCGACCCGAGTTTCAACATTGGTGCTCTCCAGCATGTGGTGGCGAACAAACTCGGTCAGATTGCCAACAGATTTCATGGAAACCGTCTGGTAAAGAAGATCCAGAGCCTGGTCATTGTCAATACCCATACGACGACGGAACTCCGCCTGATACTGGGTAAAACTGTCAAACAGCTTCAGGTGCTCCTGACGTTTCAGTTTTTTCTTCAAGTCGGAGATATCACTGCCAAAACCGGTGAAATGCCTGCCAATGCTCAGAGGTTTAGTGGCAACAATATAAAAACGGTCCGGAGTATTGGCATTATCCCGGCTCCAGAATACCTGGGCCAAGGTGATAGTCTGGTCAAAGCCTTCATTGACAAACCGTGCCAGCAGAACGCTATAGCTGTTATGGTCACGCAGAGCCACAGCTTTTGCGCTGAGCGTGTCATCATCCTTGGCACTTTTGAAATATCCGCGCACATAAGAGGTCAGACTGCGCTCCCGGGTTTCTGCACCCGCCGCCTTGTTGTAGGTGATTTTCTGGCTGGGAACCAGCAGGGTGGTCAAACCGTCCACCAGGGTTGATTTACCGGAACCGATATCACCGGTCAGCAGGCTGTTATCACCGCCAGGGCTGGCACTCCAGATTTTTTTGTGGAAGGTTCCCCAGTTGAGAACTTCCAGGGCATCCAGCCGAAATCCGGCCCTGTTGCTGTTTTCTGAGAAATCAAGCATCTGCTCAAACATCTGATTGTGCATGCTCCCGATATACCTTCAGCTTTTCGTTAAAATCTGCCAGCCAATCGGCATCCACCAGTGCCTTGATAATCCTGCGCACCTCCCAGGCTGGAGGCGTGCTGCTAAGCTTCTTCAGAAATCCAAACTCTGCTACCTTATTGATATGGGTATCAATCTGGTCAAACAGGCGGGCTTCATTGGCACGATCCGGAAGAAATACTCGCATCATTTCCACAATCTGTTCCCGGGTCATCACCAGCCGGGATTCGCCACCACCAGCATCCTGTTCAACCATTTTCTTTCGTAAAAGTACGCACAGCAGACTGACCGGGAAACTTAATGGACGACGGGCAACAAGTTTCGGTAGTTCAGACTCTTCATTGCTGGCCTGCTTCAGAAAAGCGTAGCCTTCCGCCTCATCCAGTACCAGATCCAGCCCCAGAACTTTTACGTAATCAATCACCCGGGCCTGCAGATCCTCAAGTTGCTGCCAGACTTTCGAGTGCTGATCACGATAAACGACACCTTTCAGCAGACTGACAACAACCGTTCCCAGTGACGGCTCATCAATACTATTATTTTCATCCTGTCTGTTCACGTTTCGCTGATTACCTCGTAAA
Organism: Sansalvadorimonas sp.; assembly: GCA_965243775.1. Taxonomy (GTDB): domain Bacteria; phylum Pseudomonadota; class Gammaproteobacteria; order Pseudomonadales; family Endozoicomonadaceae; genus Sansalvadorimonas. Next base: position 66,066 of record CBDEWF010000040.1, read on the forward strand.
AATCACTTCCGGCATGGATGCCAGCTTCTGGACGCCCCTGTCATCCTGCCAGGAAACATTCTGCCGGTGACCCGGATTGACCAAGGCGTGATCCGACTCAGACGCAATATGCAGATAAGCCACCACTTCGCTCAGCCCTTTCTGCACAGGGTAATGCTGAATCAGATCCACAAGGCTGATCTGCTGACGATCCTGCAGGACATGACGTATCCTGGCTTTCAGTTCACGTTCATCCACATAATGCTGGTTAAACAACACACTGGCATCAATTTCGGCCACGCCCTCTTCCGGGACTTCATCAATAACCGGGCGCAGGGCCGGACGAAACAGCCCCCGGGACATAGGCAATTCAATATCGGGGCGGTATGGGGACAGGGTGGTAAAAAGTTTATCGGGTGGAGGATTCTGCCGCAAAGCAATAGCACTCTGCTCAATCTCCCGCACAAGCTCCATAATCCGGCGATTTTCAAGCCAGGCCTGATCAGCCAGATAATGGCGAAGCTGTTCCACCAGCAGAGCACAGGTGCTGTTAACCTTGTCTCCCGCTTCCAAAAGTCGGAACCGGATACGGCCAAGCAGCTCGTCATGGTGAAGGCTTTGGATTTCTGGCAGGCTGATGACCTTTTCCAGAGTCTGTTGTAGTTTTTCCTGACTGGAAGGTGACATTAACCAGCTCCAGAACGCTTTAAAACTGCGCCCCTGGTCGGACTCGGTAATCGCATCCTGCTCGGAGAAAATATCATCCAGCATCTGGCCTTTGCCTCTGTGACTGGTGGTAATGCGCTCACGAACACCACGATCCAGATGGCGAAAATTCTCCTCCACCTGGCGAAAATCAGAAAGCAGCTGCCGGGCGGTATCTTCTGCCTGAAGAAACTTTTCCTTCACTCTGGTTGAATCATGAGGAGTCATCTGACCGTTTTTCAACCGGGCAATTTCCCGCTCCAGCTCTGCCTTTTCCTGCTCCAGCCTATCGATACGAATCTGGGGATCGGTCTCTGTCTCCTGAGCAATTTCATTGAGCAGACGAAACACCGTCAAAAGGCGGGACTCTGTACCGACAAACTGTTTCTGTTCAAAACTGGCCAGCCACTCAATCACTTTTTCTGTGGCCGGAGTCAGGTCAAACAGAGGCTCATCACCGGCACTGGCGGCCGGATAGTATTTCCGCAGATAGCCCTGCTCACCGGATGACCAGTCATTCAGATAGTCTTTTCCCCGACGGGGAAAGCGGTCTTCACCGGTTGATTCCCGCAGATGGTGCAGATAGTCATCCAGCCGGGACGCCAGCTCTTCCGCCGCTATGGCTCGCTGATTGGTCTCAATAAAGACCCGATAAAGAAAGCTGATAATCAGTGGAGCACTGTCAGCCTGAAGCAACCGCCAGGCCGGATGCCGGCGCAACCCTGTGAGTCGGTTGAAGTCCATATATTCATCTGTTTTTGGGGAGGAGAGAGACTACATCATTTTTGATGATACAAGCAATTTCGTACAGCAGGTCGCTGCGGTGCTATAGAGAGGTTCGCCACTTGGGAAGCATTCATTTGGCTCCCCTATGAAAGTACCGGTAACTGAACTTACCGGTACTTTGTGTTTCTACTTCAGATCTCCACCACCTGCTCTACCAATATATTACAGAGTTCACCTCTGTACACGACAAAAAAGTGAGCTGGCAACGTAGCAAAGCTGCTATGAAAGGCTGTGAAAAAAGAGCCATCGGAAGCAGCCATGGACATTGCCAGCTCACTCTCCCAGCAGATTAAGCCATATCTCGCTCTAAGCAAGCCGCGGCTTGAGCTTATTTCCATCTTGGTCATCAGCATTATTCAGTTGCGAACAGTGAATCTTACCCGCCTTGCCGCAAACTTCCCGGGTTTTGCTCAAACAGAGTCCTGCTATCGCCGTATACAGAATTTTTTCCAGAAGGTCTCCCTCGATACAGTCACTCTCGCCAAACTTATAGCCTGTTTGTTCGGCCCCGAAGGGCCTTGGAAGCTCAGCATGGATCGAACAACATGGATGCTGGGACGATCCAAGTTCAACATTCTTTATCTGGCCATTAACTACAAAGGTATGGCTATACCCCTGTTGTGGGTCATGCTCGACAAGAAGGGCAACTCGAATACTCAGGAGCGCATTGATCTACTGAACTTGTTTCTGGACATCTTCCCTGACCAGAAAGTAGAGCGCCTTATGGCAGACAGGGAGTTCAAAGGAAAGAAATGGCTGGGTTACCTGGTCGAATATAACTGGCCGTTCTGCCTTCGGATTCCAGTGAATACCCAGATACCCAACAAGCATCAAAACTGCCTGTTCGGCGCATCTTCACCATAAAGGCTGGTGAACACATGGTGATACGCAAGCCTCGTAAGGTGTGGGGGCATACAGTTTATCTTGCTGCTGCCCGGTCTGAGAAAGGTCTTATGGCTCTCATTTGTCAGGCTGACCCTGAACGTGCTGTTCAGGACTACCTGGAAAGGTGGCAGATAGAAACCATGTTCCAGTCTCTGAAAGGACGCGGGTTTAACATGGAGAAAACACACCTCACCAAGTTGGATAGAGCCTCAAAGCTACTGGGCATTCTGGCTATCGCTTTTGTCTGGTGTTACAAGACCGGCGAGTGGGTGAATGAGGAGAAACCTATTCGCACCAAGAAACACGGCAGGAAGGCCAAGAGCCTCTTCAGAGCCGGACTGGACAGGCTTCAGCGCACACTCGGCCACGTTGACCAATGGTTCAGTGATGCGCTTCAGTTTATAGCGTTACTCTTCGAACCCAGGCTGGTACTGGGCTCGTGAGGAATTGTCGTGTACAGAGCGAATTGATGTAAAAGATGATGGACTGAAGATTCGTATCCATAGCCAATGCGTACCAGAACTGGCCGAAGAGATGCAAGGAGATGACCTATGAGTTTTGAAATAGCCGGAGAACGCCAATACCGACATTGCCCTGAAGAAAATGTGCTTGAGATCTTCCTGCCGATAAAACTGATTCGTCGGGGCGGCAAAACTCATATAGCAATAGGTGACGATCAACCCATCACCCTCGCGCCATCCAACAGTGATACCGCTCTTGTTCGGGCCCTGGCCCTGGCCCTGGCTCATATCTGGCTAAAAGAACTTGAAGAGGGAAAACATGTGGATGTGCTGGATCTGTCACGTAAGGTGAACAAACAACCCACCTACGTCTCCCGTATCTTGCGGCTCACAACACTGTCACCACAACTGCAGGAAGCCATTCTGTTTGGTCAGAATCTTGGGGGGAGGACGCTTACAGACTTTATGGGAGGAATTTCCGGGGAGTGGTTCGAGCAGAAGCAATGGTTGCATGCTGAGTAATGTCGATTCAGGTTGGTAAAGTTTCCAACCATCCGTACACTGTGCCAGCCTTTGACAAAGTACTAAATACCCACACAGTTGCAGAGAAGTGAAAATGCAGTCATTAACTCAGGTCGATGTTGACACTATCATTCAGTACGGTCGAGGAATACCTGATAACCAATGCACGCAATTACTTGATCTATTCGAGAAGAACCAATCGCAGTTATACCAAGCCATTTATGGCGAATTCTCTGATGCTATTGCAGTCGTCAATCGTGATATGGCTAACCTGTTTCTGGATCTATGTTTCGACATCCTTCTGGTTTATACCCAAACAGTCGGCGATATTCCTCACCAATTGCATGATGATAATTGGCTTGAATCAAAAATGGCCCTTCTAAGTGCTGAACTTCAGTCATTAAGCCCGGAAGCCCCAATGAACCCTAAAGTCAAGTCCTCACTGAATGATCGTTTTGTCGAACGGTGTATTTCATCAGGAACCCCATTTGCACTTTTATCCTATCTGGACTTTCAGGTTCACCACTATGCCAGCTTTGACCCTGCACGATGTGGAGCTATATCCTTGACCAATAACTTGCTGTTCACGGTAGTTCGTCTTATAGATAGTATCTTCGAAAAATAATCTGAACCGAGGCTGTTGAGGAGTTTCTGTGTCCTTTTCTTACACTAACCGGTGCGGAAAAAAATATTCCCTTTATCAAGGTACTACCCATACAGGGAAGCCTCGGTTTTACTTTTCTACCCGCAATCAAACACAGGCTGATAAAGTATCAGAGATACCTTCTGGTTATGAGGTTTTTGAACGTCCTGAAAACGGCCAGGTCTTCCTCCGAAAAGCTTCGCCACAGCTAATTTTGCAAACAGAGCGAAACTGTGTAAAACAAGAAATTGGTAAACTGAAAGCCCCCTATAACTATCTGCTGCACTCTTATGAGCGATTCATGACCATCTATGAAACTCAAGTAAATGGTTATGAAGATGGCGGGAAAAACACCGATCCCTATATAAGATGCTTAACACATCACCAAACCATGAAATCCGTCATGCGTAGCCAATTTATGCCTATCCTCCGCTTCGAGCTATTGAATGAAGATGATCGCATTTTTTCAACAGAGCGGTTTTGCTTTTTGGGAAGAATTGATGACTGGATGAGAGTTGGAGAGGCAGGGGGAATAGAAGCAGTGGCACGAAAATATATACCAAAACTGGGTAATGACGAATTTTTTGAGATCTGGTGATGCTCCTGGATTACCCGTATGCGGGTCAATCCCAATCCTGCATTACCTTTTTTTTCCAAACCTGATTTGGGTTATGCAAGTTTCTTTACCGAAATGGAGAAATTGTTCCTTTTACCCTGAACCTGCCCTGCATAGTTTTTACAAAGAAACATTTCAGTAGACGACTGTTATCGCCACTTCTAATCAACTGATTCTCAAAAGATTTTCAAGGAACGTACCTCAAAATTCTCTCTGTTATGTTGAAAACGGAGAACCAGGCCAAAAACAGGGTTTTGAAGGGCAAAACAGCCTGAGAAATCAAAAACAGCAGGTACGTTGCCGGAAAGGCCGAAACAGCTCTGGAATGGGGAAAACAGCGGGATTTATAACGAAAAAATCCCGCTACAGAGGTCTGTAGCAAGATTCTTGAATGTGGCGGTGAGGGAGGGATTCGAACCCTCGATACCGGGTTAGGGTATACTCCCTTAGCAGGGGAGCGCCTTCAGCCACTCGGCCACCTCACCGTATGTTTTGCATCATACCTTGGGTGTTTTTTCTGTCAATCCGCAGTTCATCTACAACTTCCATCACAACACAAACAGAGATCCACAAGACATGAAAAACCCGCTTCCACAAGCGGGTTTAATATGGCACGCTCAGGAGGATTCGAACCTCCGACCGCCTGGTTCGTAGCCAGGTACTCTATCCAGCTGAGCTATGAGCGCGCAGAAAACAGATAAAATCAAAAATGAAATTTTGAAAAAGAAAGATCAGGCAATTCAAAATTTCAGCCAAGATCAACAAATCATCAATCAACAAGATTATATCTGTAATATCTGGCGGTGAGGGAGGGATTCGAACCCTCGATACCGGATTAGGGTATACTCCCTTAGCAGGGGAGCGCCTTCAGCCACTCGGCCACCTCACCGCAGAGACGGCCGCTATAATAACAGATTCGCGTCGAATGCAAAGTCCTTTTTAAAGCTTATTTCCAATTAACTCCCATGATGATTAACCTGTGAAAACAAAAGGTTAGCTCAATACTGACCTTCGCTCTCTTCCTCAGCTTCGTGAGTCCACTCCTGATGGCTGTTTCCACCACCATGACTGGAACCACCTTCACGTTCCTTCTGAATTCTCTGATAGATCTCTTCTCTGTGAACTGCGACTTCTTTAGGCGCATTTACACCGATACGAACTTGGTTTCCTTTCACACCCAGGACAGTCACAGTGACATCATCACCTACCATCAGGGTCTCACCAACTCGGCGTGTCAGAATGAGCATTACTGTCTCCTTGTTCTCTTAACCCACAAACAATGACCGTAATCGATGACAGCACTCTGGGACGCCCCTCTAAGGTACGACAACCGTCAATACTGCCCGCCGGTTTCTTTTTACGAAGCCTAAAGGTAATACAGCTTGGGGGTTTGGCAATCCAATACTGCATTATCTTTCGCTATTCTTGATGCACAGCCATGAAACCGGCTTCTCCGTGTATGTTTATTCATCTGTTTAACAGGCGAAAGTCGCATATCAAAGAGAACCTGCTGAACATCTCCTGGCAGTTCATTGTTATATGCTCCGTCAGCACACCGCCCTGCCTGTCAGCAGGCCCGGACCACTTCCAGTGCTTTACCGCAAAACAGCCTGTACAAAAAACACCTTCATCTGAAGAATTTTCCGCACAAACCCCCTCAAACAGCCCGAATCCATTACACACCTGCAGCTTAACCATGTATTTTGCTATTTGCATGCGTATAACTACCGAGCCGATTTAATCTATTGCCCGGAAACGGGCTCCTGATCAAGCTCAAACGCTGAATGAAGTGCCCGAACGGCTAGTTCCAGGTACTTTTCAGCAATCACTACCGAAACCTTGATTTCGGAAGTTGATATAATCTGTATGTTTATGCCTTCCGCAGCCAGGGCTTCAAACATCCTGGTTGCCACACCGGCATGGGAACGCATCCCTACGCCGACAATAGACACCTTGGCAATCTTGTTGTCCCCATCATACTCCCGGGCTCCAAGATCTTTGCAGGTTCGCTGGAGAACATCCATCGCCCGCTGAAAATCATTTCTATGCACCGTAAAGGTGAAATCAGTGGTCTGATCTGCAGAAACGTTCTGTACGATCATGTCCACCTCAATATTGGCCCGGCTTACCGGACCCAGGATCCGGGACGCAACCCCTGGAATATCCGGCACCCCCTTAATGGTGAGTTTCGCCTCATCGCGGTTAAATGCGATACCAGATACAGCTGGCTGTTCCATTTCGTCCTGCTCCTCGAGTGTTATTAGCGTGCCCGGGCCTTCTTCAAAACTGTGCAGCACCCTCAGGGTGACATTGTACTTACCGGCAAACTCCACCGACCGTATCTGTAGCACCTTCGAACCAAGACTCGCCATCTCAAGCATCTCTTCGAAGGTAATTTTATCCAGTCTGCGTGCACCTTCAACAACACGGGGGTCAGTAGTATAAACACCATCCACATCGGTGTAGATCTGGCATTCATCAGCCCCCAGCGCTGCGGCCAGGGCAACTGCCGTGGTATCCGAGCCCCCCCGCCCAAGAGTGGTTATCCTCCCGGACTCCTCCACTCCCTGAAAGCCAGCTACAACAACAACCCGGCCCTTATTAAGATCAGACCTCACAGCTTCGGTATTGATCTCGCAGATCCGGGCCTTGTTATGCTGACTGTCCGTTTTGATAGCAACCTGCCAGCCGGTGTAAGACGCCGCAGGGCACCCTATTTCTTCCAGTGCCATAGACAAAAGGGCTATGGTGACCTGCTCTCCGGTGGACAGAAGCACATCGAACTCCCTTGGCTCTGGATGCTTCTGAATATCATTGGCCAGAGCAACAAGCCTGTTGGTTTCTCCGGACATGGCGGAAACCACCACCACGATATCATGCCCATCTTTACGGAATCGATGGATCTTCTCGGCTATTGCTTTTATCCGCTCGATGGTTCCAACCGACGTTCCACCAAACTTCTGTACTATGAGCGCCATATTTCTAGCTTTTAATTATTAACGGTTCGGAATGTACCAAATCACTCCAGAAAGAAACAGTCATGAGCGGGAAGTGCTTTATTACGTTACCTCGAGGTCATAAAACAAAGCATTTCCACAGTAATCCATTGCCTGCGGTAAAACATTGTGGGCAATTTAATACCCCAACAAGGGGGGCGAACTCCTCACCCGAAAGAACGAAAAATGTTAATCACTCGTAACTAATTCTGTAATGAGCCCGCAGGCATCAGCACAAACAACGCCAAGTGATGTCAGCATACCTGGCGTTGCACACGGTTCCAGCAATCAGCCCAACCGCTCTCCCAGCCACTGCTGAACCGAGTCCAGCGCACCAGGAAGTGCAGCAACATCGGTGCCACCACCCTGGGCAAAATCAGGACGGCCACCTCCGCGACCTCCAACCTGTTCTGCAACCATCTTGAGGAGTTCACCAGCTTTTACCTTGCTGGTCAGATCCTTGGTGACACCTGCAGCAAGGCTAATCTTGCCATTGGCCTCAGTAGCCAGCATGATCACACCACTTCCCAGTTTATTTTTCAGCTGGTCTACCATATCCCGCAGAGACTTGGGATCAACGCCTTCCAACCTGCTGGACAGCAACTTCACTCCGGCCACTTCCACAGCAGACGAGGCCATATCAGCCCCTGCTGCACTGGCCAGCTTCTGCTTCAGCTGCTGCAGCTCTTTCTCAAGCTCACGGTTACGGGCTACCAGAGCCTTCACCTTCTCTGCAGCTGTTTCGCGGTTACCCTTGACCAGGGTTCCCACTTCCTGCAGGCGGCGGTCCGTCTGAACCAGCCAATCCTGTGCAGCCTGCCCGGTTAACGCTTCAAGACGGCGCACACCGGCAGCAATGCCACCCTCACTGGTGATCACAAACTGACCAATATCACCTGTACGTTTGACATGGGTACCGCCACACAGTTCCACAGAAAAATCTTCTGTTCCCATGCTCAAAACACGGACAGAGTCACCATACTTCTCACCAAACAGCATGGTAGCGCCCATCTCCCGGGCGGTGTCCATATCAGTAACTTCTGTGTTAACCGCAGTATTGGCCCGCACCTGGGCATTTACAATCTGCTCAACAGTCTTGATCTCCTCGTCGGTCATGGCTTCACCATGGGAGAAATCAAAGCGCAGTTTGTCACTATCAACCAAAGAGCCTTTCTGCTGGACGTGCCCTCCCAGGGTACGACGCAGAGCCTCATGGACCAAGTGAGTCGCAGAGTGGTTACGGGCGGTATCCGCACGCTTATCCGCATCGATTTCTGCTGTTACCTGCTCTCCCACCTTCAGGGAACCAGAAACAACTTCACCAGTATGTAGATGGTTACCACCCTCCTTCCTGGTATCCACAACCTGGAATTCACCATTGGTGGTTTTCAACACGCCGGTATCACCAGCCTGACCACCAGATTCGGCATAAAAAGGTGTTTTATTAAGTACAACTACCGCCCTGGTACCTTCGGTGATAGCATCAACAGATTCACCATCCACAAAGACAGCCTTCACTGTATCGCTGTCAGCCAGGTTAGCGTAGCCGGTAAACTCGGTTTCACCCTCAACATTGATGCTGGCGTTATAATCAACACCAAACTGGCTGGCGGCACGGGCACGCTCACGCTGCTCATCCATACAGGCTTCGTAGCCAGCTTCATCAATAGTCAGACCACGTTCCCGGGCAATATCATTGGTCAGATCAACGGGAAAACCATAAGTGTCATATAGGGTGAATACAGTTTTGCCTGGAATAACGGTGCCATTCAGATCAGCAATATCCTCTTCAAGGATCTTCATACCCTTATCCAGAGTGCGGGCAAACTGCTCCTCCTCTTTCTTGAGAGTGGCCATGACCTGATCTCTGTTATCAACCACGATCCGGGCAGCATCACCCATGGCTTCAATCAGTGCAGGAACAAGCTTGTAGAAAAAGGAACCAGTAGCGCCCAGCTTATGACCATGACGGCAGGCACGGCGGATAATACGGCGCAGGGTATAGCCACGACCATCGTTGGAAGGCAGAACACCGTCCGCAATCAGGAAAGCACTGGAACGGATGTGGTCCGCAATGACGCGCAGAGAGTTGTTGGTATTTTCAACACCACCCAGCAGCTTTCCTGCTTCGGTCAGAATAAGCTGGAACAGGTCAATATCGTAATTGTTATGCACACCCTGAACGACAGCGGCAATACGTTCCAGTCCCATGCCGGTATCAATGGAAGGCTTGGGCAGCGGATGCATTTCACCATTTGCAGTACGGTTGTACTGCATAAATACCATGTTCCAGATTTCGATATAGCGGTCACCATCATCATTGGGGCCACCGGGAGGATCACCGGCAATATCTTCGCCATGATCGTAGAAAATCTCGCTACAGGGACCACAGGGGCCAGTGTCACCCATTGACCAGAAATTATCTTTCTCACCCAGTCGAGAGAAACGGTCAGCTGGAACACCCATCTCCTTCAGCCAGATATCTTCCGCTTCCTGGTCATCCTTGTAGACCGTGACCCACAGTTTTTCCTTGGGAATGCCCAGCTTTTCAGTCAGGAAGGTCCAGGCAAATTTGATGGCATCACGCTTGAAGTAGTCACCAAAACTGAAGTTACCCAGCATTTCGAAAAAAGTATGATGACGGGCAGTGTAACCAACATTCTCAAGATCGTTATGCTTGCCACCGGCACGCACACAACGCTGGGCAGTTGTCGCCCGTGTGTAATCACGGGTTTCGCGACCAAGGAACACATCCTTGAACTGGTTCATGCCCGCATTGGTGAACAGTAGCGTGGGGTCATCATGGGGAACCAGGGAACTGCTGCTGACAGCGGCGTGCCCCTGCTCTTCAAAATACTTTTGGAAAGCAGAACGTAACTCAGAACTATTCATATCACCTTCCCATCAGGGAGTCGGAGTCTTGGAACAAATAAACACGGGAGCCACAGGCCAGGGAAAACCTGAAACACGGTGAGCCAAATGGGGGCATTATATATCGTGCATCCCTGCGGTAACACTCCAGCCACAGGGATTTCACAGCAAGAAACCGCATTAATTGTAAATTTATTTCACAAGCAGCCTTAAGCGGGGCCTTCAGCCTTTTCCAGACGCGCCAGCAGGCTGGAGGTATCCCAACGGCTGCCACCCTGCTTCTGAACGTCTTTGTAGAACTGATCCACCAGCGCAGTCACCGGCAGGCTGGAGCCATTGCGGTCAGCTTCCTGCAGACAGATTCCCAGATCTTTGCGCATCCAGTCCACAGCAAACCCGTGATCGTATTCACCGGACAGCATCGTCTGAAACCGGTTTTCCATCTGCCAGGATTGAGCAGCCCCCTTAGAGATCACTTCAACAACAGTTGCCGCATCAAGCCCGGCTTTCCGGGCAAAGTGCAAACCTTCAGACAGAGCCTGCACCAGGCCGGCAATACAGATCTGGTTCACCATTTTGGTTAGCTGTCCTGCCCCGCTCTCTCCCAGGCGCTTTACGGAACGGGCATAAACATCCATAACCGGTTCTGCTGCTTTGAACACCCCGGCATTGCCACCGACCATAACAGTCAGCACACCATTCTCGGCACCCGCCTGTCCCCCAGAGACCGGTGCATCCAGAAATCCGATACCACTACCACCTGCAACGGCATGAAGCTCACGGGCAACCTCAGCTGATGCTGTTGTGTGATCTATAAAAACTGCGCCTTCTTCCATACCGGTAAAAGCACCATCAGGCCCAAGGCAGATCTGGCGCAGATCATTATCATTGCCGACACAGGCCATAACAAAGTCAGCCCCCCGGGCTGCCTCGGCCGGAGTCGACTTCATACGGCCACCATACTCTTTGACCCAGGCTTCAGCCTTACTGGCAGTACGATTGAAAACAGTGACATCGTACCCGGCCTTCTGCAGGTGTCCGGCCATCGGGTACCCCATTACACCCAAGCCGATAAAGGTGACTCGCTTGGTCATGACTACATCCTCTCTTTGTATTCAGGGTAGTGGGTCAAATGTGTGTTTCATGCGTAAATATCCCTACTGAACTCGACCTTGTTAATCAGCATTCCGATGACAATATCGTGCATCTTTTCTAACTTGGAAAAACAGATAGTCTTACGGGCCAGACGCTTGATCCACGTTCTGAAATTCAGGTTCTTTCGCTCTATCTTCTGCGTGTTTCTCTTGCCCACCTCGTGCTTGTCTTCATCGAGATTTCTTGTATAAGCACCCCAGTCATTTGTGTAAAATTTCTCGAGACCAAAAGGTTCCAGCAGCTCTTTCAGCTTGCGAAAAATCTCGTCTTTCCTTTTGCCGAAAACGTAGGCCAAAACAGTATTGGTTTTATGATCAACAGCATACCAAAGCCAGCGTTGATTGGACTTGCTACCGACAAATGACCACTGCTCATCGAGTTCGGCCGCATCACACGCCGGAAGAATGTGTGCCGCAATATCGTCCTCGGCACCCAGCAGCCGAGGAATGTTGGGATTGACCGATATGAGCTTGCCCTCCTGACTCGCGATCTTGCTGATCACACAACCTTTGCTGATCTGAAGAACTCGGCTGGTATCTCAAATACCGCTGCCATTGATAGCCATATCTAGAACCTGCTTGTGAATGCCTGGTATACAGCCTTTGTAGCGATATCTGAGCATGAAGGTTTTCATACTGCAGTCTGTGTTTTTACAGGAATAACGTTGTTCTCCACTCCGGCTGAGGCCTGATTTTCGGATATTAGAGCTGGTGCAGCCTGGGCAGAGAACTTCTGTAGAACACGTCATTGCGAAAACGAAGCATATTGCCCTAATGAATCCCATATTGGCTACCCACCAACATCCCCCCCTAAAACACACATTTGACCCACTATCGTTACATCATTTGATTAAAGCTATGCCTCCTCTGTATTGAACTGAGGCACTACCTACCTTAATTCCATTTATCAAACATTTTTCTATGGATCGGTGGCTTAACCACTCTTTTAGAAAACCTGCATTGAAAGCATCGCCTGCTCCAGTTGTATCCACAACTGAGACTGTCGGTGCCTTCTGATACGATACCTTCCCATTACAAGAAACCCATGCCCCTTGAGCACCACACTTTAGTACCACAACAGGGAAGTATTCATTTAGCTTTGCAAGAATTTCCTCTGGATCACAAGAACCAGTCAAGGCTTTCCCTTCTTCCAGGTTGGGAAAGAAGATATCAACCCCTCGACTTTTTTCTAAAAGGTCGGTCCCATAAATCAAGTCTCCATCCCAGCTAGGGTCTAAAGATATTGTCAGACCATTATAGCGAGCGATATCAACCAAATCTGGAATATCAAGTAATGTTGCATACTCAGCAATATGGAGATGGGTTGCCTTGTACCATTGTAAAGCCTCCTCAAGAGTTTCTGGTCTAGAGTGTCCCGCGCGACGGGTTAGAAAAGCCCGCTCTTCTCCCAATACACAAGCAGCTGTTACCTGAGGCCCGGCATCATCAGCCCACTCAACAAAATCAAGATTGATTCCGCTTTTTCGAATGATCATACCAATTGACTCTGAGATTGAATCAAAGCCAAGGCGGCTTAACAGGGCTGCAGGCTGCCCAATTTGCTGAAGGTGGGCTGCGGTAATAAACCCGCCTCCCCCCGGACGTATGGCTAGCTCCTCTGCAAACACTTCTTTGCCTAAAACAGGCATTTCGCCTGCTCCGGTAAAGATCAGGTCACAGTAAGTTCTGCCAATACAAAGAACACTTGTCTTATTTGCAAGAACGTCCATTACAGCCGTCCCAAAGACTGTTCAGTTTCGGCATTAAAGAAGTACAAACTCTCTGAGCTGGCATGGGCCGAGACAACATCACCGGCATTAAGCACCATCTTGGCTGGAGCTGTTGCAACAACCTTGCCGCCTGGTACATCAATATGAACCAGAGTTTCAGAGCCCATTGGTTCAGTTGCCAGAATCTCACCGCTTAGTGTCAGATCTGTTTCAGCTGTTTCACCACCAACTAGAAGAGCTTGCGGGCGAATACCCACTTTAATTGCTTTACCGGTTTCCTGATCAGACAGGCCTTTTGGAATCATATGATCACTACCCGACAGAATAAAGCTGCTGTTCTCGGTTGTATGAGCATCCAGAAGATTCATGGATGGGTTACCAATAAACCGGGCAGTGAAAACATCAACAGGGTTTTCATAAAGCTCGGTTGGTGTACCCACCTGCAATATTACGCCTTCTTTCATGACCACAATACGGTCAGCCATGGTCATAGCTTCTACCTGATCATGGGTTACATAAACAATGGTGGTACCAAGGCGCTGATGCAGGCGCTTGATCTCAATACGCATCTGGGAGCGTAGCTGGGCATCGAGATTAGACAGTGGTTCATCAAACAGAAACGCCGCTGGATCGCGAACCATAGCACGGCCAATGGCCACACGCTGACGCTGACCACCGGAGAGATCTGAAGGCTTTCGCTCCAACAGTTCCTGCAGCTCCAGCATTTTTGCAGTTTCCTGGATACGCTGCTCTTTTTCCTCCTTGCTCATCCTGGAGGTATAGAGGCCAAAACCGATATTCTGCTTAACAGTCATATGGGGATAAATAGCATAGTTCTGGAACACCATAGCGATATTTCGCTGCTTGGGTTCCAGCTCATTGACCATTTCCCCACCAATATTCAGGGTGCCGCCATTAATGGTTTCCAGCCCTGCAATCATTCGCAAAGTTGTGGATTTACCGCAACCGGAAGGGCCGACCAGAACCACAAACTCGCCGTCCTGAACCTCCAAATCAATGCCATGAATGGTGGTGACATCACCGTAGGTTTTGACAATCTTTTCCAGTTGAATTGATGCCATTATTCTGTACCGATCAATTTTTGAAAGGAGGTATTCAGTTCTACCTGTGCCTGTTTACTACGGCGGGCAATAGCTTCCAGCTGTGACTGGAAGCCCGTGAATGTTTCACGGTAGGAAGCCAGAGCACTTTCCTGAGCCTGTTTGCCTGGACCACCGGTGCGCTCACGCACTGCCACAAAGAACTCAGGGGAGACAATTTCCGCAAACTGCTCCGCATTGATATCGCTGCCCCGGCCAACATGCTCCTGAAAAGCCTGTTGAAATACCGGATAGCCATCTGTAGCCAGTTCACCAGAAACAGCTACCACCTGACGTGCTACTGCCGCAGACACTTCATGAGCTTCACGGAAAGAGATACCTTCGCGGTGAACCAGTGAATCTGCCAACTGGGTAATTGTGACGCAGGAGCGTCGGATATTTTCTTTCACCCGTTCGCTGTTGATGCTTACCTGGGAGATCAAGCTGGTCAGCAGATCCAGCACCCGTTCACCTACAGCAAATGCCTGGTAACCAAAGCTCTGGGTTTCACTCTCACTGTCGTTCATATCAGTGAACGGCGTGTTATGCATAATATCCAGCACTGAACGGGCACGGGCGAACGCCTGGCTGGACAGATGGCGCAGATGCTCAATAGGAACAGGGTTACGCTTCTGGGGCATAATGGAAGAAATCTGCACCAGAGAGTTAGGCACATACAGTTGCCCTACTTCGAAGCTGCTCCAGAACTGGAAGTCTTGAATGGGACGCCCCAAATGCAGGAACAGCAGCTCCAGAGCACTGTAGGTGGCAGTGATATAGTCCGCTGCGGCAATACAGCTGTAGGAGTTCTGCAAAGGCTTTTCAAAACCCAGCAGCTCAGCCATCCGTTCCCGGTTAATAGGGAAACCGGAAGTTGTTATGGCTGCTGCCCCCATAGGCGACAAATCAACAATAGCCAAAGCCTGAAACAGACGGTCAATATCCCGCCCCAGCACTTCAATAATTGCAGACAGGTAGTGACCAAAGGTTGTTGGCTGAGCAGGCTGACCATGGGTATAACCAATCACCAGTGTCGTTTTATGTTGCTCAGTCTTTTCAACCAAAGCCTGATAAAGACGCAGGCAACTGGAAATGATGGAACCAAGTCGTTCCTTCAAAACCAGCTTATAAAGGGTATGGTCCATATCATTGCGGGAGCGTGCTGTGTGCAAACGCCCGGCCAGATCAGGCCCTACTCTTTCCCTCAGCTCTTTTTCCAGCAGAAAGAAAAAATCTTCTACCTCACCGGTATATTCCTGGGCGGCAGGCTCAAAGGTCTGGTCAATATCCACCAGCGCCTTTGCCAGAGTTTTGGCCTGTTCGTCTAAGAGAATACCCTGCTCTTTCAGCATCACCAAATGGGCACGATCTATCTGCCGAAAGCCATCCACATGATGCACCTTGGAGACATCAAACAGAGGTCCAAGAACATTGCGTTTAAATGCTGGATCAGGAAATACGCTGTTATCGTTCATGCTAATGCTATCCATGGCAATTATCCCTTTAACCCAGCCATCACAATGCCGCGCACGATATAGCGCTGCAGCAGCAGGAAGACAATCAGTGTGGGAATAGTGGCCAGTGCCGCACCGGTCATAATCTTCTCCCACTGAATAGCCTGCTCAACCGCAAAGCTGGTCAAACCAACGGGCAGGGTGTAAAGCTCCTGGCTGGTAGTGACAATCAGAGGCCAGAAGAAAGCTGTCCAGTTCCCCAGGAAGGTAAAGATTGCCAGCGCCGAAATCGCCGGAGTTACCATGGGCATAGCTACTCGGTGCCAGATCTGGAATTCATTCAGACCATCAATCCGTGCAGCTTCCAAAAAGTCATTAGGAATAGTTTCGAAGAACTGCTTCATCAGGAAGGTACCGAAGGCTGTCATCATGCCGGGGAACATAATGCCCCAGTAGGAATCCAGCCACCCCAGCTGGCTGGACATCAGGTACCAGGGAATCACCAGCATTTCCGTTGGGATCATCAGAGTGGAGAGAATGGCAATAAAGACAATTCCACGGCCACGGAAGTTAAACTTGGCTAGGGTATAACCCACCAGGCTGTCAAAGAACACGTTAGAAACTGTGACCGAAACCGCCACAATCAAAGAGTTCTTAAACCAGCCCATAAACCGGCCATCACCCAGCACTTCTATATAGTTAGCCAGAGTTGGCTCAGACGGTATCAGACGCAGATCGTAAATCTGTCCCGCTGTTTTCAGCGAGGTGGAAAACATATACAGAATAGGAGTAATCATCATTACTCCGCCCATAAACAACAGGGTCCAGATAATAATCTTTCCTGGCCGAATCTTGGCATCGGACCATTGTTCAAGCGTTGCTGCTGTAGCACTCATATTAACGATTCCTCATAACCCAGAGCTGCATCAGGGAGACACACAGCAGAATGGTGAACAGCACCACGGTCTGAGCAGCGGCATAGCCCATATCGTAAGAGGAGAAAGCGGTCTGATAGATCATCAGTACCAGCGGTTTAGTGGAGTTCAGCGGACCACCGGGATCGTTAGTGGTCATGTTGTAGATCTGGTCAAAGATCCGCAAAAAGCCGATTGAAGAGAACACCACCAGAAATACGGTTGTTGGCTTCAACAGGGGCAGAGTAATCTTGCGCAGAATTGCCCACTCGCTCAGACCATCTATACGGGCTGCTTCATAATAGGTATCAGGAATTCCGCGCAGGCCAGCCATAAAGATTACGATCTGGAAACCCAGCCCTGCCCAGATTGCCGTGGCCAGAATCGCCAGCCAGGCCTGATCAATCGAACGTAAAAACGGCAGCTGACTGATGCCCAGTTGAGCCAGGAAATTATTAATCACACCAATAGGAGCTGGCTGATAGAACCAGCGCCATACCCAGGCCATAGCCGCAGCAGTGGTCAGGAACGGCAGGAAATAGAGCGCCCGAATAAAACCGTGCATGGTACGGATCTTTTCCAGAAAATAAGCAATGATAAAGGCAATCACCAAGCTTAGGGGCGTACCAGTCAGCAGGTAGGCAAAGGTATTTTTAAACACCTTCCAGAACAGCGGATCTTCAAACAGCCGCTGGTAGTTTTCCAGACCGATAAAAACCGGCTCACTCAGCAGATCCCAGTCGGTAAAGGACAGAATAAACGCCTGGATAGTCGGGTAAAAACGGATCCAGGAGTAGAAAATCACCGGCAGCGCCAGGAATGTCCAGGCCCACAGCACATGCCGTGTATGCATAGACAATCCGGGCTTCCTGGTACCGGAAGCGTTTAATTGAGCGGAGGACATTAAAGGAACCTTCTTTTTTGGCATAGCACGGTCCGCAAAAACTGTTACGGACCGCACTTTTTCACTTGGGGTTACTTCTTGGCCCGATTGATAATGCGCTGCTCTTCTTTGGCAGCCATCCTCAGGGACTTGGCAGGATCCTGCTTCTCCAGCAGAACACGGTTCACCATATCCACAGCGACCTGACGCTGGGCAGACTCATCAAAGAAGGTGGTGGTGTGAGCGTATTCCAGACCTTTCAGGAATGGTGAATAGATAGGATCGGCCAGATTCTCTTCAGTCAGTGCCGCATGACGGCGTGCTGGAAGTTCACCTACAGTTTCCAACCACACCTGCATAGCCTCTTCAGAGGAGACATATTCCAGGAACTTCTCGGCAGCTTCCAGCTTTTCACCCTTGGCTGTTGCACCAATTCCGTTGGCAAAATAGCTGGCGTAGTTGGAGCGAACACCTTTACTGTTGGCAGGCAGTTCAGTTACACCCCACTCAAAGTGGTTGATGCTCTTGAAGGAACTCAGGCGGAAAGTACCGTCGATAGTCATAGCTGCCAGGCCACCACGGAATGCTGCCTGACCTTCATCCATAAAGCCTTGCTGACCCACTTTTAGATCAGATTCCAGGCCAGTGTAGAACTCCAGTGCATCCAAAGCTGCATCATCGTTGTAAGTCACCTTGGTGTAGCTGTTCTCATAGGGATTACCACCAAACTGACGCACCAGAACTTCACGCCACCAGTGATGATCCTGACCGGTCATATCCAGGGTGAAACCTTCAGCCAGCAGGTTACCGCTGCCATCACGCTTAGTTGTTGCCTTGGCAGCAGCAACCATCTCATCCAGAGTCTGGGGTGGCTTGCTGGGATCAAGACCCCCTTCTTTGAAAGCTGTCTTGTTGTAAAACAGTGCCAGAGAACGTACTGCAGTTGGCAGGCCGTAGTACTCGCCATCACGCTTCATGGCTTCAACAATGGGGAAGAACTCGCCTTCAATCTCACTATGAGGGAAGGTTTCTCGGGACAGAGGCTGGAGCAAGCCGCCAGCAGCAAATTTGTCCAGCCAGCCGTAGAACAGCTGCATCACTTCCGGGCTCTTGCCTGCCAGCTTGGCGGCAACCAGACGGGTCTGGTAATCAGCGTAAGGGAAGGTTACCTGCTTAACGGTAATATCAGGGTTGGCTTTCTCGAAATTCTCAATCAGCTGATCCATCGCTTTTACACGGGAATCATACATATATTGCCAATACTCGATCTCAACGGCATTAGCGGTACTGGTTCCGATCAGACAGGCCAGGATACTGGCAGCAGCTATAGACTTGCGCACCTCGAAACTCCTCTCTGGTGTCGTTGGTCAGTTCCACTCCTGTTTTCTGCAAAGCCGTTTTTAATAATTTGCTAGCTTTGCTTCGACTTAATCGCGTCCGGTTTTGGTAATTATTGTCTTCCTTTGTGCTTAGTTTGTCGTTTATCTTGGTTCAGGTCAATAATATAACTAACTTGATTTAATAAATTATTGGGATAACTTATCCGTAAGAACAATTTCAGGGTGCAGCTTGTTTTATGAACAGCCCTATGGATAACAAGGCAAATATACGACTGGCAACCGGTAACAACCCGGAGCGAAGCAGAACTCATAACCGGCGCGTAGTGCTGGAACTGGTGCGCATCCATGGCCAGATGGGGCGAACTGCGATTGCCCGTCAGGCTCATATAACTGCACAGGCCGTTGCCAATATCGTCGATGAACTCAAAGAAGAAGGGTTACTGAAAGAGCTTGGCCGGTTGAAAACCGGGCGCGGCCAGCCCCCCATTCAATATGCAGTCAATCCTGATGGTGCGTTTACCATCGGCTTTGAAGTCTCAACCAACCAGGTTGTATCTGTCGTATTGGATCTGTGCGGCAATAAACGTGCAGATCGAATTACACCAATCGAAAAAACAACTCCGGGAGATATGATCCCTATTCTCCAGCAGCTGCAGGAAGAACTCTGTATGGAGCTTGATATCCCCAAACAACGCCTCTGGGGCGTTGGGCTGGTTATGCCCGGCCCGTTTGGTGTTGATGGTCTAACATCTGTCGGACCAACAACCCTTTCCGGCTGGCGGGAAACAGATGCCGCCCAGCTTCTGGAAAACGCTATCGGCGTTAAGGTTTTGCTGGAAAATGATGCTACTGCAGCAGCTGTTGGTGAGCGGCTGTTTGGCATCGGAAAATCCCTTTCCACTTTCTGCCAGCTCTACTTTGGCACAGGCATTGGCCTGGGCATTATCCACAATGGTCAGC
>CBDEWF010000041.1:0-12456 GCA_965243775.1 Sansalvadorimonas sp.
ATTAGCTAAGCTGAAATCATCAACAAAAGATGGTCAAGAGACAGCTATGGATGGAAAGACAGGGGGAATTGGCCGCAGCGGAAGCGGCGGGGATAGTGGGAACTGGAAACCAGCTGATCAGGCCCCAGCAAAAAAGGCACAGTCCCAATTTGGTGGTAGGAGTACTTCTATTAGCAGCCAACAAACAGCAGGTATACCATCTCAATCCCCCCATGGAGAGAATCCATCTGAACTGATTTCCAGAAACAACCCCCGATTCAATCCCATCGCACTTAAGCGACTTTTGGCTGCTAACCCTCCAGGCGGTTCAAGTACATTTTCAGCTATTCCTATTAATGAATTGAAAGACCAACTTAATGAATTTATTACGCCAGAGGCAAAATTCGGTGATAATCCTGACTATATAATCTTTTGGCTCCAAGATTGTTGGGAGCGCGGTTTTATCCAATTTGAAATAGATAATGAAACAGTAAAAATTCAATGGAATAGTGAAGCAATTGACCAAGCACTAGAAAGCAGAAAAATTCATAAATCCAAAAAGAATGAAGTAGAGCGTTTTCATAAGAACTCCAATGTTACTGGAAGGGTTATAAATGTTGATGACAGAGATAAAGAAATTGAATCACCAGGGATAGACAGTCCGGGGGTATCTGATACTGATTCTGGTTTCGGCGATATGGATACAAGATCTGAAGCCAGTGATTTGGATTCTGGTTCTGAAGACAGTAGCTTGGAAACGACTTTTTCAAGTGAAAAAAATATAAAACAGCGAGCATTGGAGCAGCTAGAAAGAGCAAAAAAACTTATAGCAGGCTCTTTTGGTAATAGAACCAATAGCTCTACCACTCTTCCCCCAAGTTTTTCCTTAGAAGATGCCCAACCTTCCAGAAATAGTCATATCACCGGTTCGGATTTGGATAACCCTACGAATATTGTCGAAGATTCCGCCCCTGCACGAAACGGCAAAGTAAATCTAAAAGAAATTATTAAGAATCTTCCTAGATTTCCCAAGATGAGGGCTGAAAACGGTGTGGGTTTGATTAATCCAACAAGCCGGTCTTTGAAAACTAGGCGTATCACTGATTTGAAAGAGTCATCAACTATCACAGATACAGCCTCATCATTTGATGAAGCCCAAATACCGGATCAGTTGGGAAAAGCAAAAAAGCTTATAGCAGGTTCTTTTGGTGATAGAATCAATAGCTCTATCACACTTCCTCCCGGTTCTTCCCCAGAAGATGCCCCGCCTCCCAGGAAGAGGCCCAACACAGGTGTGGACTTGGTTAATTCAACAACCCAGCCCTTGAAAAAAAGGCGTGTCACTGGTTCGAAAGTGCCATCAATAGCCCCATCATTTGATGAAACTCAAATAGATAAGGCAGGCTTTGGTTTAGAGATTCTCAAGAGATATGTAGATTTAAATAAACTGCAGGCGGATGAAAACGGATATTACCATAATATTCCAATAAAAAGTGTTTATGATTATTTTTCTTTTGAAAGCGATATACATAAAATAAAAGCCAGTGTAAGGCTAGCACAAAGACTCCACTATATTAAAATCAAAGATAATAAAATAAATAAACTCACTTTTTGCTTTACTGGCAAAAAACCAGAATAATACTTTGAATATATTTCCTAACAGTATTGGTGCAGGCTGATAATTAATCTCAATTTATCATGCATCATAAAAGTGAAGCTGTATCTGATATCGACATTATCAAGGCTTATTAATGAAACCGGGATGCACTGCCATATGTCTGGTAGAGCTGGTTAGTCAGTAGATTCTGTGGATCATATTTCTTCTTTTTCACAAGCAGGGTCTGGAACTCTGGGTAAGCCTGATAAAGCTGGCTGCGGCTGGCGAAAAGAGCATAGGGGAGGTAATAACGGCCGCCAAGTTTAAGGGTGATATCAATCAGCTTTCTGGTGGCCTTCTCCATGTGGATATTCGCTTCTGTACTATCCGGAAGATTGAAAAAAAGAACAACAGCAAAGCGATCCTCCGGAGCATAGGGTAACAGAGTCGTTCTATCGGCATTGACCCAGCGTACAGTTGCATTGAGCAGTGTCGCCAGCTCCAGTCTGCTGACCCAGCCTCTCAACTCATTGATAAACTGATCAATGTTTTCAGGGGGGATAAAGTACTCCTGAAGAATATCCCTGGTTCCTTCCACCTTATTTTCAAGAGTTGCAACAGATTTGCCCATGGCCTGGTTTCTGGATAAGCGTCCGTTATTTTCCATCAGATAATACTCAACAGTTGTTCTCATGACCCGGAGAAACCTGGCCAGCCAGCCGGCCTTGAGATAGTTAAGCAGGTTGGTATTAGGGTGGGAGATTTTTTCAAGCTGTGAGGGTGGAGGTGCCAGCTCGCCAGTATCAAAGTAATTGACGACCACCATATTGTGAAAGCGATAGAGCGGATTTATGGAGAGTCTGGCAGAATGCAGGGCCAGTGAGTCATCTGGTTTTAACGTGCTGAAAAAGTACTGCATATAGTGACGGCTGGAAATCAATTGTTTGCGCTTTTCCAGCATGGTGTCAGGAACAACTCTCAGTGTAACCTCGGTGATAATTCCAATCAGCCCGTAACTGCCCAGCACCGATCTAAACAGATCCGGATTTTCGGTGCGGCTGGCATAGAGTAGCTGTCCGTCAGTCAGCAAAACCTTCAGGGAATCAACAGATTCGGCTGTCGGATTCCAGTGAACATCCTGACCATGGGCATTGACTGCCAGAGAGCCACCGATTGAGAAGTCGTTGTATGACTGCATGGCGGAAACTGCCAGACCAAATGGTGATAACTGATCCTGCAGACGTTTCCAGGTCATTCCAGCCTGAACAGTGGCCAGGTTTTTCTCGATATCAAGAGTCATCAGCTGAGTCATTTCGCTCATATTGATCTGGATAACATCATCCCCACAAGTTTGGTTGCCCTGGCTGTAACCTGCTCCCTTGATGCTGATACGGGAGTGGATTTTCCTGGCAGTTTCAACAATCAGCTCCAGGCCCTTGGTGTGATCCGGAGACTCAATACGGGCAGGTTTGCACGGATGCTCAAAGCTAAAGACCTGTGAGGACATTGGTATCAGAAAGAGCGTAATGACCTTCTGGCACAGGTTTCGTCTGGCTGTGTGTTTAAACATGAGGGTTCTCCAGAGGATTAAACTTGGGACTCATATGCCTGACGAAGGTTCAATGAAGGCTCTAAAAAGTGTTGTTTCGCTGGTCAGTAATGCTCACATTTGCGTTATTTCAGGGGGCTTTTTATCGGCTGTTTTTATAAATTGTCTGTTTGCTTTTGCCTGTTCATGTTGTTTAATGAAGGTGCAGTTCTATACTCAGTGACATTTTGTTGTATCCAGACTTGAGTAACAGGGGCTACCTGTGAAGTCTTGGTGCGGGTGGTGTCGGCAGCCTTTAATACTGATGCAAACGGTAATGTAAACGTCAGAAAGGGTGTAAAGCTGGGCTGTATAAATTGTTTTCACTTCTGCCATAAAACAAGAATAAAAGAGGTGAAAGATTTCTTTTTGATGTTTAAGCCTTCGACTCATTAGCAGCCAGCCATTTCACTGGTTCTTCCGTTCGCGTTCCTGCGAGGAGTGTGCTTCTCTGTCTGAACAGCATGAAACATTCCGGGTTGTGTGGTCTGTGTATCGGATATACAGGCTGCAAATGCCGGGCAAGAACAAGAACAAGAGCTACTGCACTACTTGTGTCGTCGGGTTGGAGCAACCACCAGTCAGGCAGTGCAGGGCTATAAAAGTCAGAGGGTGGAAGGGAATGAGGCTGCAAGCAAGAAGACTTGTCATGCTTCTGACCGGTTTACTGATGTCTCCGGTTCTTTGGGCCGAGTGGGCACTTAATATGCCGGTGGGGGTCACGGATCTCAGTCGATCTATTTATGACCTGCATATGACGATCTTCTGGATTACCGTTGCTATCGGTATTCTGGTTTTCGCCGTTATGTTCTGGTCGGTGATATTTCACCGCAAATCCCGGGGAGCTAAGGCTTCCGAATTTCATGAAAGTACGCTGGTGGAAATTCTCTGGACCAGCATTCCGTTTGCTATTCTGGTGCTGATGGCGATACCGGCCACAAAAACACTGGTGGAGGTCTATGATGCCGATAACGCCGATATTGATATCAAGATCACCGGCTATCAGTGGAAATGGCAGTACGAATACCTGGGGGAGGATATCAGCTTTTTCAGCAATCTTTCCACGTCCCGGGATCAGATCAGCAACGCTCGTCCCAAAAATACAAACTATCTTCTTGAAGTTGATGAGCCCATGGTGGTGCCCGTTGGGCAAAAGATCCGCTTCCTGGTAACCGGCGCCGATGTTATCCACTCTTGGTGGGTGCCGGAGCTGGCAGTCAAGAAAGATGCCATCCCTGGTTTTATCAACGAATCCTGGGCCAAGATCAACAAGCCAGGCATCTACCGTGGCCAGTGTGCTGAACTCTGCGGCAAAGATCATGGCTTCATGCCTATTGTTGTGGATGCAAGGCCTGTGGACGAATATCAGGCATGGCTGGCAGGTAAGCGCGAAGAGGCCGAAAAAATCCGTGAGCTAACGCAAAAAGAGTGGTCCATGGATGAACTTATGGAACGGGGTGAAGAGGTATACGGCAAGGTCTGTTTAGCCTGCCACCAGGCCAATGGTCAGGGTATTCCTCCCATGTTCCCGGCCCTGAAAGGCAGTGTCATGGCTGTGCAGCGGGACAAAATCGGACAGCACATCGATGTTCTACTTTATGGTGTGAAGGGAACGGCCATGCAGGCTTTCAAGGATCAGTTGAGCGAAGTTGATATTGCCGCTGTTGTCACCTACGAGAGAAATGCCTGGGGCAACAATACCGGGGAAGTGGTTACACCGAAAGATGTGCTCGACTATAAGCAGAATGGAACCTACACCGGTCAGTATGCGGGCAGCAGCGCAGAAGGAGGCAAGCAATGAGCGGTCATGACAATCATCACGGACCAGCGAAAGGCTTGATGCGCTGGGTTCTGACAACCAACCACAAAGACATTGGCTCAATGTACCTGTGGTTCAGCTTTGCCATGTTTCTGTTTGGTGGTGCCATGGCTATGGTGATCCGGGCAGAGCTGTTCCAGCCGGGCATGCAGATAGTGCAGCCTGAGTTCTTTAATCAGATGACCACCATGCATGGGCTGGTCATGGTCTTCGGTGCTGTGATGCCAGCCTTTGTCGGGCTGGCTAACTGGATGATTCCGATGATGATCGGGGCTCCTGATATGGCCCTGCCGCGGATGAATAACTGGAGCTTCTGGATTCTTCCGTTTGCCTTCGCCATGATGGCCAGCACCCTGTTCATGGAGGGCGGTGGCCCGAACTTTGGGTGGACTTTCTATGCGCCTCTGTCCACAGACTATGCGCCGCCATCAACAACATTCTTTATCTTTGCCGTCCATATGATGGGAATCTCATCCATCATGGGGGCGATCAATGTCATTGCCACCATCCTGAACCTGCGGGCACCGGGCATGACTCTGATGAAAATGCCACTGTTTGTATGGACCTGGCTGGTAACGGCTTACCTGCTGATTGCCGTTATGCCGGTTCTGGCCGGTGCGGTTACCATGATGCTGATGGATATCCACTTCGGGACCAGCTTCTTTAATGCCGGTGGTGGCGGTGACCCGGTGCTGTTCCAGCATGTGTTCTGGTTCTTCGGGCATCCAGAGGTTTACATCATGATCCTCCCGGCTTTCGGTATTGTTTCGGCGATTATCCCGACCTTTGCCCGCAAGCCGCTGTTTGGATATACCTCCATGGTTTACGCCGTGGCCAGTATCGCTTTCCTGTCGTTTATTGTCTGGGCTCACCATATGTTTACGGTGGGGCTTCCTCTGGTGGGCGAGGTGTTCTTTATGTACGCCACCATGCTGATCGCAGTTCCAACAGGTGTGAAGGTGTTTAACTGGGTGGCCACTATGTTCCGGGGCTCCCTGAGCTTTGAAACGCCGATGTTGTTCGCGGTGGCATTTGTGGTGCTGTTTACCATTGGTGGCTTCTCGGGGCTGATGCTCTCCATAGCTCCGGCGGACTTCCAGTACCATGACACCTACTTTGTTGTCGCCCACTTCCACTATGTGCTGGTGCCGGGAGCCGTTTTCGCCATCTTTGCCGGGGTATATTACTGGCTGCCCAAGTGGACCGGCCATATGTATGACACAGCGCTGTCACGGGTGCATTTCTGGATGTCGTTTATCGGTATCAACCTGACCTTCTTCCCCATGCACTTTGTTGGCCTGGCAGGGATGCCCCGCCGGATACCGGACTACAACATGCAGTTTGCCGACTTCAATATGATTTCCAGTATCGGGGGCTTCCTGTTTGGAGTCACTCAGCTGCTGTTCCTTTTTGTCGTGATCAAGTGTGTAAGAACCGGGGACAAGGCCGAGGACAAGCCCTGGGAAGGTGCCCATGGTCTGGAGTGGATGGTGCCCTCTCCTGCGCCCTACCACACGTTCTCTATACCGCCCGATGTGAAATAAAAAGTGAAATAACCGGATGAGCAGAGAATAACAGGGAGCCGGAACCATGCAGTTAAATGCTGCCCAGAAGACTATCGTGAAAGCTGCCGCTACAGCGGTCGCCATGTTCGCCTTTGTCTTTTGGGTGATGGTTCCTCTCTACAATGTGTTGTGCAAGGTTACGGGCCTGAATGGAAAAACGGATGACACCCCTTACACAGCCGTTCCTGCTGCAGTTGATACAACAAGAACAATTACCGTGCAGTTTCTGGCAACCAATAACAAAGGCATGAACTGGGATTTCAAGCCCAGTGTTCACCAGGTAAAGATTCATCCGGGAGAAGTCGGTTCCCTCAGTTTTTATGTAAGAAATCCCAGCAGCAGGGATATGGTCGGTCAGGCTATTCCCAGTGTTACGCCTTTTGACGCTACGGATTTTCTCCATAAAACAGAGTGCTTCTGCTTTACCTCCCAGCCTCTGGAGGCCCGTGGTGAAAAGGATATGCCGCTGAAAATTATTATTGACCAGGAGCTGCCCAGGCATATCAAAAAGCTGACTCTGTCATACACGCTGTTTGATATTACTGACTTGAACAAGAAGAGGACTGCCGGGCTGTAAGTCCAGTGCTTTCAAAGCTGAAGCAGGAAGCATGATAACGGAGAAAAATTATGGCTAATGACGGTGAAGGCACCTACTACGTTCCAGCCCAGAGCAAATGGCCTATTGTCGCTTCCATAGGTCTGTTCCTGACCGTACTGGGGGCCGGCATGATGATGAATAGTATGACTGCAGGAACCAGTGACCCCACTGGTCACTATGTCCTGTTTGCCGGTGGACTGGTGATGGCCTGGATGCTGTTTGGCTGGTTTGGCAATGTTATTGAAGAGTCCCGCAAGGGGCTTTACAGCGATCAGATGGATCGCAGTTTTCGCTGGGGTATGGGCTGGTTTATCTTTTCGGAAGTGATGTTCTTTTCAGCCTTTTTCGGCGCCCTGTTTTTCGTGCGCTATATGGCAGTACCCTGGTTGGGAGGTGAAGGCGACAAGGGCATTACCGGCACTATTCTCTGGCCGGAATTTACCCCGGAATGGCCCCTGCTGAAAAATCCTGATCCGGAAACTTTCCGCGGACCTGATGGAACGATTGACCCCTGGTCACTGCCTTTTATTAATACGCTTTTGCTGGTGACATCCAGTGTCACCTGTACCAAAGCGCACCACGCCCTGCGGGCAGATAACAGGGCAGGAACCAAGAACTGGCTGACAGCAACTCTGGTACTTGGTTTTGTATTTCTGATTGTGCAGGGCTACGAGTACTACCACGCCTACCATGAGTTGGGGCTGACCCTGGCATCTGGTATCTATGGATCAACCTTCTTTATGCTGACTGGCTTCCATGGTGCCCACGTAACCCTGGGGGCCATTATGCTGCTGGTTATGCAGATACGGATTTATAAGGGGCACTTCTCCCCGACCAATCACTTTGGTTTTGAAGCGGCCTGCTGGTACTGGCACTTTGTGGATGTGGTCTGGATTGGACTCTTTATATTTGTCTATGTTCTGTAGCACAGAATTCCGGTCAGAGAGCCAGCTGACCGGAAAGTTTACCGTACAGAATCAGCGCCAGGATAAGACCGGCAAGCATAACGCGGGATGTCAGGGACCAGACCAGCCGGGGAGAGCCGCTCTTATCCTTTATCAGGGCGATAAAGGCGTTGGCAAGGCTGGCAACCATGAGCAGAAGAACAACAACAATCGCGATTTTTAACCACATGAGACTGTCCTTTTTTACCTCCCATCTTAACCGGTTTTGCCGTCGGGGCGGTAAATAAAACAGCCTTGAGTGAGCAGTAATCATAAGCGTGAAATGTCTTTTAAAGGCATTTCCATGGAAATAGCACGGGAACGGATGAAGTTGATGTACAGAATCCGCATATTGATTTTTACAGCTTTGCTGCTGCCGGTACTGGTCAGCCTGGGCTTCTGGCAGCTTGGCCGCTATCACCAGAAGCAGGCACTTGAGCAACAGTATCTGGAACGTCAGCAGACAATCTTCTCTATTGGTGATATCCAGGAAGAGTCCGATCTCCGCTATTACCGGCTGGTTTTGTCGGGTCAATTTATAAATGCCCAAAGCTTCCTACTGGATAACAAAGTTCTGAACGGGCAGGCCGGGTTTCACGTAATTACCCCCTTCCAGGCAGATAGTGGTGAAGTTTTATTAGTAGACAGGGGCTGGATTGCTGGAACCCATGACAGAAAAGTACTGCCGGAAGTGACTTCCGTTGATGGAGAGGTCACCGTGAATGGCCTGAGCTGGCTTTCTACGGGGAAAGCATTCCTTCTGGCAGAAGACCTGTGGGATGACGGCTGGCCCAGAGTTATTCAGGCCGTTGATTTTGAGCGTATGGCCTCGGTTTTGAACCGTCCACTGCAACCCTGGCTGCTGGTTCTGGACAGCAACCAGCCAGGAAGCTTTCTGCGTAATTTCCTGGTGGTGAATATGCCCCCCTCTCGGCATCTGGGTTATGCCGTTCAATGGTTCTCAATGGCACTGGTACTGGTACTTCTCGGAGGTTATGCCATCTTTCGTCGAGAACAGCCATGAGCGAAAAAACAGCCTTGAGCGAAAAAACAACAACCTCCGGTTTTCACCGGCATGCACAGCAACAAGAACAAGAACTATGACTACACATGTGGTGGCCCCGGCGAGCCGAAATCGTCTTCAGCTTCTGTTTATTTTCCTGATTCCTTTTGGAGGTATGGGGCTGGCAGCCTGGATGTACTACAGCGGCCAGTTTATACCTGATGATCGCAGCCACCAGGGAGATCTTATCTGGCCTCCGGCAGCCGTTGCCGGTTTCCAGTGGCAGACCGCAGAAGGATACCCATTTACAGCTGAACAGATGGATGACCAGTGGGTGCTGGCCATTGTCTCTGATCTGCCCTGTGAGTCTGAATGCCGGGAAACTCTTTACCGAACCCGGCAGGCCCATATTGCTCTGGGTCGAAAGGCTGAACGCTTGACTCGTGCTGTTGTTCTTCCCGGAACTGCAGATGGGGAGATGACAACTTTTCTGCAAAGGGAGCACCCCAACACCAGAGCCCTCACCGGAACCCTGCCGGTTATGAACAACAAGGCAAGCGACAGGGTTAGGGTTTATCTGATCGACCCTCTGGGCAATGTCATGCTTTGGTATAACCGCCAGCATAGCGGTAAGCAGATTCTCAAGGATATGGAGAAGCTGCTCAAAGCCAGCAGGATAGGTTAGGAGGCTGCCATGAAACACAACAGTGCACGTAAACCTGGGTTCTGGCTGGCAATTATTGCCACATTTCTGGCCGTTGTCGTCGTTGGCCTTGGTGCCTGGACCCGGCTTGTTCATGCCGGCCTTGGCTGTCCGGACTGGCCTGGCTGCTATGGTTTTCTGACCGTTCCGGAAACAGCTTCCGAAATCCGTCTAGCCGAAGCCCGTTTCCCGGATGCTCCGGTTGAAGTGGAGAAAGGCTGGCCTGAGATGATTCACCGCTATGTAGCAGGTGCCCTGTTGCTGCTGGTTGCGGGCTTGGCCTCCAGTGCCATCCGGCACAGAAGAAAAGAGGGTCAGCCGTTCAAACTGCCTCTGGTTATTCTGGGGCTGATTATTCTACAGGCTGTCTTCGGCATGTGGACGGTTACGTTGAAACTCTGGCCCCAGGTAGTGACAGCTCATCTTCTTGGGGGCTTTGCCACACTGAGCCTGCTGGCACTTTTAAGCTTGCGCCTTTCTGGCAATCTGCGCCCTTATGATAAAAAGGAGTCTAAGTCTGGTGGTTATCTTAAAGGCATGGCTGCAGTGGGTCTGGCTGCCGTGATTGTCCAGGCTGTACTGGGAGGCTGGACCAGCTCCAACTATGCAGCACTGGCCTGCCCGGACTTTCCCCTCTGCCAGGGACAGCTCTGGCCCGAGATGGATTTTGCTGATGGAATGAATATCTCCCAGTCGATAGGTCCAAACTATCTTGGCGGGCAACTGGATAATACCGCCCGAACAGCTATTCATATGGCACACAGGGTTGGAGCTGTGGTAACACTATTAGTAGTTGGTTTCCTGGCTGTAGCAGGGCTTCGCCATGCTGAGATGGGCACTCGCCGGTTTTATGGGTGGGTTTTGCTGGCACTGCTATTGCAGGTTTCCCTGGGGATCAGCAATATTATTTTCCATCTGCCCCTGTCTGTTGCTGTGGCCCATAACCTGGGAGGAGTCCTGCTCCTTGTTTCCCTGGTTTTGCTAAATTACCGGCTTGACTATCAGCTGCCGGAGCAGCACCCGGAAAAGCGAATAATAAAAACAATAAGACATGAAGGTGATAAAGCCTATGGCAAGTCAGAACCTGAATGCTGCAGTAGCTGACCAGGCTACCTGGCGGGATTATCTGGAACTGTGTAAACCCAAAGTTGTTGCCCTGATGATTCTCACGGTGATGATAGGCATGTGCCTGGCAACACCCGGCTTTGTTCCCCTGGATGCGCTGCTGTTCGGTAATCTGGGGGTGGCTCTCTGTGCAGCATCTGCAGCGGTCATCAACCATGTGGTTGATCGTCAGATTGATACCCTGATGGCAAGAACCCACAAACGCCCTGTTGCTACCGGGAAAGTAGAGCCGGTCAATGCCCTGATGTTTGCGCTGGTTCTTGGAGTGACCGGCATGTCTGTTCTGCTGGTGCTGGTAAACCCCCTGACGGCCTGGCTGACTCTTGCATCCCTGCTTGGCTATGCGGTGGTTTATACCCTGTTCCTGAAACGAGCTACGCCACAGAATATTGTCATTGGCGGTATCGCTGGAGCTGCCCCTCCCCTGCTGGGCTGGACAGCTGTTACCGGGGAGTTTCACAGTCATGCCCTGCTGCTGGTTCTGATTATCTTTGCCTGGACACCGCCCCATTTTTGGGCCCTAGCCATTCACCGCAAGGATGAATACGCCAAGGCTGATATCCCCATGCTGCCAGTTACCCATGGTGAGTCCTATACCAAGCTTCATATTCTTCTTTACACGGTCGTTTTGCTGCTGGTGAGTATGATGCCCTGGATGACAGGCATGAGTGGGGTCATTTATCTGGTTGGGGCAACGGCACTGGGGTTGCGGTTTCTGTTCTGGGCTGTGGTTCTGCTGCGGGATTCCCGATCCCACGCTGCGATCAAGACCTTCAAGTTTTCCATCACTTACCTGATGCTGCTGTTTGTGGTTCTGCTGGTGGATCACTACCTCTATCTGGGGTAACCGGGACAGTTGGGTAAATAGAGGGCATTAATGATGATAAAAAGCGTACGTAGCACTGTGATCGGTCTGCTGGTTGTGATCGCTGCTGCAGTCAGCCTGTTCCTGCTTCGGGATATAGAACCTGCTGGCCTGGATAAGGAAGCGCTGCGGGAAAAGGGCGTTGTCTATTTTGAAACACCCCGCAGTTTCAAATTTCTGCCTTTGGTCAAACAGGACAATACGCCTTATACCGAGGACAGCCTGAAGGGCCATTGGACTCTGCTCTATTTCGGTTTCACCTTCTGTCCCGATATCTGTCCGGCCTCCCTGTCCCAGCTGAACCACCTGATACTTGAACTGCAGAACATCAACGCCGGTGCTGCAGAGCAGATTGATGTGGTGATGGTCAGTGTGGATCCGGGTCGGGATACGCCGGAAAAACTGGCTCTCTATGTCCCCTACTTCAATAAAAAGTTCTATGGCGTAACCGGCGATCCAAAAGTGCTGGCAGGCCTGGCCCGTCAGCTCAATGTGGCCTATGAACTGGTTGGAGATACGACAACGGATGATTATATGGTGGAGCACAGCGCCCAGGTGATACTGGTCAATCCCCGGGGAGACTACCAGGGGTTTCTCCGCCCTCCCCTGAAACCAAAGGATCAGGCTGAAGTTTTGGCTGATATCGTTCGTTCTTTTTGATGAGGGCTTC
>CBDEWF010000042.1:0-3419 GCA_965243775.1 Sansalvadorimonas sp.
GATGGACCACAGGGGCCCCAGGGACCGCAGGGAGAAATTGGGCCCGACGGGCCGCAGGGGCCTCAGGGACCGCAGGGAGAAATTGGGCCCGACGGGCCGCAGGGACCTCAGGGACCGCAGGGCGAAATCGGGCCACAGGGACCGCAGGGGCCTCAGGGACCACAGGGGCCCCAGGGCGCGCAGGGTCCGGGATTAGGTATAAGTGCCAGTGCAAATCCTGGTGACGTTGTATTTTATGATAATTCAGCCACAGATACTTTCAGGTCTAACCGAGTTGGAATTACAACCGGTGGAATTACCTTGAAGGCCCAAATTAATCAGAGCGAACTTATTCAGGTATCAACCGATGCAGGAAACAATGCAGGTACGGATATTGCTAAATTCAGCCAGCGTGCAAGTAATTGGGGTCTGGAGTATGACATGGCCGTACTTGATGTTCGTCAAACTGATATATTGAACTCAGATGGAGGAGGAGCCACTGTGACTTTCAATGCACGAGATCCTACAGCCTCTAACACTGTGACAAGTGCAGCTGATATGGGTTATATGCAATTCATAAGTAAAAAGAGTGATTCGTCAAACACCCTTTACGTTGGTAGAACAGTTGGCCAGGATTACAATACAGAAATTTACCTTCCAACAAGTCTAGAGAGTGGTTCAACAAATAATGTATTGTTTTGGGATTCAACAAGTGGAAAAATAACACAGGGAACTGGACCAACTGGCCCCCAGGGTGCGACGGGCCCCCAGGGTGCGACGGGCCCCCAGGGTGCGACGGGCCCACAGGGTGCGACGGGCCCACAGGGACCGCAGGGCGAAACTGGGCCACAGGGAGCGCAGGGCGAAATCGGGCCCCAGGGAGACGGACCACAGGGGCCCCAGGGCGAAATTGGCCCTCAGGGACCGCAGGGCCCCCAGGGAGCCCAGGGAGCGACGGGACCACAGGGTCCTACAGGACCGCAGGGGCCCACGGGCCCACAGGGGGCACAGGGACCATCGCCACGCGGAACCAGCGCAACCAGTAGTATTACCGCAGTAAATCCAACTGGTGTAGATAGCAATTTTACGACAGGTGCGAGACACGCTTACCCCATAGGAACCAGATTATTCTTACCAGCAGGAGACGGTGCGGCGGCAAGTCAAAATGCAATTCTTGCTGGTACAAATGCATTTGCATATGCACAAGTTACAGCAGACATGTCTGCAGCAGGAGGTTCGTCGAGCCAAATAGTATATATACCAGTTTATTACACAATATAATAGTAATAAGTATTAAAGGATGAGGATACCTTACTCTCGAAATAACAAAACAACTTTAGCAGTTGGTAATTCGACCTCAAAGGTAATGAATCAACTTAAGATTCTGAGATTTAATCCATCTTCTAATACTTCTGCAGTAGAATACGGTCTTACCGATGCATCTATGAATCTTATAAAGCAGAACTTTGGAATTCACATCATGAATCCAGAGACGCCAATTCAGTTGCTACCACTTCTCATAGACCATGTGAATGACATCGAATCTGATATACCATCGGGTGCGCTCGCTTCCCTCAATGCAGTAGGAACCAGTCAGATAACCGACGGTTCCATTACATCAACAAAATTGGCGAGTTCTGTTAATCTGAATGCAATTCTTGGTAAAGGTAACAGTTCTAGTAGAGAATTAATTATAAACAAAATAAAGTGTGTGGATTTGAATGTGAAGGAGGCAATGTTTGGTGGTGGCCACGTGAGGGTAAGTGCCACGGGACATGTAAAGTGGGACAGTATCAAAGTACCAATTTATGGAAGATTTAGAGATTTCTCAGAAAGAATTTCAATAGGTAAATTCAACATATCATGTCCAACTTCTGGTGATATCTCACTGAATGATTCGGCGAGAGGTGTTACTGCAGTTTCAAGCGGTATCCCCCTTGCTTCTGGACAGGCCCTATATTACAAACTTCATGGTGCTTCATATAACAAATCAAATTTCAAGGTGGTTGATTACGAAGAATCCGCAGCGCAACATTCATGGTCAGAGCCCAGTTCTGATTTCATATTAATTTGCGCCAGAGATGCAACGGGTTCATTTATCCACTGGTTTCCCACAAAACAGACCATAGAGTTTGGTAAGTCCATAAATACAAATGATGGTTCCATTAATGTATCGGGAACCATAACCGCAGGTTCATTCTCTGGAACCGTTCAGGCAAATGACGTGACTGGTCTCGCCGCCGTGGCCACGGGTGGTCACCTGAGTTCGGGTAAAATAACAGGTAGTTTCGGTGCTGGTAGAATAGATTCCGGAACGCTTACCAGACCAATCGATACATCAGAGACAAGTAGCAGAATTGCACAACTAAAAATAGACAATTGGATAAAACATAACGGTGACGATAATACGTACATTGGATTTCCTAGTGCCGGTGATACTTTCAGTATATTCACAGGTGGTAGCGAGAGAGTCAAAGTTAATGCATCTGGACTCACATGGGGCGGTAGTACGTTGGTAATAGATTCTACTGGTAGTATAAGTTCCAGTAGAATTAGTGGTCTTGGTGCATTGGCCACGGCCAGTACCGTTGGTGACGCTGAAATAACCGGTCTTGCGTATAGCAAACTCACCGGCACCCCAACAATTCCATCAGGCGCTCTGGCTTCCCTGGATACCGTTGGTGACGCTGAAATAACCGGTCTTGCCTACAGTAAGCTCACAGGCACCCCCACAATTCCATCGGGTGCCCTGGCTTCTCTCAACAGCGTTGGAACCGCAGAAATACAGGACGGATCCGTGACGGCAGCCAAGCTCGGGAGTGATGTTGATTTGGGAGGCGGTGCGGGTGGATCGGTGGCCCTGGCTTCATTTGGTAAATCCACAATAAACTATCTGAATTCTAATCAGGGAATAGCCAATAAGACTCTAATCACGTGGGAAACTACAATTGTTCAGAATGCGGCAATTTCGGTATCTGGTGGAACAATAACAGTTAATGAAACTGGAACCTATGACATTAAGGTAAATGTTGGATGGGATAATGATGGTAGTGCCCGCGCATCGCCGGCCATTTCTATTTGGCGCAGTTCCAGTGATGAAATTACCACCACAAGAACTTTTACTTACAGTAGAGGCACAACTTTTGATGGAATAGCCAAGAATACCCCTATATCAACCACACTCAGTCTTAATGCACGTGATACTTTATACATATATGGGTGGCTGGATGATAGGGACGGTAATTATACCGTTCATACGGTGAATGATAGTTGTGAGCTTGTATTCACCAAGCTTTCGACGGCTGCCGCCTCGTCGTCTTTCACTATACCAGACCTTTCCAGTGTGGCCGCAGCAGGTGGAAACGTTCCCTACGCACAAGTCAGCGGTGCTCCGGGAACACCAAATTTTTCCAGCGTGGTGCAGGCTGGTCCGGATTTCA
>CBDEWF010000043.1:0-109845 GCA_965243775.1 Sansalvadorimonas sp.
GCCGGAGACATTAAAGGAGTTCGGCCAAAGGGTGAACAGTGCTCTTGGCCGGGAACCCCTGCTGATCAGTGGCGGTGATCATCCGATTCAGACGGTTGGCTGGTGTACTGGAGGGGCGCAGAGTTATATCAACAAGGCTCTGGTTGCTGGTGTTGATGCATTCATCAGTGGTGAGATTTCAGAATCCACTGTCCATACTGCCCGGGAGGAGGGTATTCACTATATTGCTGCCGGGCATCATGCCACTGAGCGTGGAGGGGTGCAGGCACTGGGAGCGTGGCTTGAAAAAGAATATAGCCTTGAACACCGCTTTTTTGATATTGGCAACCCTGTGTGATTAAGACTTTTTATCTTAAATGGCAAGGCTCTTGGTTGTTGGACTGTTTTGAAATTCCTACTTTCTAGCTGTTCTTTTCGGTTTGGCGGGGGGAAGCTTATCAAGCTGGGCATGTGGGGCAGGGATCGAGAGCTGCTGGCCCAACGCTTTAAGTTTATCTCTAAAAATATCCAGGCTTAATCTCGCAGCGGGGTCATTTTTCAATAGCTGAAGAGTTAGCTCTTGTAACTGAGAGAGTATGCTGGGGTCGACGTCAGGAGGGTTGAAGGTGCGTTTTTCAAGGTACTCTCTTTTTTTGGATTCATCCAGCTTTGCAAAATCTTTGGCAGCTGTCCTCTGGCAGCAGGCTCCTGTGACTCATCCTTACATTGATCTACCGCTTTTTGCGTGACGTGGTTATTTGTTAACAGAAACAGCATGATTTGGCCAATAAAACACTGATGTTTAAATGGTATCGGTGACGGATAGTGTAATTGTCACTTCAAGTCCACCTTGACTCCTGTTTTGCAGGAGGAGTTCGCCACCATGAATACGGGCCAGGTGGCGCGCAGTCATCAGGCCTAATCCATTGCCGTTGGGGTTTTTCTGCTGGCCGTGTTCAAGTCGAACGTAGGGTTTGAAGACCTCTTTTTCCATACCTTTCGGCACCCCCGGGCCATTGTCGGCAATGGAAATAACCCAGCAGCTACCATCCCTGTCCAGAGTTATTTCAGCCATCTGACCATAGCGAATGGCATTATCTATCAGGTTCTCCAGACAGCGTCTGAGAGCCAGAGGTTTACCAGCCACAATGGCATTATGTTTTTGAAAGCTATCCTGGTTGATTTGAATCTTTGACTCCTGATCCGGGTAACTGGCTGCAATATCCAGCAGCAGTTTATTCAGGCTGATCCGGGTAGTATTTTCATGAATATCAGTATCCTTCATGGTTTGCAGGGCGCTTTTTACCATCAGCTCCAGATAATCAAGGTCCTGTTCTATGGCCTGACGTTCATCATCATCATCCATCATGGCAACCCGTAGGCGTAACCGGGTTAAGGGCGTTTTCAGGTCATGGGATATACCGCTGAACAGTGCCTTGCGCTCGTTCATATACTGACGAACATTATCCTGCATATGGTTAAAGGCATTAATGGTTTCCATAACTTCCAGGCTGCCACTTTCTGGAAGAGGAACAGGCTTCAAGTCTCGCCCGAAAGCGGCTGCCGCTTTGGCAAGATTGGAGAACGGACGGATAATTTCCCGTACTTTCAGTGCTGTCAGAGTCAGAAGCAGACCCAGCAGGATAATACCAAAGAAACGAAATGACTGGTCGTCACGCTCTTCTCTGCCCAGCAGTAATGAACTGGGAATCACGGTAGCAATATAGAGCCACTCTTCATCACTGATGGGAAGTTGTAAAACCAGAACTGGCAGGTTATAGGGTTGCAGGAGCTGGGTATGAGTATCCCAATAGGTGGGCAAGTCTTTCAGCAGAGTTTTATTGTTAAAAACATGTAGCTCTCTTGGGTCGGCAAACTGGATGACTATATCACCTTTTATCGAGGTATTTTCCTCGAGAGTGCGGGTAAAGCTGTCTACAACCAGCTGTTGATGACGATCCCGGGGAAACGGATCAATATGAATAAACTCTCTATTCAGAGTGACAAAGTAACTGCCTCCCCGCATTTCGCGCAACTGATCCAGAATAATATGGCGGTACTTGGTGGGTAGTGAGTTGAAATACTCCACGGTGGCCGAAACCCGGAGCGCCATATTGGTAGCTACTTCCCGCAGCGCGATATTGGATTCTGTGCGCCACTCAACCTGCCAGATGCTCCAGACAATCAGTTGGGCAAGCAAGACACTGCCTGCCACCAGAAACAGGGTTCTGGTCATAAAGGATTGGGAGAAATGTTTCAGGGAGCTATACAGCGTCACTGAATTCAACCTCTGTTGCCATCACGTAACCACGGCTACGTACCGTTTTGATGATGGTCGGATTGCGGGCATCGTCTCCCAGCTGATGGCGCAGACGGCTGATCTGCACATCAATAAAACGGTCCATGGGCAGAACCTTGCGGCTGCGGGTCAGGCGTGCAATATCTTCACGGCTTACCACCTGACCGGCATGTTCAACAAACAGCATCAGCAGATTGTAATCAGATCCTGTGAGGTTAGCGGTACTGCCATCAGGAATAGTGATATTGCGGGTGACGGTATCCACACAAAAACCGTTAAATCTGCAATAACGGAGAGTAGTTCGCTCAGAGATACTCCCTGCCGTTTTCTTATGGGCTGCTATCCGGCGAATAATGGCCTTGATCCTCGCCAGCAATTCACGGGGATTAAAAGGCTTGGCCAGGTAATCGTCTGCCCCAAGTTCGAGACCAATAATCCTGTCTATGTCGTCAGAAACCGCTGTCAACATAATCACTGGGATCATGGAAGATTCCCGCAGGTTACGTACCACTTCATAGCCGTCGATGCCTGGCATCATGATATCAAGTACAACAAGCTGGTGGCCCTGATCTTCCGTAAAAGCTTCCAGGAAACTTTCACCATCAGGGTAAGCACTGACTTCAAAGCCATTTTTTTGCAGATAGCTGGTCAGGAGTTCCCGAATTGAATCATCATCATCGACAACATAAATCTTGCCTTTGTTCTCCATAATGTCCCTGAGCCTAGAAATAATAATGGATACAACAATTTGAATCGTCTCAGGAACTCTATGAGTACCGCTGCAACAACGAATCAGGCCATGCAAAGGAGGGGGATTCTACTACCGAAAACCGTACAAAGGGAGAGTAATTCGCTTATTCATAAGGTTTGATCCGGGCCGAATGGATTTCTCCTCTGCTCTCTCTCCTCGAGCGGTGCCTGGCTGGGTGTTTGTTTTTGTCGTATTGCTGCATTGTGAATGCAACAAAGTCTGTCACCTGTATAGAGGTTGTTTACACAGGTACGTCTGTTTCAAACTTAAAATATTCCTTCAAAAAAAATTTAAAATAATAACAGCTGTTTAATATGCTGTTTCTTTGAAACAGAAGTTATCGAACGAATAGGTTTCGTCGCTTTAACTAAGACTTTGTTACATTTTGATGGTGTGCCTTACCCATGAGGTTGTTGTGAGTTGATAGGATTTGTCCGACTTTGACTTATTACTATTACTCTCTGGAACATCCATGCATCGTGTCTGTAAGACAATCACTTCAACACTTTTCGCGCTACTGGCCTGCACAGCCGTCAGTGCGTCAGACGTTGAAGTACTGCATTGGTGGACGTCAGCCGGTGAGAGCCAGGCTCTCAATGTTCTGAAAGAAGAAGTCAGTCAAGAGGGTTTGCATTGGATTGATTTCGCCATTGTGGGTGGTGGTGGAGATAACGCCTCTAAAGTTCTCCGATCTCGCATTATTTCTGGAAACCCTCCAACAGCCGCCCAGATTAAAGGTCCAACGATCCAGATGTGGGGTACTCTGGGCTTACTGTCTGATTTGGATGCAGTAGCCAAAATCCAGAACTGGGACAGTGTTATTCCTGCTCCCCTTCAGCCGGGCTTAAAGGTTGAAGGAAAGTATGTTGCCGCTCCCGTCAACATTCACCGTATCAACTGGATGTGGGTTAACCCCAAACCTTTCGAAAAAATTCAGAAGCCTGTTCCCAGAACTTGGAAAGAACTGGCTGATGTTGCACCACTATTGAGAGAACAGGGTATTGTCCCTCTGGCTATGGGACATGAAGACTGGCAGTTTGCCACCCTCTTTGAGACGGTTCTGGTCAGTACTGCTGGAGCTGATTTCTATCGCAAATCTCTTGTAGAGCTTGATCCCAAAGCCTTGAACAGTTCTGATATGGACAAGGTCTTTGAAACCCTTTCCTCTATTCGTTCCCTCCTTTCTCCTGCCGAATCGGATCAGAAATGGGATCTGGCAACCGCTCAGATAATCAATGGTAAGGCTGCTATTCAGTTGACAGGAGACTGGGTGAAAGGTGAGCTGGTCGCCGCCGGAAAAGTCCCAGGAAAAGATATTCTCTGCCTACCCGCTCCCGGTACACAAAACGATTTTATTTATAACGTTGACAGCATGGTGATGTTCCGTACACCCATCAAGGAACAACAAAGCGCCCAGCATCGTATGGCTGAGCTGTTAATGACGCCCGAATTTCAAACGTCTTTCAATCTTGCCAAAGGTGCTCTGCCTATTCGTCAGGATATTGGTCTGAATGATTTTGATGCCTGCTCACAAAAGAGCCGCACAGATTTTAAAGCCAGCATTAGCAATCACACCCTTCTGCCCAGCATGACCCACTTTATGGCAATTGATGAGCGGGTAGTTAAAAGTTTTCTGGATGTCATTGAACACTTTTTCAGGAATCCGGATGTTTCGGCCCGACAGGCCAGTGAACAGCTGGAGGCGGCAGTCACTGCCAGTCATTGATTATTGAATTACGCGGGGATGGTTCTCTCTCTTGAATCGTCCCCAAAGAAGTACCAAGGCGTGAAACACCTTGCTTTATTGTTGTACTGGGACAAATCAACATGAATCTCTTTGGCTTACTACAAAAGATAGGACGGGCACTTATGCTGCCTGTCGCCATCCTGCCGGTGGCCGGTATCCTGCTGGGTATTGGTGCGGCTAACTTTAGCTGGATGCCAGACATCCTGAGCCAGACCATGGCACAGGCTGGTGGCGCGGTATTCGGTAACCTGCCTCTGTTGTTTGCTG
This sequence comes from Sansalvadorimonas sp., assembly GCA_965243775.1. Taxonomy (GTDB): domain Bacteria; phylum Pseudomonadota; class Gammaproteobacteria; order Pseudomonadales; family Endozoicomonadaceae; genus Sansalvadorimonas. The sequence goes on from CBDEWF010000043.1 coordinate 5,044, forward strand.
TAGGTACCGTTCTGGGTCTGACTGATAACGACGGCGTTTCCACTTTGGCTGCGATCGTTGGTTATGTTGTTATGCTCGGCACCATGGGCGTTATGGCCGGCCAGCTGGGTGTAGAAACCAAGAGCATCATGGGTATCACTTCCATAGATACCGGTGTGTTTGGTGGTATCCTGGTGGGTATCCTGGCTTCTGTGATGTTCAACCGCTACTACAAGATCAAGTTGCCGGAGTATCTGGGCTTCTTTGCCGGTAAGCGTTTTGTACCTATCGTAACGGCTTTCGGTGCTATTGGTCTGGGTATTGTTTTGGCCTTCGTATGGCCTCCCATTGGTAGCGCTATCGATTCCTTTGGTGACTATGCTGCACACGGTAACTCTGTGACTATGGGCTTTGTCTACGGTCTGGTTGAACGTATGCTGATCCCATTTGGTATTCACCACGTCTGGAACGTTCCTTTCCAGATGGAAATGGGTGAATTTGTGACTCAGGCTGGTGAAATTGTTCACGGCGACATCCCACGTTTCTTCGCGGGTGACCCAACGGCCGGATTCCTGGCTGGTGGCTTCCTGTTCAAGATGTTCGGTCTGCCTGCAGCTGCAATCGCCATGTGGCACGCGGCCAAGCCTGAGAACAAAGCTCGTGTTGGCGGTATCATGATTTCTGCAGCACTGACTTCCATGCTGACCGGTATCACTGAGCCCATCGAATTTTCCTTCCTGTTCGTGGCACCTGTGTTGTACGCCATCCACGCGGTTCTGTCTGGTCTGGCCTTCCTGACCACCAACCTGCTGGAAATCAAGATGGGTGCATCCTTCTCCCACGGTCTGATTGACTTCACCCTGTTCTCCAGCATCGGTACCAAGTCTTTCTGGCTGATTCCTCTGGGCATGGTTTATGCGGTGATTTACTACGGTGTGTTCCGCTTTGCGATCACCAAGTTCAACCTGAAGACCCCTGGCCGTGAAGATGAAACTGAGATGAACATCTCTGTGGAAGCATCCTCCGGTCTGGCTGGTGAACTGGTTGTTGCCTTCGGTGGCGCAGCCAACATCAAGAACCTGGATGCCTGTATCACTCGTCTGCGTGTCACTGTGAACAAGCCAGAGCTGGTGAACCAGGAACGCATCAAGGCGCTGGGCGCTGCCGGTGTATTGGTTCTTGGTCAGAACATGCAGGCTATCTTTGGACCTAAATCCGATAACATCAAAACTGAAATGCAGGAATTGCTAAAGTCTGGCGCTGCTCCTGCTAACGCAGCTCCGGCAGCTGCGTAATAGAAGGCAGAGTTGTAGAGTTATATAAAGTTATGATGAAGTCGCCATTCATTATTGAAAAGGCAATGTTTGGCGGCTTTCATCAAACTTTTCCTGCGGGAGTTGTGATACAACTTCCACCTTTCTCCAGACACTCTTCCCGGAAACAGCCCTTATTTTGAAATGGCACTTTTTCCGGGAAGAGTGTTTGCACATCAACAGGTAATTGTTATGCAAGTATTGGCACCGATTTCTGGTGTGATCTTTCCCATCACCGATGTACCCGATCCTGTTTTTGCAGAAAAAATGCTGGGAGATGGTATTGCCATTGATCCCGTTGAGAATGTACTGAAGGCACCTTTTGCCGGTGAAGTCGCACAGATTCATGATTCTCACCACGCGCTGACACTGAGACACGACAATGGTCTGGAACTGCTGATGCATATCGGTCTTGATACCGTGATGCTGAAAGGTGAAGGTTTTAATCCACAGGCCAAAGTAGGTGACCGTGTTGAAGTGGGTCAGGAGCTGATCAGGTTTGACGCCGATTATGTGGCCCAGAATGCTATCAGCCTGCTGACCATTATGGTTGTTACCAGCCAGCATGATGAGCTGATTATGAAAAGCAACTCTGGCCTGGTGACAGCAGCAAAAGATTTCGCTTTGAATATTTCTTTTTCTAATGAAGGCGAAACTGGTTCCGAAGCTGCTGAAGAAGTTGTTGAAGGTATTACCGTGTCTGCTGATGTTGTGATTCCTAACCCTGCCGGTCTGCATGCCCGCCCGGCAGCGGTTCTGGCCAGTGTTGCCCGCAGTTATTCCAGCGTTGTCACTCTGGCCCGTGATGGCAAGACTTCCAAGGCATCCAGTATTACTGGCCTGCTGGGTCTCGGTACCACTCTGGGCTGTACGGTTACGGTCACCGCTCATGGTGCCGATGCAGAAAAAGCACTGGCTGCTGTGATTGAAGCCATTGAGTCCGGTCTGGGTGAGGATGTCTCTGCTGTAGCTGCTGAGGAAAAAACTGAAGTTGAAGAAGCCCCTCTGATTGGCCAGCACAACACTGACCCCATGGTTCTGGTCGGTGTGAAAGCTGCTGGCGGTATGGCCATTGGTGAAGTGTTCAAGGTTGATAACACCCGCCCGGATATTCCCGAGCAGGGAGAAAGCGTTGACCAGGAAGTTACTGCCCTTAACAAGGCTCTGGACTCTGCCCGTGGTGAGTTGAAACAGCTGAAGGCGGATCTGGCAGCCCGAGGCCATGACAGTCAGGTTGAGATTTTTGAAGCTCACCTGGGACTGCTGGAAGATCCGGAAATCACTGATAAGACCATGGAGATGATTGTGCGTGGCAAGAGCGCCGCTTTCTCCTGGCACAACAGTATTGCCGAACAGGTTGCCGCTCTGAAAGGGCTGGACAACCCCCTGCTGGCTGGTCGTGCCATTGATCTGGAGGATGTTGGCAACCGGGCACTGAAGCATCTTCTGGGTATCAGTGACAAGGATCGTCAGCTGCCTGAGAGCTGTATTCTTGTTACCGATGATATTGCTCCCTCCGATATTATTACTCTCGATCGCAGCAGGGTTGTCGGTGTGGTCACCCGGGAAGGTGGTTCGACTTCCCATGTTGCAATCATTGCCCGTTCCATGGATCTGCCCTATGTTGTGGGCATGGCTGAGCAGGTTGAACGTATCAACCCGAATGAGCGGCTGATTCTTGATGCCAGCAAGGCAACGGTACGCCTGCAACCTTCTGATGAGATGATTGCTGATATTGAACGGCAGCAGAAACAGGCTGCAGAAAAGAAAGCGGCTGATCTGGCTGTTGCCCATAACCCGGCCACTACGCTTGATGGCCATAATATTGAGGTTGTGGCCAATATCGGCAGTGCCAAGGATGCCCGGGAATCTCTTGATCTGGGTGGAGAAGGCGTGGGCCTGCTGCGTTCTGAATTCCTTTATATGGATCGTGCCACTGCGCCTTCCGAAGAAGAGCAGACCGAAGTTTACAGTGAGATTGTCAGGATTCTTGGCCCGGATCGTCCAATTATTATCCGTACGCTGGATGTTGGTGGTGACAAGCCCCTGCAGTATCTGCCTCTGCCGGCAGAAGAAAACCCATTCCTGGGAGAGCGGGGCATCCGTGTCGGTATTAACCGTCCTTCTATTCTGCGCATCCAGGTTCGAGCCATTTTGAAAGCCTCCGAATATGGTCGGGTACGCATTATGTTGCCGATGGTGGCCTGTCTTAACGAGTTCCGCGCCGTCAAACAATTGGTTCGGGAAGAGCAGGAGAAGCTGGGTATTGATCAGGTTGAGCTGGGCATCATGATCGAGGTACCAGCGGCTGCCCTGATGGCCCGTCAGTTTGCCAAGGAAGTGGATTTCTTCTCTGTGGGAACCAATGACCTGACCCAGTACACCTTGGCTATGGATCGTGGTCATCCCAGAATGGCCAGTCGTGCTGATGCCCTTAACCCCGCTGTTCTCAACCTGATTGGTCTGACAGCAGAAGCCGCCCACGCCCAAGGCAAGTGGGTCGGTGTCTGTGGTGGTCTGGCAAGTGATACGGATGCCGTGGCTATCCTGCTTGGCTTGGGTGTGGATGAGCTGTCTGTCAGCGTTCCCTCTATTCCAGAAGTAAAAGCCAGAGTTCGTGAGCTGGATCTGAAAGAGTGTCAGGAACTGGCCCGTAAGGCTCTGGCAATGGATGGTGCAGACGAAGTTCGTGAACTGGTGAAAGGCTGAGGCAGGAGTAAAGACAATGGGATTTTTCAGCAAACTGTTTGGAAAAGATGAAGCTCAGCAGCCGGTGACTCAGCCCCAGGCGGCTGCTCCTGTATCCAGGGAAGCAGAACCTCTCTCCATAAATGCTGCAGCCGTTATTGCCCTGCTGGGGGGAGGAAGCAATATTGTTACTGTCCAGCACTGTGCTGTGACCCGTATTCGGGTAGAACTGAAAACGCCGGTGACTGATGTTGAAAAGATTTCAGCACTGGAAGGTATTTCCGCCTGTATGGTGATCAACAATAAGGTACTCCACCTGCTGGCAGGTATGCAGGCAGGGGGGGCTGCTGAAGCGTTAAAGGCTGAACTGGCAGCCTGATCGAAAAAGGGCTGGGTCATACCAGCCCTTTTTGTTCCTTTTGAAAATCGATTAAATTCTCTTCTGCTTGTTACAGTTGTCATTAAAAATAATTCTGCTGTTAGATATCCTTACAATTTCTGAACTCTGTTGTTGAATAGAAATCTATGTGGTTGCTTGATTACTGTTTAATTGAAGAGGTTTGGGTTATGAATATTCTGCAGTGTGCAAATCCTTTGTCGTACTGGAAGAAAACAGAAGCTGAAGGTTCAGGTAGTGAATCCAGTGGTTCTAAAGCTAGTGATTCTAGCGGAAGGAAAGTTCGTAAAAAAAGGACGGCGCGTGGAAAAGTTAAAACCAGAGCTTCTCATGGAGGAGGACGAAAAAAGGGTAAGTCAATAAGACAGAGGTATATAAAATTTAAGGATCCAGATAAAAATAAAAAGACTTTAAAACTTAGTTCGGAGTATAAAGATGAAGACAAAGGTGCTTATGTCTTTACTGAAAAATTTGGCAGAGGACGGAGCAAAAAAGAAAGAATCTACACTTATAAGCCGGGCTCTGATACCGTTTCTGTTAAAGTTGCTGATGTTAAAGGTAGCCAGAAACTGAATTTAATCCATGATGACAGTGACTCAGCTATAGAGTCAGATGTTGAAACGAAAAAATCTGGCAGGAAAAATAGTAAAGCATTAAGTAAAAGAGAGATCCGTTTTAAGGATATAGATGGAAAAGAAAAGACTTTAACACTTCGTAAGAGGCATAAAAACAAAGATGGAAGTGCTTTTGTTTTCACTGAAGAAATTGTCAAAGGACGAAGTAAAAAAGAAAGAACCTACACTTATAAAGTTGATTCTGACACTGTGTCTGTTAAAGGTGCTGGGGTTTCTTCCGGGAAAAGCAAGAAGCTGCCTCTAATTGCTGATAATAGTGACTCAAGTTCAGAATCTGATACTGAAGCTGAATCGCCAAGAAAAACAAAGGGACGAAAGAGAAAAGCAGCAGAATCTTCAAAATCTTCCAAAAAACGGAAAAAAGATGATGGATCTTCCGCTGAATCTTCTGACGAAGAACAGGAATCAGAGAAAAAAGCCAAGGCTAAAAAACTGCCCTATGCTGGAGCAAGGCACAGGCTAGGTTATATTGGTGGCAGATATTTTTGATCTTCATACAGGATCGTAGAAAACCTTGTTAAAGGCAGGAGTAGGTTCTGTAGTAGTCAGGCTGCAATTATTCTCCGCAAGTTTGTAAACAGCTTGCGGGGAATAGTTGTAATTATAAGATAAGCGAGGGATCAGTCATTTTCGATCAGTGACTGGGGAGTTCAGGAACGAATTTTAGGGTGGTTTGGCATGTATACTTTTCGTGGTATTGGGGTACAGTATTTTTCATCTTTAAGTCCTCCGGTCACAGAGGAGGAAGAGAGTAAAGGTTCACCAGAAACTATTGAGGTGGTTAAAGGAAAAGAAACGGCAAGTCATCGCTCTCGAAAAAGGAAAAGGGTATCAATAAAACCTGCTGAAGAAGAATCAATAACGACAGTTCTTACAGAACCTCCGGTTGATAATGCATTGCCCCAGGCTTCAGCATATATCAAGGTCAAGAAATACAAGCTCACTAAGCCCATAATGCAAGTATCATCTCCCCTGTCGGAAAGTGACGATGTCAAGAAATATAAAATCACTAAGTTAGATCTGGAAAAATTTAAACAGATATTTGGAATCAAATCGGCTGATAGCGGTAATTCAAGTTCTGGTGTCGAGTGTCCTGAAATCGTTGAGGAAGAGCATATTTATACAACCGCTCTCTGGACTTCACATGCCGGTGATATGGATACTTTCGGAACAGATGGAGTCCTGCGTTTTTATCATGAGGATGAAAATGACAGAGAGTTTACCAATACATTTCCATGTCCAATTCAAGTCGGAGATCATAAATACCTCTCAGTAGAACACTGTGTTCAATGTCAGAAGTATGGAGGTCCGGAGGATGAACTGGGTGAACTTCTTGTTGGAGAAAACCCGACTGCCGGACTTGACCCTCTTGAAGCCAGGGAATATATGGATGAGAATCACAGGGATGAATCTATCCCCGAACACTGTTGGTTAATGTGCTGTAACCGTGTCATGAGGGAGGCTTTACGGGAAAAGTTTAATTTTCATAATTACCCGAATCTTGCTGTCAAGCTAATGATGACCCTTCCACAATATCCAATTCTTGCTGAGAACAGCCCTAGGGACGACTTCTGGGGAGTAGGGTATAAGAAAGAACACAAGGAGTGTAAGAAAGAATTCCAAAAACATAAGAAAAATCATAATAAATGTAAAAAATACCACAGGGGGTGTGGACAGAACAGACTGGGCCTGTTGTTGATGGAGCGCAGAAGTGTTTTACGGGAACAGTGGTGCCAGATGAATGCAAGGGAGCAGCGTTACCTGAAACGGACAGTGCCAACGATCAAGTGTGATGAGTATGTCAAAAACGCCAGTTATATTGAAGATGCTCATTTGAAGATTCCTGAATATGGCTTATCGGTTTGTGAACGTAGTGATTTAGAAGACCTTAAAGATAAATCTAAAAAGAGCAGGGACTTGGTGGTACCGCCTTTGATTGAGAAGTCAGAACGCCCTGGAAAGCGTTCTACGATCCGCAATAAACCACCAGCTCCCACCACGGACAGGCATAGACGCAAGTAGGAGAGTGAACCTGCTGAAACAGTTAGATGATAGTTTGTAAGTATGTAAGTCTCTTTTCAGGGCAACTGTTGTCATATATATAGAATAATAAATTCTAAATAAGCCGTATTATATTCTTTATCATTATTGATATAGTTTGGCTCCCGCTAATAAAACAGCCACGTGCCCTACGGGGTAAATGATCTCTCCTGAACATGAAAGTATGGGGGCATTTCCATGGCTAAAAGCAGTTAAACCGCGGGATCTTATGATAACAACGGAGTTCACCATGAGCTCGGATTACAGCCTGAATCACCTTCGTCAGCTGGAAGCTGAAAGCATACACATTATTCGTGAAGTTGCCGCTGAGTTTGATAACCCGGTAATGATGTACTCAATCGGGAAAGATTCCTCGGTCATGCTGCACCTGGCACGCAAAGCTTTCTACCCTGGACGTATCCCCTTTCCCCTGCTGCATATAGATTCCAACTGGAAGTTCCGGGAAATGATTGAGTTTCGGGATCAGCAGGCTAAAAAGTTTGACTTGGAGCTTATTGTTCATAAAAACCTGGAAGGGATAGCTGCCGGTGTTGGTCCCTTCACCCATGGCAGCGCCAGGCATACGGATATCATGAAAACCCAGGCCTTGCGCCAGGCTCTCGATAAATATGGTTTTGATGCCGCCTTTGGGGGGGCTCGCCGGGATGAGGAAAAGTCCCGGGCCAAGGAGCGAGTTTACTCTTTCCGTGACCGCAACCATCGCTGGGACCCGAAGAACCAGCGTCCGGAGCTCTGGAACACCTATAACGGCAAACATGAAAAGGGTGAGAGTATTCGGGTGTTCCCGCTGTCTAACTGGACCGAGCTGGATATCTGGCAGTATATCTGGCTGGAAAATATTGAGATTGTCCCTCTCTATTATTCCGCTAAACGCCCGGTGGTCGAGCGAGATGGGTTACAGATCATGGTGGACGATGATCGTATACCCCTGGGAGAGAATGAACTTCCGGAATTGAAATCAGTGCGTTTTCGGACGCTGGGTTGTTATCCGCTAACCGGCGCTGTGGAATCTGAAGCCACGACTCTGCCGGAAATCATTCAGGAAATGCTACTGACCACAACATCAGAGCGGCAGGGGCGAGCTATTGACTATGACTCCTCCGGTTCCATGGAGAAGAAGAAGCAGGAGGGGTACTTCTGATGAGTCACCAGTCCGAACTGATCCAGTCCGATATTCTCAGCTACCTCAAGCAACATGAGAATAAAGAACTTCTGCGCTTCCTTACCTGTGGCAGCGTTGATGATGGCAAAAGTACGTTGATAGGCCGTCTACTGCATGACAGCAAGATGATTTATGAAGATCAGCTGGCTGCTGTTGCCGGCGACAGCAAAAGGGTAGGAACCCAGGGAGAGAAACTGGACCTGGCCCTGCTGGTGGATGGTCTGCAGGCCGAACGTGAACAGGGCATAACTATTGATGTAGCCTACCGTTATTTCTCCACTGAAAAACGGAAATTTATTATTGCCGATACTCCTGGGCATGAGCAGTACACCCGCAATATGGCTACTGGAGCTTCTACCTGTGACTTGGCGGTTATTCTGGTTGATGCACGTTATGGTGTGGTGACCCAGACCCGTCGTCATAGCTTTATTGCCAGCCTTCTCGGTATCAAGCATATCGTGGTGGCAGTCAACAAAATAGATCTGGTGGAATACCAGCAGGATGTTTTTGAAAATATCCGCAACGATTACCTTGATTTTGCTGAACCCCTTGCGGTCAGTGATATCCGCTTTGTTCCGGTATCTGCCCTTGAAGGCGATAATGTTGTTTATGCCAGTGAGCACACCCCCTGGTATACCGGCCAGACTTTGATGACGTTACTGGAATCCATTGATATTGATGGTGACCGTAATCTGGATGATTTTCGTTTTCCGGTACAGTATGTCAACCGCCCCAATCTGGATTTTCGTGGCTTTTCCGGAACCATCGCATCCGGTGTTATCAAGCGGGAAGATGAAGTAGTCACTCTGCCGTCAGGGAAGAGCAGCCAGATCAGAGAAATCGTGACTTTGGATGGCAGTCTGGAACAGGCCTATGCCGGGCAGGCTGTTACCCTGACTCTAAAAGACGAGATAGATATCAGCCGTGGTGACATGCTGGTGAAGGTTAACGCCAAACCTTTGCAGGCCAGAGACCTGGATGCCATGGTCGTGTGGATGGGAGAGAACGCTCTTCTGCCCGGACGACAGTACGATATAAAGATCGGCACAGTGAGCACCTCAGGTCAGGTTAGCGGCATTCAGCATCGAGTTGATATAAATACCCTGGAACAGCAGGCTGCCGACAGTTTGTCCCTGAACGAGATTGGACTCTGTCGTTTGTCACTGTCTAAACCGGTTGTGTTCGACAGCTATCAATCGAACCGTGCCACCGGAGCTTTTATTATTATTGATCGCCTGACCAATGTGACTGTTGGAGCGGGAATGATTAAGGGGGTTGCAGAATCAGTCAAGGAGCACCCTGTTACTCCGGAAGAGAGAGCCGCCCGCCTTGGACAAAAGGCGTTGGTCGTGCAACTGCCGGGATTATCAGTTAACCAGCTGAGCCTTCTGGAGCGTAAGCTGTTTGACCGGGGATTTTCAGTTGTGTGTCAGGAGCAGGCTGATGCTGAAAAAGAGTTGCTTCTGACCGGCCTCGGGTTTGTTGTTTTAACCCGGGAAAGTGCTTTGTGCCCAGCTCATTCCGTTGCTGCCTGTGATAACGACCCTGTAGATACTGTCTGCCAACTTATCTCTCCTTAGAAAGTAAGCCCCCGGTTCTCCGGGGGTATTTTTCACAACCAAGCATAACGCACCAGCTGTTAACGCCTGCAATTGGGATGCTAAACCAAAGGCATTTAGTTTTTCGGGTGATTTTAAAGTTACCCACAGGAATCCTGATTAACCCTCTGGATGAGCTGTGGATAAGTTGCTTTGTTTCTGAACTGCCAAGAGTGTAGCTGAACTGTCCGTTTTCTGAACAGGATACTTGTTACATAAAAGCGCGCTTATGTTTTACACTCATCTATCAGGGGCATGAGTGAAAGAGGCTGGAAGCCATGGGGTTTGACTGAATGTCCAGAAACCGGGCGAAGGATCCTGGGGAACAGGGACACAGGGTTCTGTGTCTACATTTATGGCGTTTATATACAAGGATGTCGGCTATGTTTAAATGGCTTAAACGCGTGACAGGCTCTACTTCGACAGCTCCGTCAGCGCCTCCTGTTGCTCCACCACAATCCGCAAGAAGTTTTGGTCGTGGTCCGTAGGGTTGCAATACATGAAACAAGCTCAGCGTTGCTTAATGGTCAGTCAATGGAAGTTGGCTGTTATCAATTAGATCATGGCAAAGAGGGCATTAAATCACGGTATACTGTTGAGAGTTATAATCCACTACCACCCGTGCCATTTGTCGTTGATACGGGTGGCGCTGTCACACAGGTCAGTGAGGATGCAACGGCTTCAGATCCTCGCTACCGGAAATCAGTGATAAAGCGACAGGGAGAAATACTTCAGGGTGCTGGTGATATTCCACGTGTTGGAGGTACTCTTATACCCGCCAGGGGGTTCGGGGATTCGCACAAGGCAGGTATTTCTGCCCGCCCCAAAATTACCGAAAAAGAGATCAATATTGGTGATATTGTCATTATCGCTTCTGATGGTGTATGGGACTGGTTACCTCCAGATGTCGTTGCCGAGGCTGTTCAGTCCTTCAGAGAAAAAACTACACAGTTGAACAAATGGCCCAAGGGATTGTGAATATGGCCTACGAGGTTTATCGCAGATTTGCAGACAAAAAAAGCGGGAGAAGAATGAGGATATAGGTCCCAGGGATGATTTATCTGCTGCGGTCATCATCAAAACTGCATCTTCAGTCTGATAAAAAGCTGTTTAACCCATGGGTAGATAGCACCTATAAGACATACAACCTGCTTATGGCCGTTTGAACACTGTACTCCCCGATAAAAGCCTGTAAAAGTTGGCATAAACGTACGTAGAAAAAATGTGGCAAGTACGAACATGAAAAGAGTTATCAAATAAGGTTATGAAGAACAGTAAAGATAATGTTATGAAATATATGGAATAAATGAACAAAAATGTTTGTTTTTGTCTCTATCACTGGTGGTATTACCTAGGCAGCAGACAGGGAATCTGCTAGGTGTTTGTGCTATCGCCACCCTTCCGGATTAACAGTAATATGCTTTCCGTTTTGTAATTTTACCTGCCGCTTCTATGTTCAATAGAAGTGTTGATAATTCCCCTGGACCCATTCCGGAGCCATGATGAAATCTGCATTTTACGATCAGTTATCCACACAGCTGGAAGAACTGAAACAGCAAGGCCTGTATAAGGACGAGCGCGTAATTACTTCACAGCAGTCTTCCGATATCACCGTTACTGGCGGTGAACATGTTCTTAACTTCTGTGCCAATAATTATCTTGGCCTGGCGAATGCGCCAGAGCTGATTGAGGCAGGCAAGAAGGCTCTGGACAAGTATGGCTACGGCATGGCGTCTGTTCGCTTTATCTGCGGTACTCAAGATGTTCATAAGGAACTGGAAAACCGTATGTCCGAGTTCCTGGGCATGGAAGACACCATTCTGTACTCCTCCTGCTTCGATGCTAATGCCGGTCTGTTTGAAACCGTATTGAGTGCTGAAGATGCGATTATCAGCGACTCCCTGAACCACGCCTCCATCATTGATGGCGTGCGTCTGTGCAAGGCCAAGCGTTTCCGTTACGACAATAACGATATGGCCTCTCTGGAAGAGCAGCTGAAAGCCGCTGATGCTGCCGGCTGCCGTCACAAGATGATCGCTACCGATGGTGTCTTCTCCATGGACGGCATTATTGCCAACCTGCAGGGTATCTGTGATCTGGCAGACAAGTACAACGCGCTGGTTATGGTTGATGACTCCCACGCTGTTGGCTTTGTTGGTGATAAGGGCCGTGGTACTCACGAATACTGTGAAGTGATGAGCCGTGTCGATATCATCACCGGTACTCTGGGCAAGGCCATGGGTGGCGCTTCCGGCGGTTACACCTCTGGTAAGAAAGAAGTGATTGCCTGGTTGCGCAACCGCTCCCGTCCCTACCTGTTCTCCAACACTCTGTGCCCAACCATCGCTTCCGCAACCCTGAAGGTTCTGGATATGCTGGCTGCTGGTGATGATCTGCGTGCCCGTCTGCGTGACAACGCTGCTTACTTCCGTGCAGAAATGGAAAAGCATGGCTTTACCCTGGCTGGTAAAGACCACCCAATCATTCCCGTTATGCTGGGCGATGCAGCTCTGGCTAAAGACTTTGCGGACCGCATGCTGAAAGAAGGCATTTATGTCATTGCCTTTAGCTTCCCGGTTGTTCCCAATGGCAAGGCCCGTATCCGCACCCAGATGTCTGCTGCTCACACCAAAGAGCAGATTGACCTTCTGGTTGCTGCTTTTGCCAAGGTTGGCCGTGAACTGAAAGTGATCAGCTAAGCTCTAAAGCAAATAACGAACGATAGCATTAATGTTTTGAGCCACCAGGAATCGGTGGCTCACGGAGTACGCCCCATGACCATGATGAAGACGCTGGCCAAGCTGCATGCCGAAAAAGGCATCTGGATGGACGAGAAGGAAATTCCGACTCCAGGCCATAACGACGTTCTGATCAAAATCAAGAAGACCGCTATCTGCGGTACTGATATCCATATCTACAACTGGGATGAGTGGTCTCAGAAGACTATTCCTCTGGGTATGACTGTCGGTCACGAATTCGCTGGTGAAATCGTGGAAGTTGGCCAGGAAGTTCAGGGCCTGAAGGTTGGCGACCGTGTTTCCGGTGAAGGCCACCTGGTTTGCGGCCACTGCCGTAACTGCCGTGCCGGACGTCGTCACCTGTGCCGTAACACCAAAGGTGTTGGCGTAAACCGTCCTGGCTGCTTTGCCGAGTACCTGTGCATCCCCGCTGCCAACGTATTCCCCCTGCCAGACGATATCAGCGATGACATGGCTTCTATCTTCGACCCATACGGCAACGCTGTTCACACTGCGCTGCAGTTCGACATGGTTGGTGAAGACGTGCTGGTAACCGGTGCCGGCCCAATCGGCATTATGGGTGCCGCTGTGGCCCGTCACGCTGGTGCCCGTCACATTGTTATCACTGATGTGAACGAATACCGTCTGTCTCTGGCTCGCGAAATGGGTGTTACCCGCGCTGTGAACGTGGCAGAAGAGAAGCTGGAAGACGTTATGAAAGACCTCGGCATGACCGAAGGCTTTGACGTTGGTCTGGAAATGTCCGGTAACGGTCGTGCATTCGAACAGATGCTGGAGCTGATGAACAACGGTGGTAAGGTATCTCTGCTGGGTATTCCTTCTGCTGACACCACCATCGACTGGAATCAGGTGATCTTCAAGATGCTGACCCTGAAAGGCATCTACGGCCGTGAAATGTTCGAAACCTGGTACAAGATGGGCAGCATGCTGCAGTCTGGCCTGGATCTGGATCCGATCATCACTCACCGTTTCCCTGTGTCCCAGTTCGAAGAAGCCTTCGAAATCATGGCCAGTGGTAAGTCTGGCAAGATTGTTCTGGACTGGACTGAGTAACTATCTACTACTGCTGTTCGAAGCTGAGCAGCAGTTTTTTATTTCTATTTCACACGTATCTTTTTACTGACTTGGTCTGTTGTTTGAGAGTGTTGTTCAACAGATTTTGTATCCCCCTGTTTTCTCTTTTTACTCTGATGATCGTGATCTGATTTTGTAAGCAAGGAGTTGAAAGAGTTGGTGCACTTTGAGAGACACCAAACAGCCTTAGAGGATTGAGCTATAGAGTCTCTCTCTGTTTCTGCTAAAAGTTGTACTAATGTACCGTATTCAGGATTGCGGATAACAGGCAGGTATTGATCGCTTAATATGTTCTCCACGGGCATTCTTTGATTATACTCTGCAAATGATTTAAAAGTTCCTCCAGATAAATGATGAATTAGGGAAGAGCCGTGTAAGGCTAATGGTCTCCATGGCTTGCAGAATTGATAATAGGTATGGATGCCACAGGATTTTAGTTTTGTTGATTTTATATCTTCTTCGGTTTCAGATATGCCTAAAATTTCTATTTTGTTTTCAGAGTGATTACACCTTTCTTTCAGAAATCGTTGAAGATAATAACCAGCAGTAAACAGGGTTTTTCCACTGTCAAAAGAATCAATAACAAGTATACTTTTGTGGAAGTTAATCATTCGAAGAAATAAATTGAAATGAGAAAATAAATGATTTTCTTCATTTTGTGTTAATGTTCTTTTATGTTTGAACGCTCCTTCGTGATGATCAATTAGTTTAAAGTTCGAAATGGGTAAAGTCAGGGCTGATTCATAGTTCAGGCGTGCTTGTAGTTCCGCAATAAATATTGTTGGGCTGCGGCCAATACCAACATAGGGGCTCTGTTAACACTACATGTTGGTAGTACTCACGTGCAGCCTGTATAGCTTGGCATTCTGGCTTCATAGAAAATCTGGTTACTTCCTCTATTCAGCGTAATTACTGACTTTGAGAAATAAACCAACATCTATTGTGAACAGAGCCAACATAGGTGTATTGCTCTGATGGCCATACTTGAATAATTCTATCAACAATAGACTTTGCTTCTGAGATGGCTAACTGACCAATGCCTTGTCCACTCATTTTCTCTTTTAGAGTCCCCGATAGGGGATCCGTAAACCCCTCGCCTTTAGGCGACGGATGATATACTGCGCGGATGGAGAATTATAAAAGCGGATCGCACACAGTTTGGGATTGTAAATATCATCTGGTCTGGACGACAAAATATCGTTATCAGGTTCTTGGTGGAGATGTAGGCCAGCGTTGCCGAGAGTTGATAAGGGAAATAGCCAGAAGCAAAGAAATCCACATCCATGCGGGTTCAACCAATAGAGATCATGTACATCTGTTGTTGAGTATTCCTCCGCATGTGTCAGTGTCCAGAGCCGTTCAGTTCCTCAAAGGAAAGAGCTCACATAAATTGCTGTCTGAGTTTCCGGTGTTGAGGAAACGTTATTGGGGTCAGCACCTGTGGGCAAGAGGGTACTGGGTTGCATCAAGTGGAAATGTCACAGATGAAGTGTGGAGAGAGTACATCAAGAATCAAACTCCGTCAGAGCCAGATGATGATTTTCGAGTGGTCTAAGTAAACAATCGGCCGAATGGCCGATCAATCCGGCTTTGAGCCGTAACCCGAAGCCACCGGCTTTAGCCGGTGGAGTATTCACTTGTTCCAGCGCTTCAGACGTGCACGTTTTGATACTCTGTTTTGTTTCTACCGTTGGGCCAGAAGAGGGAACTGGATCACTCTTAAAATCTGATTGGCTATGAGAGAGAGTTGTCTGCGAAGAGTTGATTCCTTGCATAATAAAACCTGCTTTCCATAATTATTACACCCACTATTGACCAATGAAAAAAATTAAAGTTTTTAAACTTGGGCATACATCATAATATTTGTTGGTGAAAATAACTATTTTGACAGTAACTCTGATTATTGGCTGCGATTGGTCAAGGTTACATGATTCTATTCTTGATGCTGACCCTGAAAGGCATCTACGGCCGTGAAATGTTCGAGACCTGGTACAAGATGGGCAGCATGCTGCAGTCTGGCCTGGATCTGGATCCGATCATCACTCATCGTTTCCCTGTGTCCCAGTTCGAAGAAGCCTTCGAAATCATGGCCAGTGGTAAGTCTGGCAAGATTATTCTGGGCTGAGTAACTGTCAGTTATCACTACTGTCCGGGTCTGGGCAGCAGTCTTCCCTCCTCTATTTCATACGTCTCTTTTTACTGGGTTGCTCTGCTGTCTGAGAGTGCTGTTCCGCGGACTCTGTATTCCCCTGGCCGCTCTTTGTGCTTTGATCGGTGAGTTTGGCTATAGGTGATTGAGAGCTTGAGTGAATTTCCTGATCAGGTTTGGCAAACAGGGTTCGATAAGGGTTGTCCTTACATTTATCGAGTACCCAGGTGCTTTTATGAAAAGATCTAACAGCTGGATCTTGTTCTACGGTTGCCAAAAGGGATACCAATACATCATATTCTTGATTGCGCTTGATAAGCAGGCTTTTGTTGCTCAATATTTCCTCAGCTGGAACTCTTTGATTGTATTCTGCTAAAAATTTGATGTTATCTTTATAAAATAGTTCTATCAGATCTGCACCAATTTGATAATATCCTACTAGTGGGCGGTGTAATGGATGGTAAATGTTTATACCGAAGCCGTGCCGCTTTGATATTTCATTAGGAGTGCACTTATCAGATATACCTAAAATATCTATTTTTATATTTTTTTTAAAATTGACTGCTTTTTCTTTCAGATACTGATTAAGACAATAATTAGTAGTAACCAGAGTTGATCCTGCTAAGAAAAAATCAATGGCAAGTATGTTTTTGTCTTTATTGATTTCATGAAGAAATAAATGAAAATAAGATAATAAGTTAATTGTTTCACTGGAAGTTAACTTCTTTATGCATACAACTTCTTCTTTGAATAATTTGATAAAATTAAAACCTGAAAGCGGCAGATTCAAGGCTGCTTCGTAGCCCAGGCGGGCTTGTATTTCCGCAATAAATAGAGTGGGGCTGCGACCAATACCAACATAGGTGTATTGCTCTGGTGGCCACTCTTTAATTATTCTATCGATAATATCTTTTGTTTCGGCAATGGCTAAAGAGCCAATGTATTGCCTGCTCATTTTTTCTTTTAGTTGTTCCAGTTCTTCAGGTGTGCACGGTCTTATGTCCTGTTTTTTTTCTACCGTTAGGTCAAAAGAGGGAACTGGGTCACTCTTAAGACCTGACTGGCCATGAGAGAGAGTTGTCTGTGAAGAGTTGATTCCTTGCATAATAAAACCTGCTTTCCATAATTATTACACCCACTATTGATCAATGAAAAAAATTAAAGTTTTTAAACTTGGGCATACATCATAATATTTGTTGGTGAAAATAACTATTTTGACAGCAGCTCTGATTATTGATTGCGAGTGGTCAAGGGTTCTTGGTTCTATTTTAATGAAGAGCTGCGGGCATTAAGCAGGAATTCAGCTGGCAGCCAGTATTATCAGGCTACCAACTGAAGCTGGGAATTTACTTGGCGATATAACGCAGGAACTCTTCCCGGGTTGGCAGGTGAGTGCGGAAAGCACCACGCATCACTGAGGTGGTCATGGAGGAGTTCTGTTTTTCCACTCCGCGCATCATCATGCACATATGCTTGGCTTCAATCACTACGGCCACGCCCTGGGCATTGGTGACTTCTTCTATGGCTTCGGCAATCTGCAGGGTCATGTTTTCCTGGATCTGCAGACGGCGGGCAAACATATCGACAATCCGGGCAAACTTGGACAGACCAAGCACTTTACCGTCAGGAAGATAGGCAACATGAGCTTTGCCGATAAATGGTAGCAGATGGTGTTCGCAGAGTGAGTAGAGTTCAATATCCCGGATAACAACCATTTCGTCGTTATCAGACTCAAAGACCGCTCCGTTGACAATATCCTCAAGATTCTGGCGGTAGCCCCTGGTAAGGAAAGACATGGCCTTGGCCGCCCGGGTGGGGGTATCTTTCAAGCCATCTCGAAGGGCATCCTCACCAACACCTTCAATAATGCCCCGGTAGTGTGCGGTCAGGGCTTCGAGTTCGTTCGGGTTTACGCTCATGTACTGGTCCGTTCTATCTCAATGACATCCCGCCATCGACCGGTATTGTGGTTCCGGTGACATAAGGATTATGCAGCAGGTAATCAATGGTCTGCCAGATAACCTTCTCGCCGGGTTCCAGTCCCATCGGCGGAATGTTCAATGTGTTTTCAGCTGCCGCCAGCCGATCCTGTTCGTTCATGATAATCAGGTAAGGTGCAATAGCGTTGACTTTTACCTTAGGTGCATAGAGTCGCGCGAAAGAGCGAGTCAGACTCTCCAGGCCAGCCTTGGTTGCTGCATAGGCGGCATAATGCTCATTACCACGGAGCGCATTGTAATCGGTCATATGGATGATGTCCGCAGTTTCCGGGTAATTTTTCAGCAGATCATGTAAGCCTCTGTTTATCAGCCAGGGGGCTTCCATATGAACTTGGAACAGGGATTCCAGAGGCTCAGGGTCTAAAGGCGTGTCACTGTCGGGTATCCAGCCCGATGCATTGTGGATAATGGCCCTGAGTGTTGAAGTTTCCTTTTGTACTCTTTTGATCAGTTTGAGGGTGTTTTCGGAGGCATCAAGCCTTGATTCCAGAACCAGTGCACCGCTGCTTTCCAGCTCTTCAACCCCTGGTGTTTTCTGGCGATAGGTGGCTATTACCTGATAACCACTCTCCAGTAGCCTGCGGGCATTAAACAGCCCGAGTCTGCGGGAGGCTCCCGTGATCAGTACAACGTTATCCTGTGAGTTCAAGGATTTCCCCTCAGTAGGAGATAGATGATGTTGGTATTGTTATGGTGGCAATACTGCAAGAGGGTAATGTTATAGTCCAGCTATTCTGCCCGTGGCTTTTCATAGCACCCGGCGTGGGGCAGGTTGCCGGTCATTGTGAACGTGCTGACCGTCTGTATTGGTTTACTGATACGGTTCTTTGTATTCCCAGTGAGAAGAAGGCGGCGGACGGCATAGATGAACAGGCCGGTCATAAACAGGTTCAGGGTTAGAGACAGCATGGCTATGGTGAGGACTTCTCCCCCAATACCGTATCCCAGGCTGACCATTATCACGCCTGCTCCCACTTCACCTCTGGGGAATAAACCGATACTTAAGGCTAGGCGTTCCTTGAAAGTTGCCTTTTGCCGGTAACAGAACAGGGGAAACATCTTGCCCAGGTTGGAGAGCAGGGTAACTGCCAGTACATGAATAAAAATTGTTCCTGTTCCTGCTGTCGCTGCAGTGTCTGAGGACAGGCCCAGCTCCATATGGGGCATATTAAGGCCAACCAGAACCATAAACACAGACGCAATAATAGTACTGACGGTTTCCTCTGTGGCTGCATGGCGATTAACTCTGGAAGGTTTGATCATGCACCCCAGAAGGAAAGCTGGCAGCAGCACTTCGATATGCAGTGGTGTATCCGGATCAATGGTAAGGCTGCCTAACAGTACGGCCTTGCTGAATGTGCCAATAATAAAAGCGTAGGTCAGAATCCAGGGCCAGGTATCAGGAATCTGCCAGGATCGCAGATAGCGATACCCGAGCGTGAGCATAATAGCCATTACTATCAGGATAATGCCCAGCTGCCAGGTCAGGCCGATCATCATAATCGTCAGGGGTATAAGCAGCAGGACTGTATCAAGATCATCAAAGATGGCCAGAACCCGGGCCTTGCGAAACATCCAGGTACTGCCTAAACCTGCTGCTGTCAGCATGGTAAACAGGACTCCGGCAGAGGTAGGAGCAGCGAAGCGTCCCAGCAGCAGCATATCTTTCCAGGAGCTGTCGTTGAACCACTGCTCGGCAGGAGTCAGAACGAAAACAAAATAGAGCACTACAAAAATCCAGGGCAGGGTTGCTGCTGTCATGGCGACCAGGTAATCCCAGCCGTAGGACGTGATCCTTGATTTATCAATTTCAAATTCGCAACCCACTTCAATCATGATGAAGGAGAGAGCCACCATGGTCAGGTACATGATATAGGGGTGAGATCTGGAATAGACCTCTCCAATGATTAAAGGGAGGGACTGTGACAGAACTATACCTGCCAGGAGCAGCAAAGATAGCGCAAGGACTTTTTTCACGGCACTACTCCAAACCTCAAGTAAATCTCAGATTTAAAGTGAAAAATCAGGAGTTGATAACGCTCTTCAGAATCATGCTGTTTGTAAATTATTATTCAGATTGTTAACAGCCAGTCTATTGATTTTCCCTGACTCCAAATACTGACACGGGTCAAAAGAAATGCCAGTTTTAGAGATGCTCTGTCTGTGGTAAAAGCGCAAGTTGACATTTCTTGTAGTAGGTATATTTCACGTTAACTTGCTGCCATTTTTCTCTTTCTTTGAGGTGTAAAGTTTATTTACAATCGTCCGTCAAATAACCATGTCTGGAAAATGTACACTTTAACCACTGCTATTAAAGTGGTACATGGTTCTTTCATGGTAAGAACAATAAGTACCCAGTTACATGAAATTAGGTACTCATCAAAAAAGCTCTGAGCTATTCGCTTCAGATTTCTGTATCCGGAACTGATTTTTCGATGCTTCTCTATTCTCTTGATTTATTGGGAACCGGCGTGTTTGCCGCAACGGGCGCCATGGTAGCAGCCCGCAGAAACCTTGATATATTCGGAGCCCTGGTTCTGGCTTTTGTCACGGCTGTGGGCGGTGGCACTATCCGGGATTTTACCCTTGGCAGTACACCTGTGTTTTGGGTTCATGACTCTGCTTATCTGACCATGGTCTGTCTGGCAACAGCATTAACTCTGACCGGGCGGCGCTGGTGGACTCATACCCGGCATATCATTCTTCTGGCGGATGCTCTGGGTTTGGGTGTCTTTACTGTGA
Source organism: Sansalvadorimonas sp. (assembly GCA_965243775.1). GTDB lineage: Bacteria > Pseudomonadota > Gammaproteobacteria > Pseudomonadales > Endozoicomonadaceae > Sansalvadorimonas. The sequence goes on from CBDEWF010000043.1 coordinate 25,601, forward strand.
TTGGTGTTGAGAAGGCACTGCAGTATGAAGCGCCTGCCATGATCGCTATTATGATGGGGGTTTTGACCGGTGCCGGTGGTGGCATTATCCGGGATATGCTGGCGGGTCGGGTACCCATGGTACTGAGACATGAGATCTATGCAATTGCATCTATTGCTGGTGGTCTGTTGTATGTGGTGATGCAGGGTGAAGGTATGGCCCGACCTTCAGTTGCCATAGCCAGCGCCAGTGTCGTATTTGTATTAAGGCTGCTGGCGATCTACTGCAACCTTTCTTTGCCAAAGGTTTCCAGTCCCCGCTAGGGAATAAAGGGCCGGAATTCCGGCCCTTTAGGCATAAGCCTTTACTCAGCTTCATCCCGGGTAAACACCCACTGTTTGCTATCGCTCATATCTGCATCAAAGCTATAACCGCCATAATTGAATTTCTTGATCTGTGCCGGCCTGGTTATCTGCTTGTCGATAATATAGCGGGTCATCAACCCCCGGGCCTTCTTGGCATAGAAGCTGATGATCTTGTACTGACCGTTTTTCAGGTCTTTGAATACCGGGGTAATAATGTCTGCATTCAACTGTTTGGGCTTGATACTCTTGAAATATTCATTGGATGCCAGGTTAACCAGAATATTATCATCCTGCTGCTCCAGCTCTTTGTTCAAAGCATCAGTGATAAGGTTGCCCCAGAACATATACAGATCCTTGCCCCGGCTGTTAGCGAATTTGGTACCCATTTCCAGACGATAAGCCTGCATCAGATCCAGAGGACGCAGCAGACCATAGAGGCCACTGAGAATGCGCAGATGCTCCTGGGCAAAGGTAAAGTCTTTTTCTGAAAGAGACTCTGCATCCAGGCCAGTGTAGACATCACCTTTGAACGCCAGTACAGCCTGCTTGGCATTCTTGGGAGAGAATGGTTTTTTCCAGGCTTCAAAGCGGGCAGCATTCAGGCCAGACAGTTTATCGCTGATACCCATAAGTTTACCGATATCAGCGGGTGACAGCTCCCGCAGCTGGTCAATTAACTCCTGGGAATGCTTGAGAAAATCCGGCTGGCTGTAACTGTCGGTGACTGGAGCAGTTTCATAATCCAATGTTTTGGCAGGTGAAATAACAATCAGCACTTTCTGCTCCCTGATTTTCTTTTAAACATCATTATTACTAACACCAGATAGTTCTGACACCACATGGCACAGATACATAGTATTGGCAGGAACGCTGTTAGACCAGCCTTGATAATTGTTTCTTTTTGTTGCGGCAGGTGACATACCTTATTGACCTGTAACTGTGGGCGGGGGAGACTGCCTGATTAGTTACCGGCTGTGACAATGGTTCACAGTTTTCTCAGAATTCAAGGAAGTCGTCCATTCCTCATGTCCCAAGATTTCAGCTACCACATTGTGAACCTGTTCCTGCAACACGCGGGTAAGTATGGTGACCGGGTTGCCCTGCGTTATGCAAATCCGGATGAGGGACAGGATATCAGCTGGGCAGAGCTGGGCCGCCGAATAGAAGAGCTGGCTCTGGCTCTGATAGCGGCTGGTGTAGAGGTTCAGGACAAGGTAGCCATATATTCCCGCAATATGCCGGAATGGACTATTGCCGATCTGGCAACCCTGCTATGCCGTGCTGTCACGGTTCCCGTCTACCCAACCAGTACACCGGGTCAGGTAGCTTATATTCTTCGTGATGCCCAAGTGCGTATTCTGCTGGTTGGTGAGCAGGAACAGTTTGATTCAGCTTTACAGGCTCTGGAAGAGTATCCAGATGTTGAGCGCATCGTTGCCATAGACGACCAGATCGATCTGCGCGGTTCAGACAAGGCCTGCTATCTGAAGAACTTTATCCAAGCCCATGGTGGTCGGGCTGAGCAGGAAGAGCTGGGCCAGCGCCTGGACAACCAGGATATGAATGATCTGGTTACCCTGATTTATACATCGGGGACTACTGGCGATCCCAAAGGCGTGATGTTGGACTATCAAAACTTTGCTACAGCTGTCAGATTGCACGACACCCGGCTGGCACTGACGGAAGATGACGTGTCTCTCTGTTTTCTGCCGCTGAGCCATATTTTTGAGAGAGCCTGGACCTACTATGTGCTCTACCGGGGCGCAACCAATGTCTATATGCGGGATCAAAACGAAATCAAGGATGTATTGCCCCAGATTCGCCCGACCGTGATGTGTGCTGTGCCCCGTCTCTATGAAAAGATTCATACCGCCATTCTGTCCAGGGTTGAAACAGCACCGGCTTCAAGGAAAAAGTTATTTAACTGGGCAGTCAGTGTTGGGGAAAAGCGCTTCCGTAACATGCAGGCTGGCAGGAAGCCGGGACTGGTTCTCAGTGTTGCTTATGCCCTGGCAGATAAGCTGGTGTTCTCCAGACTGAAGCAGGCCCTTGGCGGTCAGACTCGTTTCCTGCCTTGCTCTGGTGCCCGGCTGGACGATGATATCAACCTGTTCTTCCAGTCTATTGGTGTACACCTCAAGTATGGTTACGGCTTGAGTGAAACCACGGCTACCGTTTCCTGTTATCAGGATGAAGGTTACCGTTTTGGCACCATGGGTATGCCACTGCCGGAAATTGAAGTACGTATCGGTGACAAGGATGAAATACAGATTCGATCCGGAACCGTTATGCGCGGTTATTACAACAAGCCGGAAGCAACGGCAGAAGCCTTTACTGAAGATGGCTGGTTCCGTACCGGTGATGCCGGGCATATTGATGACCAGGGCAATATCGTGATGACAGAGCGCCTGAAGGATCTGATGAAAACTTCCGGTGGCAAGTATATTGCCCCCCAGCAGGTGGAAGGTACGCTGATTCGGGATCACTTTGTCGAGCAGGTGGCCGTTGTGGCTGATGCCCGCAAGTATGTGTCGGCCTTGATTGTTCCGGCCTTTGAGGCTCTGGAAGAGTACGCCATGTCCATAGGGTTGGAGTTTGATAATCGCATGGAGCTGATTCGCCACAGCAAGATTCAGGAGCTGTTCCAGGAGCGTCTGGGGGAACTGCAGAAGGAGCTGGCTCGCTTTGAACAGGTGAAAAAGTTTACTCTCCTGTCCCGTGAATTCTCTCTTGAACTTGGAGAAATTACTCCAACCCTGAAGCTCAGACGCAAGGTGATTATGGAGCGGTTCAAAAAGGAAATTGAATCGATGTACCATGGAAGGCATTAACGAAATATAAAAGGGCCGGATACAGAAACTGAATCCGGCCCTTTTTACAACCTGCCTGTATTACAGGTTGGCCTCGGCAAAGGCAGCCAGCGCTGACCGTGGCACACCCTCCAGTTGTACCATTCCTCCAAACTCAAAGTTACGGAATCTCTGGGTCAGGTAGGTTAAACCAGAGCTGGCCGGGTTCAGGTAAGGTGTATCTATCTGGGCCAGGTTGCCCAGGCAGATCACCTTACTGCCATAGCCAGCACGGGTTATAATGGTCTTCATCTGGTGTGGCGTCAGGTTCTGGCACTCGTCAATAATAATCAGACTGTGCTGGAAACTGCGGCCACGGATATAGTTCAGTGATTTAAAGTGAATGGGTACCCGATCCAGTATGTAGTCCACACTGCTGCGGGTGCTTTCATCATCACTGTGAAGAGCCTCCAGATTGTCAGTGATGGCCCCAAGCCAGGGCTCCATCTTTTCTGCCTCCGTGCCGGGCAGGTAACCGATATCTTCATCAAGACCCCGGGTACTGCGGGTAGCAATAATACGACGATATTGCTGCTCGGCAACGGTCATTTCTATGGCTGCGGCCAGGGCCAGAATGGTTTTTCCGGAACCGGCCGGTCCATTCAGATTGACCAGCTGGATTTCAGGATCAAGCAGCAGCTTCAGTGCCAATGCCTGGTAGACATCCAGCGGTTGCAGCCCCCATGCCTTGCGGTTAAGCAAGGCATCACGGTCTACATGTTCAAGGGTGACCTTACCCTGATCGATACCGACTACCCGGCCGACGAAACCCTGCTGGTCGATGATAAACTCATTGACTCCCGGTTCTCCAAGCTCCTCTGTTAAGGGGAGGGTATGCAGTGTTCTGCCGTTATGTTGTGTGGTATCCACATCGTTGACACGGTCCCAGATACTTCCTTTTAGCTCCAGGAATCCTTTGCTAAGCAGACTGACATCGGAAATCTGCTGATCGTTGTGATAGTCCTCCGCCATGATGCCGCAGCCGCGGGCTTTCAGGCGCATGTTGATGTCCTTGGTGACAAGCACAAAGTCGTCATCAGGACGTTGCTGTTTCAGCTGACAAATATCATTAATTATGCGGTTGTCGTTTATATCCGTAGGAAGCATGGTGACATTGGATGGAGCACTGTGCATTTTTATTGACAGTGTTCCCATTGGAGGAGCTTTTTCAGCTCGGCATATAGGGACTCCTTTCTCTATATCTTCCGGGGTGGCTGAACCGACAATGCGGTCTATAAGACGAATGGCCTGACGACAGTCGGCGGCTATAGTCTGTCTTCCGTTTTTGAGTTTGTCCAGTTCCTCCAGAACCGTGATTGGGATAACAACTTGGTGTTCTTCAAAGTTAAGTAGCGCATTTGGGTCGTGGATGAGGACATTACTGTCCAATACATAGGTGGTGCGGCGAGTCGACTGAATCGGTGTCAGATTCACTGCATCATGCATGGGCTGCTCCTTGTTCCCTTTACGCCACCAGCATCCGGCTGGACGCCGGTGGGTTGCGTTATGATCTTGTCAGGATCACCCGGCCTGCCCGACTGACTTGTTGTTTTTGGGTAGACCTAATTTGATTATTGGGTCAGAAAAATAAGAAGAGCAAGTGCTAATAGGGTGCAGAAAGGTTTTTTTTCAGTATTTCAATTCAAAGTGCCTTTTCCCATTGCGGGGAAGGGAATGAACACTTATATTAATAAAGATAACATTTGATTCAATTCTGAATCTCCGCCTCTTTCCCATATGTTTTTTGACACTTTTCCTTAACCGATGAACTAAAGAAAGCCTCCAGTAATTCCCGGCTGTTGCAGACTGGGACATCTTTCAAACCATCTTTTAATAATGGATAGACTGGAAACTTCTCCTGAGTAAGCATCCACTCGGTATAACTGGCCAGCAGGTTAACCTGTACCGGGCTCAGCTTCAGTTCTCCCATGGTGGAGAAAAAAGGGAATCGCAACCGCTGATCCAGGCAGTTGGCATCTTGACACTCGGTGGCTGGGGACAGAGATGAAGCGGCATCCGTAGTGAACTCCTTGGATAAACCGATAGCCTCCTGCAGAGGGTAAGTGAGCAGGTTCCACCATTTAAGGCTTTGATCTGGGTAAACCCAGAGGATGTGGGCGTTGTAGCGCCCTTCAATGCCAAAATAGGGGTTTGCAAGAACTGGCAGCTCTTGATAATACAGGGCTGGCAGCCCTTGTAACCGGGCTTCCAGTATATGATCAACAAAAGGTTGGTAGAAGTGCTCGGGAAAGACCTGGTTTTGGGTAAATTCACAGGCTTCAGGGCATTCAAAGAGATAACAGTTGGAGTGGCACATATCCGGTAATAGCTGGGAATATCGCTCTCCGGTGGTTTCTCTGGCTAAGTATCCTTTTGATACATAGCCAAAAAGGGGGGGAATGGGAGAGGCAATTTCCAGCCGTTCTGGCCCTAGGCTGCGTATGCCTATGGGAGCATGTATAAATACCAGGATGTTCTTTACCCCCCGTGCCAGCAGTGGAGTTATTCCGAGGAAATCCCGAAATCCTCCATCCCCAAATACCATGGTGACCTTCTGCTTTACACCATCCTGAAAGAGCGTGACTCCCTGATATTGAGGAACAATACTCAAGTTTCCCAGGCTGTTGATTTGGCTAATGTGCTTCAGGTAGTCGAATACTATTGAAAAATTGGCACTACTGCAGGCGAGTATATCAGCCAGAGTCGTCCTGGTATGTTTATAGGGATTCCATAAGCTTGCTGATTGAGCGGGAAGCATGAATGTACCGGATTTATCCGATAGAAACAGATCGGATCGAATTCTGACTTTATTATCAGACAGCTCGACTGGGGCAATACCGTTGATAGCGGCGAAATCCCTGCTTACTGTTGACCCGATGATTAACTGTGGAAATTTAACTGCGGATAATTCATCGGAATCAACTAGATATGGGGCCAGGACATTCTCTTCAATAAACTCCCTCCAGGGGTTATTTGTTATCAGGGAAGACAGGAGTAGCTGGACATAATTCAGGTATTTATGGAACCACCAGCCATGTTGAGGTATCTGGGCAAGGGATAATCTGTCTGTTCTGGACAGGTTACCTGCTGTTTCGTCTTCATGAGTACCGGTAAAAAGTTTATCTGGAGTCGTGGAGGGGGTTCCTAGCAAACGCTGGACAGCGGATAAATTTGATTGACGGGATAGTATCGAAGCGACAAAAGCTGCAGAGGAAACAGCTGACAGATATTCAGCCCTCTCCAGCCAGTTGTGGTAAAACAGCGCCCTTAGTTCTCCAATTGACTCTGACACTGCCCGGCTTCCTCCTCCAGAAAGGCTTATACCAAAAGTAGCCTGGGGAGGAGGGGGTTCTATCTCTGCAGCACAGGTGCTGATCTGGCTGACAGCATTAAGCAACAGAGCTATCAAAATGGATGCTTTCAAAAACAAGGCGGCTACCCATTCATATCAGGGTGGCTAAATTTAGCAGAACTGTCCGGGGGGATTTATAAACCTGAAAAACTTCGGGCCGGTTTCGATTAACCAGCCCGAAGTCTTCATCTGCAAAAGCCAATACTGCCGTTAAAGAACCATTACCGCCAGCCAGCCAAACAGCACCAGCGGAATATTGAAGTGAATGAAAGTTGGCATCACGGAATCACGAATGTGGTCGTGCTGGCCATCAGCATTTAGGCCGGCAGTAGGGCCAATGGTGGAGTCTGAGGCCGGAGAACCAGCATCTCCCAGCGCACCTGCAGTGCCCACCAGGGCGGCAATAGCCAGGGCAGACAGGCCCATTTCCATTCCCAGGGGAACATAGAGAGTGGCAATAATGGGTACTGTGGAGAAAGAAGAGCCGATACCCATGGTGATCAACAGACCAACGATCAACATCATCAGAACACCAAGAGCCGTATTACCGGCGAACAGGGTATTGATAGATTCAACCAGGGTTGCAACTTCACCTGTGGTTCGCATTACTTCGGCAAATCCAGCCGCAGAGATCATGATAAAGCCGCAGTAAGCCATCATCTTCATACCCTGCACAAAAACATCATCAGCTTCCCGGCGGTTGATAACTCCGGTCAGGACCAGCGTCAGGCAGCCTGCCAGAGCACCCAGGCTCATGGAGCCACTCCACAGTTGAACGGCCAGGGAGATGACTACACCTGCGATGCTGCCGAACAGCTTGTTGGTGGGTAGTGAAATCTCTTCCGTGTGAATGGTTTTTGACTCTTCTTCGCGATAACTGCGGGGCTTGCGGTAGGTCCAGAACACAGCGACAAGCAGGCCCAGGAACATACCAGCAACAGGAATCATCATGGCCATGGGCATAGCGCTGTTGGCAATCTCCAGACCGTTGGTGCGCAGGTTTTTGGCCAGAATTTCGATCATATAGATATTACCGAAACCCACCGGCAGCAGCATGTAGGTAGCCGTTAAACCAAAGGTCAGGCAGCAGGATACCAGGCGGCGATCCAGGTTCAGGCGGCTGAACGCAGCCAGCAGGGGTGGAATCAGGATCGGGATAAAGGCAATGTGGACGGGAACAAGATTCTGGGAAGCCACGGCCATCAGAATAATACTGACCAGCAGGCCGTACTTGATCTGGTTTCCGCTGCCACTGCTGCGATTGATAATACCTATAATTTTTCCAGCCAGAAAATCCGGAATGCCGGAACGGGAAATGGCCATGGCAAAGGCGCCCAGCAAGGCATAGCTGAGAGCAATACTGGCACCGCCTCCCAGTCCGTTGCCAAAAGCTTCAAGGCTGCTCAGGGCTCCAAGCCCACCGGTTACACCACCAATTAAAGCCCCCATAAACAGGGCCAGCACTACGTTAACCCGGGCCATACTGAGCCCAAGCATAATAATGACAGCGACGACGACTGCATTCATAACAATAACCTGATTCTTAGAATTACTTTATTCCTGGTTACGGGATATCCATGAACCTGTTGATTCTGAATCAACTATGGCCCAGAAAGGCTAAACCAGCATATTGTGAAAGAGAAATAAAAGGCCTGGGGCCTGAAAAACCGATCAATTTCAGTGGTGGTGATGATGCAGATGGGAGTGCAGATGGTTGGCGTGCAGAAGGGCAGACAGAGCAGAGGAAGGTACTTGTAGAGGAAGATCAACTTGTTGAGGCGATAAATATAACGACTGCATAGCTGTCACTTGATTATGTCTGAGTAATTGTATTTGCACACCAGCAGGCCAGATTGCAGGAGCCAGCGCACTCACACCATAACTCCATAGTGGTTTTTAATGCAAGAGGGTATTTACACGGGTTTTTAGCCTGAGCTGCAGAAAAAGCCGGAATAATCGACTTTTTCTGCTGTTGGTAGTGCTCAGGTCAGTCGATCCAGCCTCCCAGCTCTTTCCAGCGGTTAACTATGCCGCAGAACAGTTCGGCAGTCCGGTCGGTATCATAGCGGGCGGAATGAGCCTCTTCCTTGTTGAATGGGATGCCGGCCACATCACAGGCCCTGGACAGTACTGTCTGTCCGTAAGCCAGTCCGGACAGGGTGGCTGTATCAAAACAGGAGAATGGATGGAAAGGGTTACGCTTGATGCCACAGCGTTCAACTGCAGCGTTCAGGAACCCCAAGTCAAAACTGGCATTATGGCCAACCAGAACAGCCCGCGTGCAGCCATAGCGTTTCATGGCCTTGCGAACCATCTTGAAAACAGTTCCCAGAACGTCAGCTTCCTGATAGGCCACCCGCAACGGATGAAAAGGGTCTACACCGATAAATTCAATGGCAGATTTTTCGATATTGGCACCTTCAAAGGGTACCACATGGCTGGATTCACTGGCTTCCGGAAAGACAAAGCCCTGTTCATCCATGCCGATAGTTACCGCTGCCACTTCCAGCAGGGCATCGGTCCGGGCATTAAACCCCCCTGTTTCAACATCCACGACAACCGGCAGGTATCCCCGGAAGCGTTCAGACATCAGGGTTTTCGGGTCAGATTGGCTCACAGCATCGCCTTAATTCGGAGTACAAAGCGCCCATTGTAAATGTTCACTGGCCCTTAGGGGAACGACTTTGCTGTTTCCCATGGGCAATGAATCTGGAACCGGGGTGACTTTTTTCTCAAGAGTAATGATTTCAGTGTTACGGGGCAGGCCGTAGAAGTCAGCGCCATGATGACTGGAAAAGCCTTCCAGCTTATCCAGTGCACCGGCGTTTTCGAAGGCTTCGGCATAGAGCTCAAGCGCTCCAAAAGCTGAATAGCAGCCAGCGCAGCCACAGGCACTCTCTTTGGTTTCTCTGGTATGGGGGCGGAATCTGTACCCAGGAAAAACTTTGGGTTGCCACTGGTGGCGGCTTTAATCAGGGCTTCCTGGTGAATATTCCGTTTGAGAATCGGAAGACAGTAGTAATGGGGTTTTATCCCACCAACCAGCATATGGTTGCGGTTGTAGAGTAGATGCTGAGGAGTGATGGTGGCGGCAATATTAGCTCCAGCCTCGCAGACAAAGCTGGCTGCATCTGCAGTGGTGATATGCTCCATCACAATTTTCAATTCAGGGAAGCGTTCTGCCAGAGGCTGCAGGTGCCGTTCAATAAAAACTTTCTCCCGGTCAAAGATATCAATGTTCTGGTCCGTCACCTCTCCATGGATCAGTAGAGGCAGGCCGCAATCAATCATGGTTTCCAGGACCGGGTAGATATTTTCCAGAGATGTGACTCCGGCATCGGAGTTAGTGGTGGCCCCTGCCGGGTATAGCTTAAAGGCAAATACATCTCTTTGGCTTTTTGCCTCCCTGACAATATCCGGCGAGGTTCTGTCCGTAAGATAGAGAGTCATCAATGGTTGAAAACTACTTCCTTCCGGACAGTTCTCCAGAATCTGCTTTTTATAAACTGAAGCCTGAAACGCTGTGGTGACCGGAGGAGTCAGGTTAGGCATCACTATAGCTCTGGCAAAAGTTCTGGCTGTGGCCGGAACCGTGGTGGCAAGAACCGCGCCATCACGGAGGTGGAGATGGAAGTCGTCGGGGCGGGTCAGGGTTATCTGCACTTTCTGAGCCTATCCATAAGCGAACCTGCGGCAAATACTAACTCAGGACTGACAAGGCTTGAAACCTGTTTTGCTTTATTTGAGTAGATTGCAAGCCTTAGAGCCTGTTCATAATCTTATCGCAGGCTACAAATGCCAAATAAAAGCTCCTGTTCCTCCGCTTTTGCTCGTTACATAGCACCACTATGCGCCTCGCAAAACCAAAGAAACAGAAACTTTTCTCGTCATTTTCGCTATCTGCGAAAGATTATGAACAGGCTCTTAGAAGAAAGAAGACTGGTTATTGAGTACTCTCACCGGGATCGGTCAGCTGAGCTTTAACCGCTTTATATACATGCTTGTGGGAGAACATATGCCTCCCAAAAACCGGATCACTATACAGTCGACGTTGCCCCTCGAGAGTAATCCGGGTGCCCAGATTTGTTGCAGAAAACTTTGAACTGTACATTTTTAACCCCAGAGGGTTGCTAACAGGGTCTCCCTTTACCATAACCTGAGTAATATTCTCCTTTATCCAGTCAGGGTCCAGTCTCTGGTGAGCAAGTTTTACCAGAGCGGCTTTCCCCAGTGCTGCAGCACTGAAACAGTTGGCTGGTATCTTATGGGTGACTCCAGCAAACTGTGCCATCGCTCCACCAAGGGAGTGTCCGGTCACACTGACCAACCCCTGACCATGGGGATCAAACTGATCTATAACCACTTGAGCTATTTCTGCAGCCTGCTCATAACATTCAGGGATAGAGGTTCCCAGGAAGTTGGCGGCATCAGCAAGCGTCTGGCGTAACAGGAGTTTCTTGTCATCGGGAAATGGGAGTTTCTGACCTGATGTGGTACCACCAAAAACCAGCTTCACCTGTCCTGTTTTTTTATCTTTGAACAGGGTTGCGACAAAGCCTGTTTTTGTATCATAGATAAGGCCTTTCTTGTGTTTCAGGCGGCCGGAAAAATGAGGGTTCTCATTGAGTTTGCTGACAAACTCAGACAACTCTGTTGAGTCCTCACTATCTGTTATCTGAGCAAAGGTTATAGAGTTTGCCAACTTGCCACCATCAACATTATGGGCTTTGGCAATTTCTTGATCGTTATGCTTGTATGGATACTGGCACAGGGCGGAATCAATGCAGAGCTGTTTCGCCTGCAATGGATCTTCTGGTAGTGTTTTCTGCTTTTGCCAAAGAGTGCTGCGATCAATACGCCGAAATTCAGCTACGGCTGAGGAGGGGGATTCAGACCTTCCAATTATTTTTTTAATAATGAAAGTGAATCCTCTGACCCCCCTGGAAGATAAAAAACGATCAACCTTTACTGAGAACTGTTTAGGCAACTGCCCCATCTTGATAGTGGGCTTTGAATCCTGATGAGGAAGCATGCTGATTTTACGCCCGGCCATAGTCCCTTTCACATCAGTTTTTTTGGTCTCACTATCACTATCACTGACGGTACCAGGGTTGATAGCTGTATGACTTCCCAGCTTCTGAGGACTTTTGGGAATCTGGTGTGACATAATTATTCCATCCATGGAAAAACTACTTATCTACTCAGAATAGAATATTCGCTTAACTGATTTTGTCGGCGTTTATTGAGAACACCCCGCTAGGAGCCAAAGGCTGTTTTAGCCTGTAACCAGCTCTTTATTCTTGAGGGATGCCTGTTTGTTCTCCCTGTGGGTAATAAACAGGGTTGCACCAATAATCAAAGCCGCTCCCAGCCACAGTTTCCCAGGGGGCACTGTTCCCATTACCAGGAAACCAATAAGCACATTTAACGGCAGCTTGGCCAGGTCAAAGGGCTGGATAAATGCCGCCTCTGCGTTTTGGTAAGCTTTAGTCAGAGCCAGCTGGGCCAGCCCGGTCAGTGCACCTGCCAGAAGCAGTAGAGGCCACATATCAGTGTCCGGCAGAGTCAGAACCGGAATAGAGATAAACAGGTTAAATGGCAGGGTCAGGGCGAAGAGATAGAACACCAGAGTTGTTGGACTTTCTGTTTTGCACTGGGCCTTGGTCATCAGTGAATAAGCGGCCCAGAACAGGGCGGCGGAAACCGGTAGCAGGGCTGACAGGTGGAAAGAGTCACTCCAGGGTTCGAGGATAATCATGGCCCCGATAAATCCGATAACCGTTGCCATCCAGCGGGTCAGGGTGATCTGTTCACGCAGGAACAGGGCTGAACCGATTACGACAAACAGTGGAGAAGTCATTAACAGTGCAATGGCCTGCCAGATAGGAACCGGCCAGGCCATTGCCCAGAGCCAGAACTGGACGCCGGTGACCGCTGTGGCAACCCGGATAATATGGAGGGTCAGGTGATTTGTTTTCAAGCTGGCCCGGAAACCCTGGCGGGCCATCCAGGGCAGCAGTACCACAGTCGCAATACCGTACTGATAGAGAGCTACATTGGCAGATTCAAAGCCCTGCTTAAAGCTAACCCATTGGACAGTACTGTTGACGATGGCAAAGGCCAGGCCGCTGGCCAGCATCCAGAAAGCTCCCAGCAAAGGGGAGTGAAAAGAACCATTCTTTGTAGATTGAGACACGACAGAAACTCCTGCTTATCGTGTCAGGACAGATCATCGGCAGCGGTTTGGGCGGTTGGTCAGGTGTACAATCAATAAATCCCTGACCATAGGTCCAGCCCGGTGCACATAAGATGTTGCACCGGGAAAGGCGGCCGTTTTCTCTTCCATCCGGACTCTAACCGTCGGCTCTGGAATCTCACCAGATCTGCTGTCCCCTAACACAAATCGTGTCGGGCGCTCGCGGGCTTGCGGGTACATCTATCTCATAATGTACGTGCTCACCGCCGGTAGGGAATTTCACCCTGTCCTGAGAACATTTTGCCAACTGTTTCAGTGCTGTTTGGGTCGTTTGCTATTTATTTATAGTCAAACAGATTTAGCCTGAAACGAACATTTGGAATTGTATGGTAAAAAGGCTGAAAACAACAAGTTGCTTATTGTTGCAGCCATACCTTTTGGGCTTGCTGTTTTCTGGCCGTGTCTGGACCTGTTCTATCTGTAGTCACTGAGATCTAATCTATACACAGCAGCAACCTATGGGATTTTCGATAGAGCTTCGTGCTTCATTAGTACTTTCAACGTCAGCGGTTGAGAAAGCTCCTTCATATATTGTGTGACATCCTTGCACCACTGCTTATATTTGGTTGTTTCTCTGTTAATCTCTAGGCATTTGCTACAGTCGTCGAGTGGTTTTATGTCAGCATAAGAGATATCTTTATCATAGTAGGTACTATAAACGTCACGATGTTCAGACGCATGGTGATTACCCATTTCAAACAAATCGATACCAGTAGGGGTTTTTCCCTCGAATAGGGGAGCTGGCTCATTAAACTTTATAAAGGTCGAATTCGCAATCTGTTGATTTTCGTCGTTAATCAACTGCAATTCTACTTGTAATTCAGAAAGCAACTCTTTAGATGGCTTCGAAGGAAATTCTCCCTCTAAATGTATGATCTTTTTGCTAGGAATAGGGCAGTCTTCAGGTTTTACTTCTTCTAAAAAAATAATAGGTTTAAATATTTTTGTATCAGTTTGTGAGGTTCTTATACGTGCAACCGGAAATAATTTAAATTCGCCATCGTCATCGCTATGCCAGCGCAGACAGACCTGAATAACACCATCTTGTTTGAGAGAAAATTCATACCAAGGTGATGTACCATTTTTCTTTTGTAAATCATCATGTGTTAATGTGCAAGTAAACTTGGGAGGTGCATCGTATCGCGCTTTTTTTGGACCTGAAGGTAACAACCTTGTTAAGGTAGTTGAGGTATCTTCATCTAAAACTCTTGCAGAACACAAAGAAGTTTGACTCTCTTGTTCGGATAGAGTATCAATCCGGGTATTTATATTTTGTGTTCTGGTTGGGGATTCTCGCTTTACACTGTACGCCGCAAATTGTGCTGACCCTTGGCTTTCCTCGGGGATACCCAGTTGGGCAACAAGCTTATGTGTATTTGAAGTGATTTTATTTCCTTCCATAATTGTTTCCTTCTTTTAAGATTCTGACATATTCATATCCATGGATATATTGACAAGGCAGTGAAGTATAATTTCATAACAGGTTAGTGATGCTGACTTGATTGTTAAAGCTGGAAGCCAATGTTGGGTAACTTAATCAGGCATAGGTAAAAGTGTGCAATCTAACCCGTGGACTGATGCTCGATGGACTGAGGATCATTGGTTTGTTAAAGCTATCTGAAGAGTAACTGTTATGACTGTTAAAATCGGTATTAACGGCTTTGGTCGTATGGGACGTCTGACACTACGTGCTGCATGGGACTGGCCGGAAATTGAGATCGTTCATATTAACGATCCTGCTGGTGATGCGGCTTCCCTTGCCCACCTTCTGACATTCGATTCAGTTCATGGTCGCTGGCACCACGAAGCAACCGGAGAAAATGAACAGATCACCATTGGTGACAGCACCATTACCACCAGCCGCAATAAAACGATTAGTGAAATTGACTGGTCTGGCTGTGATCTGGTTATCGAAGCATCCGGTGTTATGAAATCCAAAGCCCTACTGCAGGCCTATATTGACCAAGGTGTTAAACGGGTTGTGGTAACTGCTCCAGTGAAGGAAGAAGGTGTTCTTAATATTGTGATGGGTGTGAATGATCATCTGTATAACGCTGATGAGCATCCTGTTGTGACAGCTGCTTCCTGCACCACTAACTGTCTGGCACCAGTGGTTAAAGTGATTCATGAAAAACTGGGTATTCGCCATGGCAGTATGACCACCATTCACGATATAACCAATACCCAGACCATTTTGGATGCGCCACATAAAGATCTGCGCCGTGCCCGTGCCTGTGGTATGAGCCTGATTCCAACCACGACCGGTTCGGCAACAGCGATTACTCATATTTTTCCTGAACTGAAAGGCCGGCTGAATGGTCATGCGGTTCGTGTTCCACTGGCCAATGCTTCTCTGACCGACTGTGTTTTCGAAGTGGAAAAGGAAACCACAGCAGAAGAGGTCAATGCTCTGCTGAAGGAAGCGGCTGAGGGTGAACTGAAAGACATTCTCGGCTATGAAGAGCGCCCACTGGTTTCTATTGATTACAAAACTGATCCCCGTTCCAGTGTTGTTGATGCCCTGTCCACCATGATTATCAATGGTACTCAGGTGAAACTGTATGTGTGGTACGACAATGAGTGGGGCTATGCCAACCGTACCGCCGAGCTGGCTTTGAAAGTCGGTTTATCAGATAAGCAGTAAATAACAGGAAGCAGGAACGCAAGTTATGAGTGGGCTGATGAAAGATGGGGTGAAGAGCCTGACACCGGATATCCGTCAATATCTGATTGTGACGGGAAACTACTGGGCGTTTACCCTGACCGATGGTGCCCTGCGCATGCTGGTGGTGCTGCACTTCCATCATCTGGGTTACAGTCCGCTGGAAGTTGCGTTCCTGTTCCTTTTCTATGAATTCTTCGGTGTTGTGACCAACCTGCTTGGTGGTTGGTTAGGTGCCCGAATAGGCCTGAATAGAACGATGAGCATTGGTCTGTTTCTGCAGATTATTGCTTTGCTGATGCTGACTGTGCCGGCAGCCATGCTGACGGTTCCCTGGGTTATGGCTGCCCAGGCACTTTCGGGTATAGCCAAAGATCTTAACAAGATGAGTGCAAAAAGCTCTATCAAAACTCTGGTTAAAAGCGGGGCGGAAGGAAAGCTCTATAAATGGGTAGCCATTCTCACCGGATCGAAGAATGCCCTGAAGGGTGTAGGTTTCTTTCTCGGTGGTTTTCTGTTGGCAGCTCTAGGGTTTTCTGGTGCGGTTCTGGTAATGGCAGTTGTTCTGATGGCTGTCTGGCTGTTCAGCCTGTTTGCTCTCAAGCAGGATCTGGGTAAGGCAAAAAACAAACCCAAGTTTAACGAGATTTTCTCCAAGAGTTCTGCGATAAACCGCCTGTCTGCCGCTCGACTTTTTCTATTTGGAGCCCGGGATGTCTGGTTTGTTGTCGCTCTGCCAATCTTCCTGGGAGATACCTTTGGTTGGAATACCAGTGAGGTGGGTGGTTTTATGGCTCTCTGGGTGATCGGTTATGGTTTTGTTCAGGCCTACGCCCCGAAGTTTACCGGGCACGAATCAGGCAAAATGCCTGATGGTTTTTCTGCCATGTGGTGGGCAGCGGTTCTTGCTGTAATTCCGGTGTTGATTGCACTCGGCCTGTTTTATGTACCGGAAGAGAACGGTGTTTTCATTCAGTCGATTATTGTCGGAGGGCTGCTGATTTTTGGTGGCCTGTTCGCTATTAATTCTTCACTTCACAGTTACCTGATTGTCAGTTATGCACAGGAAGATGGTGTGTCTCTGGATGTTGGCTTCTACTATATGGCCAATGCGATGGGGCGCCTGATCGGAACTATTCTTTCTGGTTATGTGTTTCAGGTTGCGGGGTTGTCTGCCTGTCTTTGGATATCTGCACTGTTTGTATTTTTGTCTTCTGTTATTTCGTACTTTTTGCCTCGGCATTTGTGACTCGAACCTTTAGACAGACGGGTTGGCTGTTTGCGTGTAATTAATAAGAAAAAGGTCAATCATCCTTGCTGGATTACTATGAAAAAAGCATTGCACCTAAAAGAAAGTTCTCGAAATGCCATGGTGTCTACAATATGCAGGTGCGAATCTATCGGTCATATTCATAAGAATAAAAAGCTATGCCCATGACTAACCCCAGGTATGATCTTGTCGTATTTGGCGCAACCAGCTTTGTTGGCCAGATTCTCACCGGGTATCTTGTTCAGCATCTTTCCACAGTATCGGAGAGTGTCAGTTGGGCCATGGCCGGGCGTTCTGAGCCCAAACTGAAGCAGGTACAGGCTTCAATCTCCGGGGCAGAAAATATCCCTCTGATTATTGCTGAAGCTGGTGATGAGGCGGCTTTACAAGCCATGTGCGAACAGACCCGGGTTGTGATTTCCACTGTTGGCCCTTACGCACTCTATGGCGAACTTCTGGTAAAAACCTGTGTGGAGACAGGAACTGACTACTGCGATCTGGCCGGTGAACTGCAGTGGATCAGGCAGATGATTACCAGATACGGTAAAGCTGCCAGACACTCCGGTGCCAGAATTGTTCACAGCTGCGGATTTGACTCTATTCCCTTCGATCTGGGGGTGGCCTTTCTTCAGAAGAAAGCCCGGGAAAAATGGGATATGCCCTGTACATCTATCAAGATGCGGGTCAAGGCGGCCAAGGGGGGAGTCTCTGGTGGCACCGTAGCCAGTATTTTGAACGTGGCCAGAGAGGCACTGTCTGATTCTGCCCTGCGCAGGGAGCTGACTGATCCCTACTCTCTGTGCCCACCCGATCATGGGTTCACTATCCGTCAGGCCAGTCAGAAGACAGCTGTCTTTGATGATGATTTTAAGTCCTGGACAGCCCCCTTCGTGATGGAGGCGTTAAATACCCGTGTGGTTCACAGAACCAATGCTCTGCTTGGCCATGCCTACGGTGACTTTTTTCTTTATGACGAAGCTGTTCTGACCGGGGCAGGTTTGAAAGGCAGATTAACTGCCAGCAAGATTGTCACTGCACTGGCGGTTTTCTTTGCCGGAGCTACTGTCCCTCCAAGCCGGTGGGTTATGCAGAAGTTTATTCTACCTAGACCCGGCGAAGGCCCCTCTCCCAAGGTTCAGCAGAATGGTTTCTTTGATCTTCGGTTTGTTGGCTGGACCATTGATGGCAAGGAGATTCGTACAAAGGTGACTGGGGACCATGATCCCGGGTATGGATCGACAGCCAAAATGCTGGGGCAGGCTGGAATTAGTCTGGCATTTGATATCAGCAAAGAAGAGAAAGCTGGCGGGTTCTGGACTACGGCCACTGTCTTTGATGATCGCATGTTAAACCGTTTAATGGATTATGCCGGGCTTGGTTTTGAGGTGACGGCATAGTTCTAAGTGGTTGACATTTGAAACCGAAGCATCCTTGGTTGTTATCAGCTTTTTCTTGTTCTTGATTGGGCTTCTTTAAATTTTTTTAATTGTTCATGTTGCCGGTTGTTATTTTCATGTATTTCTATTTTTGGGTGTTTTTTTTATTCCCCGAAAAATGTGATCTATGCAGTCAGTAGAATTATTTGTAGTAATAACAGTGTTTGGTGATATCTCTTGCTAACTGCTGGCCGCTGATCGTATATTTCTGAAATAGGTTGTTTTGCTGGAGCGTTGTTAAGAAGTAAATCTGGGTAAAACCCGCCTGCTACTACAGTCACTATGGGTTTGGCAGGCGTACAATCAATAAAAAATAATAAATGAGACTTTGTTGATGGAATTACAGAAATATGACGCAACAGGTCTGGCCGAGCTGATACGTCGCAAAGATGTAAGCAAGGAAGAGGTCTTTTATTTTTTCTGTAATCATCTGGAACGACTCAACCCATCCCTCAATGCTGTTATTCGTACCCGGCTGGAAAAAGCCCGCGAGGAACTAAAGCATGTTCCTGCCAATGCCCCATTCGCTGGCGTGCCTTTCCTTACCAAAGATCTGCTGGCCAGTATTGAAGGGGAAGTGATGGGGTGTGGCAGTGCTGCCATGCAATCTTATATCGCTCCCTGCGACTCTTCCCTCGTCCAGAGTTTTCGCAGAGCGGGCTTGGTTATTCTTGGGCAGACCAGTACTCCAGAGCTGGGCCTTATGGGAGTAACCGAGCCTGCTGCCCATGGCCCAGCCCGGAATCCCTGGAACCTGAGTTTGACTCCTGGTGGCTCAAGTGGTGGTACAGCTGCAGCCGTTGCAGCCGGGATAGTACCCATGGCTTCTGGAGGTGATGGCGGTGGCTCTATCCGCATTCCCGCATCCTGCTGTGGGTTGTTCGGCCTGAAACCCAGCCGTAACCGTCAGCCCATGGGGCCAGCCTTTGCCGAGTGCTGGGCCGGAGCTGTCAGTGAGCATGTACTGACCCGTTCTGTCAGGGACAGCGCGGCTATGCTGGAACTGACTAACGGTATGGACAGTGGTGCCCCCTCTCCTGTTCTGAAAGAGCAAGGTTATCTTGATGCTGCCCAGCGGGATCCGGAAGCCTTGCGAATTGGCTTTACCACAGCCAGCCCGACAGGTTCTAAGATTGACCCGGCATGTATAGAGGCTGCGGAGAGCAGTGCTGCCCTTTTGGAAGATCTTGATCACAGGGTAGAGGAGATTCAACTGCCGCTGGACAGCGAGCTGCTGGCAACCAGCTTTCTGACCATGCTGCTGGGACAGACTGCTAAATCTGTGGCCGAGCTGGCTGTACTTCTGGAGATGCCGGTTCGTCATCTTGCCATAGAGACTCCAACCAGGGCCCTTTACAGAATAGGGAGTCAGTTAAAGGCCAGGGATTATCTGCTGGCTTTGAATTACTGGAATATTCTCAGCCGAGAGATGGGAAAACTGCACCAGCGCTACGATGTCATAATGACTCCGACCCTGGCTGCCCCTCCGCAGCCGATTGGTTCTCTGTATCCCTCATCAGGAGAACAGAGGGTTATGAAGCTGCTGGGTATTCCGGGAATGAGCTGGCTGGCTCTGAAACTGGGGATAGTGGAAAAAATAGCCAGAGATAAGCTGGATCAGGTTCCCTTTACTCCGCTGGCCAATATGACTGGTCAGCCATCCATGTCAGTACCTTTATATTGGACTGATAATAACCTGCCTGTCGGTGTGCAATTTACCGGTGCCATGGGAGAGGAGAAATTACTGTTTAGTCTTGCAGGGCAGCTTGAGCGAGCCAGGCCCTGGAAAGATCGCTGGCCGGATTATGTGCAATCTCAGTGGAAGAAAGTCGAAACCTTTGAAGCGTAGTTACGTCCCATTAGAGCGTTGTTCCAGTTTTTTTAGTGCAAAGTAGCGCTCCCGCCAGGCTTTGGTACCAACAGGCTTGGGTAAAAGCTGCAAATTATTGGGAGACATCTTTCGAAATCTGTTTGAATCTTCAGCTGAGCCCGAGGATATATAAAGAGGGCTGAGCATCCGGTCAATCAGGTAACCATCTGCAAGGCTTATTTTTTCACCGGATGAGTAAACACTCTGCTCTAACGCCAGACACAGGGCTGATGCGCTGTATTTTTTCATTAACGATTGTAGATCTCCATGGAGCGGAATCAAAAATGTTAAAAGGTTTTCATAGGTCCATTTTCCTGTAGCCCTTTTCGAAACGGTATGATCATGGTTATCAATTAAAGGAACTGCTTTAAAATTAAGGCCATGATGGGAGTTTTTATCACCTCTATTCAAACAACAAACAATGTATGAAAGCGTATGACCTCTTTCAAGATAATAGTTAATAACAGCATGTAGATCTTCCTTCCACTCTATTGAGCCGATGGGGTAGGCTTCTAGCCCATCACTTGGCCTGACTATTAACTTTTCTTTTTCTTTTTTGGGGAGCCTGCTTTCGGAGATCTCCAATTTAGTCAGAATTATTCTCAGGGCGGATCTGGAACCATTCTGTATACTCTCTTCAGAAAGCCCTAGAAATCTAGCCAACTTTGCGGCTGTTTTCTTCTGAGTTTGCAGTCTGTGACTTAACAAATGCTCCACAGACTTTGCACTGGTTTTGGTACCGTTATTCATCCAATCTTGAACAACACCCTTTAAGTACATTTCATCTGAAGGGTGCAACACGAAATTTTCAGGAATAGCGATCTCTTCATGCTGGAAAAGCCTTTCGACAGCCTCGGGTGTCCATGTGCTATAACCCTCTCGAGTCAAGGCTTCTGGCAGCTCGGGGCGGTGTAAAGCCTTAAGGTTCTCGCTATAGCTGTGCATGTGCCCTGAAGATAATAACTGCGCAATATCCTGGGCATTACGGAACTGGTCTACACATTCAGACAAAAAAAGTACCATGGCTTCTTTATAGGGGGGGGTGTCAGCAGAGCATACCATCAGGGTGTCCTGTGGTGTCCAGCGGTGGATTTTGGCAAGTTTGTCAGGTACTTCAGCATTTGAGTAGCGCATAAGATAATTCAGAATTGGGGACGTACAGGGGGAGGACGGCAGGGTCTTTATCCCTGGCTTGATGTGAGGCACTTCTGCCCATAAATGCTTGTAACTTTTGCATATAGCAGAGATAGTTGCATGATAGGTTTTAGAAGCACCTCCCCTTAAAAAACGCTCGATAGTTTCTTTCAAAGGAGGCTTTCTATCTTGGCTCACTCCGAGAAGCTTCCAGTGCTCTGCTGTTAAATCGTACCATTTGCTGGTATCTGACAAAGCCACAGGAATACCAGTTACATGGGGAATCAAATAAGAGCAGACATGATAATCTACTCTTTTACCTGATCCCGAGCGCCCCCGGAATCCGGTATTACTCATTTGATGAATAAGAGCATCCATCGCCATTCCACTATCAAGTTGATTGATAATCTGTCTCTTTATGGCTTCAAAATATTCAGTGGAGTCGGTCCGGTAGCAAGCAATAATATCAAAATCATTATTAACATCAATACCAGGCTCTGACATCTTGTTCATAAGACCATAAACACAGGGTATATGAGCGCGACGCCATGGCCTTGGTCTGAACTGTTCTGGCCAGAGTTCTTCTGGTGCAGTTCTTGTTCTGTTTAAGTTGTCAACAATACGTGAAAAAACTATGTCATTATTGAACCCTCTGGAAGTAAGATCATTTTTTGTTGTTGTAATGATAGAAACGATGTTTATCTTTTGACTTTCGGTATTCCCATTATTAGCAAAGAGTAATTGGAAGTTATCGCCTATCTCTGAATCAAGATTTGGTTCTGTGTTTAAAAGGGATGTTATATCCCATGCAAGACAATAAAAGTCACCATTTTTTAATAAGGAAAAAATAACTTTGATTTGCTCATCAAGAAAATTCAACTTCATTTTTGTATCTCCTGATTTTTTTGAACGACGAATTTCTTTTCGTAATTTAACTAGATAGTCGATAACATCTTGAACTGAATGCATTCTTTTTTCTGGTGGGTTCAAGTCATGTTGTTTTAGTGCACCTGCTAAATAATTAACCCCATGGTTGTCTAAAACTCCATCTGAGTTGGTACAATGAAAAAGATAGGTAAGGTATTTGTATTGGGCTTTGTGTGGTATGAAAATACCGGCAAGCTCACAAAGATACTGGAGCCCACCGGGTGTCCATTTTTTATCTCCCGTTAGAGGGTTTATATAAACACCATCAATTTCTTCTACACACCTTTCTAAAAAGTCAGGATATTGAGTAAGACTTACAATTTTATCTTTGCACTCTTCTGTGAAGTAATCCTGCTCTTTAATAGGGTTGCCATGAATGGAAACTTGAGCCCCTTGCATACTAAAGCTCAGTGAAACAGGGAAAAAACTGAGTTGTGGGTAATAATAATCATCTGCTCCCCAAAAATAGCTATTAGGCGCTTTAGATCTAAACTTCTTGTCGTAATCAGTCAAAAGCTCTTCACTTGGATGTATATCTTTGCGTGCAACTGCAAGAAGACAAAAAGCATCTTTGGGTATGTAAGGATCTACAATAGTTTCCTCTGTGCTGTTTGATCGAATCCATTTTGGATCAAGACAGGAAACAAGCATTATATTTGCTCTGTCGGAATGATTCATATTACTAATAGGCATTTGACTATCTATAGCATCTATACCCAGTCGTACTTCCCGGCTGGAATTATCGAAATAATAAATTTTACTCATTGAAGCTTGATAGCAAGGAAGTCGACAACAGAGTTTTGGCTGATAACCTTCTATATACCAAGTTAACCACTTCTCATGGTTTAACGTCAAAGAAAAACCTGCACTGGCACGTTCGTCATCATCCAGCAACCGCATTCGTAAAGGGTGTCCATCATATACGGCAACAATCTGGTTTTTTTGAACTGTATTGCATCCATCTCTTAAAAATACACCTTGATTGTGGATGCCACTCTCTTTGATTATAAGACAGTCTCTTTGGTGCTGATCAAGATATTTACAAGTAATAGCAGAGGGAGGAGATATCACTCTGCCATGCTCAAAGGCGTTTTCTGGCAAAAAATATAACTGGCCTGTTTGGTTCAAAGCAATGGAGTGTAAATTCGTACATCTTCTTTTCGAACTTTCTGACGGATGATCTGACTGACGTTTTACTCTAGGCTTGACCTGTTTCTCTACAGATTTACATATAGTGATTCTACTTTTCTTCTTGTTTTTTTTTCTTGCTGGTGGGTGAATACTTCTTGTTTTCTGATAAATCTTTATATGCTTGCTGCCAGAATTGATATGCATCTATTTACACCTTAATATTGCCTCATTTACAGATATGTTATTCATCATAGACACTTGGAAATGGAAATATGATTCTAATTCGTTAGTTATAGCAACACTATTGTTATCTGTTAAAGGAACAAATATCTTTCAATCTATATCAAACATGGGCACTTTATTGTTTTGAATTTAAAGAGTGAAGGCAAAAAAGTGTTTGGTGTATTTAAAACTATAAAAATACTCTCAATCTAACAGAAATTAAATTTATAGGAATTACAATGGAGCAGATCAAGAACAGCACGGGTTATAGGATCTGTTACTCTACGTCTGAATCAATGACGCAGATGTCAGGTACGCAAACTACCAGTTCTTATTCAGATACAATTACATCTACATCTACATCTACATCTACATCTACATCTGTACCTATATCTGTATTAGAACCGGTAACTATGATGCAATCAATTCCAAGAGATACACTTGGAGAAACAAGTTCAGCGGAGGGTAATAGTTACAGTAGCAGAGATATATCGGCTGCTGACCCGATAGTAATGCTACAGTCCCAGCTATCCCCCCAGCTACCCCAGCAACATGCAAAAGATACTATATCAATAATTACTACAGGTGAGAGCAATAAACAGTTGGAAGAAGGGTCTATACAAATTACTGAAGAGTCTGCAAAAAAAAATGTAGATATTGTGTCTCTTCAGAGTCAATTAGCTATCCTACAAAATAATTTATCCAAGATAACTGACGAGTTATCACAGGAAAAAAATAATGCGCAGCAAAAAGAAGAACAATTGAGAAAAGATTATCAATTATTGCTTGAGAAAAATAAGACGCTCCACAAAGAGGTTGCAGATAAAAAATTAAAAATAAAATCGATGGAGGAAAAAAAACAGGAATACAGGAGTAAGCTTGATTTGTTTGATATGGATAAAAAACTGTTAACCTTACAAAAGCAAGTATTGATAGAGTCTAGTGTGGAAGTTACCAACAAATTAATTGAAGTAAATAACGAATTAATTGGAGTAACTAAAGATTACTCCGCATTGGATCTGGCTTTCAATCAGTACAAAGAAAATGCAGAGGCAGAAAAGGGTGATTTAATAAATCTACTCGAACAAAAAAAAGAAGAGATTGATAACTTACTTGCAAGCAAACAAGAAGTAGAAAATGAGCTAAATAAAATTAATAAAAAATATTCGGATCTGCAAACATCTATCTGTAATTATAAAAAAGAACTGGCTGATGCAAACTTGAAAATAAGAGAATGTCAAAGTGAACTTGATGAAGCCAGTATATCACATGAAGAATATAAGGAGGTTAGGGAAATACAGCTAGCAGAAGCCAAAGAGTCCATTGATAAACAGAAAGAGGAACTGCAAGGAGTACAATATAAGGTTGTAGACTTGGAGAATACCTTGAATGCTACAAAAGAAAGGTATAAGACAGAGTTGGAAAGAAAGAAGCAAGAAAAGAGTCACCAGAGCTCGTTTCTTGATCAACAAGGTATACCATCGACTCATGGCTCTTTTCGTAAAAGATCAGGAAAAGGAAAAGAGCCCCAAACTAAGAAAATTAAAAAAATAAGCAAAAGCCTGTCAGGAGAGCCAACAACCAGTAAAGAAGCTATAACCAGTAAAGATGCTATGATGCTGTCAACGCCGCCTATGCCAAAAAGTGAGAGTATGCAGCAGCGTCTTATCCACCCGGTTCCCAGAAACCTTAAAGAAGTTTTTGAAAACGCGAGGCATCTTGGTATTCCCCAAGAGTATGTAGCACTTGGATTCCCAATAAGGAAAGTGAGTAATAAAAATGTAGATATAAAATGCAAAGATGATTTGCTTTCTCCAACAAAATTTAAATCAGGACAGTTAACAAAGGTTATTAACAGAATTGAGGAAGAATATATAACTCAATACCATGGCGAACAAACAAAACTTCATGAAGAAGGTATTCAGGCTGTATGGAATCAAGCTACATTTCTTGAGTCAGTTTACGATATAAAAGCTTTCAGAAACTGTTTGCATGTTTCTCATGGGGAATTTTTTGAAAAACTAAAAGCTGTTAAAGAAACTGCTCAGTCGACATTATCAACAAATGAATATTTTAAAAAAGCTAGCGATGTGCAGTCTATAAGAACCTGGTATAAGTCTCAAGTTGCTGAAGAGGCTCAGAAGGGTTTTCATGGAAGTTTTTGGCCTGTCGAGTGGTTAATAAAGCTCGCTTTAGAGAGTAATAAGCACCCAGAATGTAAATTGGTCCAGCTTGCCTCCTGTTGGGCTGACTTTTCTTTCCAAATGGCTGTTGAAGAACTGCCTGAAAGAAATAAAGCTGAATACCAGCGCAATAGGAGCCCATTTGACTGGCGAAATTTATACGCTGAATAGTTATGGTTTATTGTTGTTGAGATAAATCCTGTGTATGCTAGTAAATCCAATAATAAAAAGTGTTAAAAAGGGCAGGTTTTTTGATGAACTGAGATTTGCTCCTGAATAATGCATTGTTTAATTGTGGTGTTAGTAAAAAACAGCATATTTGCACTGAAATTATAGTGGTTAATAAGCCCTGTGCTTTGGCGTTTAAAGTTTGGATAATTTTGTTGCAAGCCTGTAGCAAAAGTCACACTTGCCCTGGATGTGTGAGTGGAAAGAAGTATAAGCCCAGAACAGGAAGCTGGGTTAAAAAAGGGAGAAATATGATTTTGCCTGCAGGCATTTGATCGAGCACTTGTTATCAGAAACAACGCTGGGGGTCTGCATGGTAAATTCAAGTGAACTACATATTGGCCGTTCACAGGTCACGGAGAATCAGTTTGCTACTGATTTGATTTATGAGCTGGAGGATAAGCCTCCACTATTTCCTGCACTGTTCGCAGCGATACAACATGTTCTTTCCATTTTCCTGAGTATTATCGCCCCCCCACTGATTATCTGTGGTGCCATGAATGTTGATATAACTACAACCAGTTATATCGTCAGTATGTCTCTTTTTATTTCCGGTGTTGCTACATTCATTCAGGCTCGACGCTTCGGGCCAGTAGGATCGGGGCTGCTAAGTATCCAGGGGACCAGCTTCTCATTCCTGGGGCCGATTATTGGCGCCGGCCTGGCAGCTATTGAAGGCGGTGCAACTCCGGAAGAGGCTCTGGCCATTATTTTTGGTGTCTGCCTGGCTGGTTCATTTATAGAAATGACAATCAGCCGCTTCTTCCATATTGCCCGAAAGGTATTCACTCCTCTGGTTACAGGAACTGTTGTGACTTTGATCGGCATGACCCTGATTAAAGTGGGTATGACCAGCATGGGCGGTGGTTATGCTGCAATGGGCGATGGTTCTTTCGGTTCAATCCAGAACCTCTCCATAGCGTTCCTGACATTGGCAACCATTCTTGTTTTCAACAACGCCAAAAACAAATACCTGCGGATGAGTTCAATTTTTATTGGCATTATCGTGGGTTATGTTGTCAGTATTGCTCTGGGTATTGTTGATTTCAGTGAACTCTCCAAACTGGATGCGATTGCCGTACCTGTACCCTTCAAGTTTGGCATTGATTTTACCTGGGCCGCCTTCCTGCCAATTGCATTTGTCTATCTGGTGACTGCCGTAGAGTCCATTGGTGATCTGACTGCGACCTCTGCTGTTTCCAAGCAGCCGGTAAAAGGTCCGGCTTACATCAATCGTATCAAGGGTGGTGTGTTTGGTGATGGTGTTAACTCCTTTATTGCCGCTGTCTTTAATACCTTCCCCAATACAACCTTCTCCCAGAACAACGGTGTCATTCAGCTGACCGGTGTGGCATCCCGCTATGTTGGTTACTATGTGGCCGGCATCCTGGTGCTGATTGGTATGTTCCCGATTGTGGGTGGTATCTTTAAGCTCCTGCCTCAAGCTGTACTGGGCGGTGCAACTATCATCATGTTTGGTACTATCGCTTCCAGCGGTATCCGGATTATCGCTTCCGAGAAGCTGGACAAGCGCGGCATCCTGATTTTGGCCACATCCTTTGGTATGGGTCTTGGTGTCTCTTATGTGCCTGATGTCCTGAATGCCATGCCTGAAATTGTGAAGAGCATCCTCTCTTCCGGTTACACCACCGGTGGCCTGACAGCAATGATTCTGAACCTGATTATCCCCAACAAGACTTTCGAGTTGGATCAGCTAAGTGGGGACGAGCATCACCACGAAGCTGAGCAAAAAGCCAGCTGACTGATAACCGGGTCGTAAAACAGCAAAGCCCCGCTTGCGGGGCTGGTGTTGATGACAAAGGTGTTAACGCCAGAGCCTGGTGTCTCCATATCATCAGTTTGAAATATCCTCCCGATAAGGCTGTTTTTGTCTATTCTACCTCCCTCGCATCTGTGTTGATGTTGATGTAGAGGGTAAATTATGAAATCAAAAATTGTGATGATATCTCTTGCTGTTATTCTCGCACTGGGTGGAAGTGGTGCAGAAGCAGGGAAGACAAAAAGGGGGCGCACAGATGAGCCAACGACATCAGCAGGATTGCTTAAGAAGAAAAAAAGAATTCCTGCCGCAGACAAGAGTTCTGTTCATCCATCGAAGACTGCTGTGTCTTATGATTCCGATGATATGGAGGAGACTGCAATAGCACTGAATACTAAAACAGTGATGGGTAAACTGGCGGCGGTGAACTGGTCAGAACTGGAATGGGCTGATATAGCGATCTATCAATATTTCGATAAGTATATCTCCGTTGATAAGTACCTTGAACTGGTCAAAGCCAATAATTTTTCAGTTATCTCGTCGTTATCTACATTTCTAATGGAAAATAAGAAAGTAAAATTTCCGGATTCTGGTAAAGCAAACCATTTTGTCCTGATGGCTCTCGGTGGGGTAAACTCAAGGAGTAGAATTACAAAAAATATGAAGGGCAAAAAAGTAATTTCAACAGTAGCCCAATTGCTCAACAACAATGAGCTGGTTCCAGATCAATGGCCCGAACGTGGACGATCCGGTCTTCATGAGAATGAAGAATACTACACACTATTTAAAAACATGAAGCGCTTATCAAATTTTAAACAGGCAGCTTTTCATTGTATGTTAGCTAATCCACTTGGTATCGCATTTGATTATATGAATTTAAAATCTGGGGAAGATGATGAAGATGATTGGGATCCGGCATTTACTGAGGCAGAGGAAAGCGGAGAGGTCAAACTTGAACAATTTTTAAATTATTTTGATGAGGATGATCAGGGTCAAGTTATGTTTTATCTTTTCACAGGTAAGGAAAAACGTGTAGTCAACGATGAAGGTGATGAATTTGAGCCAGAAACAGAGTTGCAGGAAAAGTTGCTTGAATTCATAAATCACTCATGGTCTCTTTTAGGAGGGAGCATGAAAACAAATCTTTCGTATTTCTGTCTGGAGCACCTCAAGCGTAACCCTCTAAAACCTGTCTCTTCTGTCCCGCCTGCCCCGCCTGTTTCGGTAGTACTGCCTCCCCCTTACGCGGGGTTATCAAAGCCGGGGCCAAGTGGTTCTGACAAAGCGGAGCGTGCGCGCAAGCTTATTCAGGAAAAATATTCTGTTCAGTTCCTTAGAGCTCTACCAATGGATTGTACAATGTTTATGGCTCAACTCTGGTCTAAAAATGGTTTATCAGATGAGCAAAAGGCGGTGATAGATAGCCGCAGCACAAGGGCTGATAAGGTAAGTTATTATTTGAACTCGGTTCTTATGCCAAGTCTCGAATGTGATGATATCGGATTACTTGAATCGCTTATTAGCACTATAAAAGATTCTGACTACTTCTTTTTAAAGCGTATTGCGAATAACATAGAACAAACATTACACGGCTGGCCAGCTGATAAGCAAGTAAAAGAAACATTTCGAAAAAATTATGATAAAATAGTGAAGAAGATGGATCTGGTAAATACTGATTTGCTGACTATCCTGTATAGCAAAAACCTATTGCCTGGAAATACTAAAGCATATATAGATGCTAAGTTAACACCTTCCGAAAAGAATCAGCATTTCTTAGACCGTGTTATTATCCCTAGTGATAGTTGTTACAAACCATTCATGGATGCATTATATGAAGACGGATCTCCATCACACATGGAACTTCACCGGTTGCTCAGCAACTCCCTTTTTGGAAGTAGTAAATAGGGCTTTGTATGGAGTTTGTATGAAGACAGCTTCAGGCCAATACCATCAAGGGCTGAAGAAGCTGGGGCTAGCTGGGTAAAAAGCCTATTGATT
Source organism: Sansalvadorimonas sp. (assembly GCA_965243775.1). Classification (GTDB taxonomy): domain Bacteria; phylum Pseudomonadota; class Gammaproteobacteria; order Pseudomonadales; family Endozoicomonadaceae; genus Sansalvadorimonas. Next base: position 55,243 of record CBDEWF010000043.1, read on the forward strand.
GATAATCTGGTTAAGCCCCTACCTTCGTGGGGGTTTTTTATAAGTAGTGTTCAGGGCTGGTGATTTATTAGTAATACTAATAATTGTATAAAAATATTAATTTTTTTAATAAGTAAAAGGCGATTAAAATTTCTGCATAGCGTGCGATAATTCTTTTTCAGGCTATAACCTGAAGGGCAGAGTGCAGCGTCTAATGAACAACAATATGGAATATGACCGTAGTCGTATAGCCATGAAAAATAACAAAAGAGTTCTGAAAAAACTAACCAATAAACTGAGGAACCGAAAGTGGAGTCGTTCTTCTCATGAAAGAAATTAACAAGGTCGTCCTCGCCTATTCTGGAGGTCTTGACACCTCTGTGATTGCGAAGTGGCTGGAGGATACTTATCTCTGTGAGGTGGTAACTTTCACTGCTGACCTGGGGCAGGGTGAAGAGGTAGAGCCGGCAAGAGCCAAGGCTCAGGCGCTGGGTATCAAGGAAATCTACATAGAAGACCTGCGAGAAGAGTTTGTCCGAGATTTTGTTTTTCCCATGTTCCGGGCCAATACCATTTATGAAGGAGAGTATCTGCTCGGCACATCTATTGCGCGGCCGTTAATCGCCAAACGTCTGGTAGAGATTGCCAACGAAACCGGTGCTGATGCCATCTCTCACGGTGCCACTGGTAAGGGGAATGATCAGGTACGGTTCGAACTGGGTGCCTATGCCCTGAAGCCGGGTATCCAGGTCATTGCTCCCTGGCGGCAGTGGGACTTAAATTCCCGGGCCAAGCTGCTGGCGTACTGCGATAAACATGGTATTGAGATCCAGAAGAAAAAGGGCAAGTCTCCCTACTCAATGGATGCCAACCTGCTTCATATCTCTTATGAGGGCGATATCCTGGAAGATCCATGGAATGAGCCGGAGGAAGATATGTGGCTGTGGAGTGTTTCTCCGGAAGCTGCCCCCGATGAGCCGACTTATATTGACCTCACATTTCAACGGGGTGATATCGTTGCCATTGATGGTAACGATATGACACCCGCTGAAGTCCTGACTTATCTGAACAAGATAGGAGGAGCCAATGGTATTGGCCGGGTCGATATTGTCGAAAACCGTTATGTCGGCATGAAGGCCAGGGGGTGTTATGAAACCCCGGGAGGCACCATTATTCTCAAGGCCCACAGGGCTATGGAGTCCATCACCCTGGATCGGGAAGCGGCACACCTGAAGGATGAACTGATGCCCCGATATGCCAAGCTGATCTACAACGGCTATTGGTGGTCACCAGAGCGTGAAATGCTGCAGCAGATGATCGATCATTCCCAAGTCTATGTGAATGGCCGTGTACGCCTGAAGCTTTATAAAGGCAATGTGGTTGTTGTCGGGCGTGAGTCTGACCAGACTCTGTTCGACGAAACTTTTGCCACTTTTGAAGATGATGCCGGTGCTTACAACCATGCAGATGCCGGTGGCTTTATCAAACTGAATGCACTGCGTTTACGCCTGGCTGCCCAGAAAGGGCGGAAAATGATATAGGTTGTTATTCATCTGGTCGCTTTCGGTTGCAGGAAGATAGCTGGCGTATTCTGTGCCGATATCCAGAAAAATATCAACCTGAAACACTGCAGTTTGCCCCTGTCTTTGTTGTACTGGCAAAGTCGATCATAGGCAGAGGAGGCATTTTTTCTTAAGGCACTCTTTGAGTGCCTTGTTGTAGAAATACCATCAGCTGAAAAGACGACCCAATAAGGTTTTTTGGGTCATGTATGAAATGCGTTGATGTCCGTCATTCCTGCGAAAGCAGGAATCTCAAGCTGGTAGACTCCTGCTTTCGCAGGAGTGACGAGGTTGTAAAGGGTCATCAACGTATTTGACTCATTACCGTTTTTTGAGATGCTTGGCGACCACTTCGATCAGATTTGTGGCAAACATGTCTTTGCAACAAAGGTTTATATTTTTCCAGTAGCTCGTCAGCGGACGGGCGTTTAGTAGGATCCTTCACTGTGGATTCAGCAATCAGCTCATTCAATAAATTCTTGTTTCTCTCTGTTAAACTGTGAGCTGTCATCATGCCTTTCACAATTTGACCAAATGCGTAAATATCAATACGGTTGTTATAATATTTCCTTATTCCATTTCGACCTTCGAGTGCATAGTTATCAGGATATTTTATTTCCGGTGCAACATATCTGTTATTCTGATCAAATTTTGGAACCTCGCGCACTTCAGTAGATACTAAAGGCTTGGCTACACCAAAATCTGATATTTTTAAATGGCCATTGTGCATGCAGAGAATGTTAGGAGAACGAAGATCCCGGTGGACAATACCATTTGCATGCATATAAGAGAGTCCCTCCAGGAGATCGAGAACCCACTGGTTAATTTGTTGTGGTTTGAACCGTGATGGCCATTTCAGCTTCTCATGCAGATCACATTCTGCCAGTTCAAGTAATAAACCATCACATAGCCCTGAATCAGAGTCATAAAAAGCTTTCTCGCACCCAAGAATATTCTTATGCTTGAACTGAAAGTAAACGTCTGCTTCTTTCTTGAATGATTTTTGTGCTTGTATTTGAGTTGGTGCCTTAAATCTTCCTTTGTCATTTTTATCTTGAGGGGTCCAAACTTTTAGTGCGAACGGTTTTCCATTTTTTTTGACTTGATAAACTCTTCCATAGACGCCACTTCCCAGTACTTTTCCGATTGTAAGACTCGGATCTTCTTTCACCGATTTTGGTAATAACGGACTGTCATTTTTTCTGGAGGAAGGATTGACTGTATAAGCAGTATGCCCGGTTCTCTCGACAGGCCGCAGTGGCTCTTGTTTTACAGTTTGAGGCGCAGGAGAGTTCTGCAAAGAACCTCTTTGCAGGCATTCCCCTGATAGTTTTCTTCTAATGGCTCTCCTGATTGGTCTCGCTTCAGCTCTGGGTGTTTCTGCTAAAGTTTCAGACTCATCTTTAGGTGGTTTGATAAGGAGGCTGCTCTGTTCAGAGAAAGAGTGATTTTCTGAGCAAGGTTTCTTGGTAGGAAACTTCGCATCCCCGCTATCAAGCCTGCGGCGTTTTCTTGTTAGTGTATTTGTTAAGCAAATGTTATTTGATTTTTCTGTGTCTTTATTCGCAGGTTGTATGGAAATGGCTCCAGAAGAGCTCGAAGGGTTTTGATGACAAGATGACGAACGTGTTTCTGCCAGGGTTTTTCTTTCAGCTCTAATATCCTTGACACTCTTTGCCTTCGATCCAGAAGAAGCTTCTTTTCTCAGTGTACTGCGTGTCTTTTCATGAATGGATCTATCGGATTTTTCTTTTCTTCTTTTTAAGAAAAGATCTCTGTTAGTGTTCGCGGAAACATCCTCATTCTTAACTTCTTTGGCAATAGACTCTTTATTCCGCATTTGCCTTGTCTGGATAGAAGAATCACCAGAAGTTGTTGATGCGGGAGGTTGCTGGATAGAAGTAACAGGCTGTTTAAAGGAACTTTCTTTCCTTGTTTTCCTGATAGCTTCCACATTTGTCGCGTGGTGTTGCTGGTTACCTGATGCTGCATCCTCTCTTATTTTTGCACGTACCTTGTCATGAAGGGTTGGTTTATTTTTTTTGTCGAACCTCTGGGATAAAGTGAATCCCCTTTCAGTTTTCCTGGTCTTTTCCTGACTGGCTTTCTTTACAGGAATACTATTCTCAGAAACTTGTTTTCTTTGAGCGTTCTGAGGTGCAGATTGAACAGGAGGCAGCTTCTTTTCATGTAATGCGGCTTTACATTGGGCAAGCTGCCTTAGCGGTTGCCTGGCAAGACTGGTCTTGTTGGTATTGTTTGGTAGCGGCTGAATCACTCTTTTGGGGAGAGCTTGAATAGGTGGTCTTTGAGAGGTGTAGTGCCCAGCAGGCTGAGGGGCTTTATACGGCGGATGACAAGGCCTCACTGTACGGTTGAACAAAACGGACGCAGGGGCTGAAACCAGCTCCTGAACGCGCGAATAAATATATGATGATGTAATCGTATTAAAAACAGTGTTTACGGCAGAACCCAGACCCAAATAATACATCTCCTTACCTCCTGACTATCCATGTCAATCAATACATGATTAGAGGCGAGAGGCAGGGGAAAGTTCCCATAGAGGCCGGGTTGTTAGGGAAAAATAGTAAAAAAACGCCCGGATTGTGCCCGGGCGCTAGCGTATCGGCGGCGATCAGGCCCCGACATCTACCCGATCAGCAATCAGCTGATCAACAACACCGGGGTCTGCCAGTGTTGAGGTATCTCCTAAATTGTCGCACTCCCCGGCGGCGATCTTGCGCAGGATGCGGCGCATAATCTTGCCAGAGCGGGTTTTGGGCAGGCCGGGAGCATTCTGGATAATATCCGGCGTCGCGATGGGACCGATCTCGTGGCGTACCCACTTCTTGAGATCGCTGGCCAGCTCAAAGGAGTACTCCACATCCTTGTTCAGGGTGATATAGACATAGATGCCCTGGCCCTTGATATCGTGGGGATAACCCACCACAGCCGCCTCGGCAACGTTCTCGTGGGCCACCATGGCACTTTCGATCTCTGCAGTGCCCATACGGTGACCGGACACATTGATAACATCATCGACCCGACCAGTGATCCAGTAATAGCCATCCTCATCACGGCGGGCTCCATCGCCGGTACAGTACATCCCCTTGAAGGTGGTGAAATAGGTCTGCACGAAGCGTTCATGATCCCCGAATACCGTACGGGCCTGGCCGGGCCAGCTATCCAGGATAACCAGATTTCCTTCGCAGGGGCCATCCACAATGTTACCCATATTGTCGACAATAGCTGGCAAAACTCCGAAGAAGGGCCTGGTGGCTGAACCGGGTTTCAGAGGTGTTGCACCGGGAAGTGGGGTAATCATGGCTGCACCGGTTTCTGTCTGCCACCAGGTATCCACTATGGGGCAGCGCTTCTCACCCACTGTTTCGTAGTACCACTGCCATGCCTGGGGATTGATGGGTTCTCCAACAGTTCCCAGCAGACGCAGGCTTTTGCGGCTGGTGTCTGCCACGGCCTCATCGCCATGGGCCATCAGTGCCCGTATAGCCGTAGGAGCAATATAGAGAATATTGATCTGGTACTTATCTACGATCTGGCAGACCCGTTTAACACTGGGGTAATTGGGCACACCTTCATGCATAACAATGGTGGCGCCGTTAGTGAGTGGCCCGTAAACCACATAGGAGTGGCCGGTGACCCAGCCAACATCGGCGTTACACCAGAACACTTCACCATCCTGGTAATCAAACAGGTACTGGTGGGTCATGGAGGCGTAGACAAGATATCCTCCAGTGGTGTGGAGAACACCCTTGGGCTTGCCAGTTGAGCCCGAGGTGTACAGGATAAACAGAGGGTCTTCCGCGCCCATTTCCCTTGCCTGACAGTAGGGAGAGGAGAGATCAATCAGCTGATGCCACCATACATCCCGGTGAGAATGCCAGGGCACATCAGCTCCGGTGCGCTGGTAAACAATAACCTTCTCAATGGTGCGTATTTCCGGATGGGTCAGGGCCTCATCAACATTGGCCTTCAGGGGAACCTTCTTGCCAGCTCGTACACCTTCATCTGAGGTAATAATAATCTTGGCGTGACTGTCGATAACCCGGCCAGCCAGTGCTTCCGGGGAAAAACCGGCAAACACGACAGAATGAATAGCACCGATCCGGGTACAGGCCAGCATGGCAACAGCGGCTTCAATAACCATGGGCATGTAGATGGCAACAACATCTCCCTGGCGCACTCCCTGGGATTTCAGGGCATTGGCGAAGCGGCAGACCTGTTCATGGAGTTCACGGTAGGTAATGGAGCGCTCTTCACCCGGTTCATCACCTTCCCAGTAGATCGCGATCTGATCACCTTTCTCTTCCAGATGGCGGTCGAGACAGTTATGGGAAACGTTAGTGGTACCGTCCTTGAACCACTTGATATCAACATGGTGGTCATCGAAAGAGACGGTTTTCACTTTAGTAAAAGGGTTGAACCAGTCGATACGTTGTCCATGTTCCCGCCAGAAGCCTTCGGGGTTAACAATGGACTGCTGGTACATCTGCTTGTACTGCTCTTCATTGCATAGAGCCCTTTCGGCACTGGCAGGGTCGACAGGATAAACGGAGGGAGTCGCAGATTCGTTGCTCATGGCGTCATACCTGTTCTTGTTCTTGTTGTTAGTACGATGTTGTTAGTACGGTTGCTTTTATTCTTATCAACTGTTTTGAATTCTGTGTGGGACGGCTTGGATTGTTACTTTTGCCGGGCAGGTAGGCTATTAGACCTTGGTCTAAGGAGAGGTACTATCAGAGGAGAAAATGATGCAAATGCAGTGGTTGATATGGAGATATCGCCCGCATGTGGGGCGCCGCAGCGCGGCGTCCCACACCATGCGCTTGTTAGGTGCTGGCTATTTGATGACACTAACAACCGCTTTAGCACACTCTTGGTCGTGTTCTATGTAGCCACCTGCTACCCCAACTGCACCAATCAGTTTGCCGCTTTTTGAGAAGATCGGCTCACCGCCACCAATTGGAAGCAAACCAGGGAACTGCTTAAACTCAGGCTTTGCAGTAGTAATCTCGGCTACCTTATCTGTTGAAGTAGACCAAGCTAATGCTGTTTCAGCCTTTAGTGTTGCTCCGGTATAGGCTGAAGGCAGGGCTTCATCCATCCGTAGAGAAGCAACTACATCAAGTCCTCGATCTACAATGACAACAGCCATATTCCAGTTCTTTTCACTTGCTAAGGACTGGCAAGCCTGAATTCCTTTCAAGGCTTGATCTGATCGTAAAAAAGGACGAAGACTTTCTGCATTTGCGGCAGAAGAAAAAATAGCGGCTGCCAGTGCTGACGCAAGGAGTGTACTGATTTTCATATCAAGTTTCATTTTTATGATGTTGGAGACATCTATATTAGCAATAGACGACAAAGACTGCTTTGTGAAAGATGTAACTGGATGTATGTGAGCACCTAACGCCTGCATGTGCGGCGCCGAAGGCTCATATGTGTTATGTTGCAGCCCCACCACACGGGAATACTGGTTGGGGCAGCGGACTTTCTATCGCTTGTGGCTGAGCATGTGCAGCGCACAATTTTTAAGCCTGATTGTACATTGCCCTTGTGGGAGAAGAAACTTGCATAGAGCTTTTACACTGTAAACCCGCGATGCCATGCCCAACAAAATGTGATGATTGTTTCGATGATGGCCTTGAACCAGCAAATAGCTTTGAGCTGCGGAACAACCGACTTGTAGCTGTTGAGAGCCAATGGATTTCATTGGTGGCAAGATTGCCAAAAAAGAGTTGCTCCAAATACCAGCTTAAAAAAGCATCAGAATGAACACCGGACTTACCGACAAGAAAAGACTAAATTTTGTTGCTGCGACATAACGCCAATTTCAGGCGCAGTCCCCTGGAAATTTTTGGTATGTGTTCTTACTGAGTTGTTATGAATTTATGCGTATTGTCACAGTCTTATTATTGTTAATATGAATTAGCTAAGGAAGTCGCTCTCCAGAGTACGTAGCCCATATCACCATTCCAGTCAAGCTTCATATGACTGGGGTTTTTAGATAATTGAATCGCGGGAAATACGATGCAAAGGAACTTGATAGGTGTAATATGAATAGCTTGCAAGGAATAACAGAACAAAAGTATCTTTCAGGTGCTGTATATAATACCTCATTTCCCCAGCTACAACCAACTGGTCAATTTTCTTGTCGTCAGGTGACTGAGGTCAAAGTTGACTCAAGATTGTTCGGCTTAGATTCAAAAACATATTCAGAGGATGCAAAGTTTAAATTCAACCGGGATTTCAAAGAAATAACAGATAGAGAGTCAGAAGATACAGCTTGGACTTCATTATTTCACTCTAAGCCAATAGTAAATAGGGCTTGGAGAAACCCTGAAATCATGAAGTATTTGCTTGAAATTTACAGTCAGTTTGTACACTCTTTTTGCAATGAAGCAGAAGCTATAAATACGACTGTTCGATTATCTGAATTCTTGTTGGCAATAGATAAAGAGGTGGTATCCTCTGAAAAAATAAACCCATTTGAACTTTTAATGAAATATCCAAAGTGCGTAAACAATAAACTTTTAATAAAATCTTGCGCTTGTTGTGCCAGAAATAGTATGGACAGTTTTTGTGAGAAAAATGTTATATTGTTTTGTGGTTTACTTCCTCTGATAATTGAGCTTGAAAATTATGTGAACTTCTTTGAAATAAAATATGATTTTCTAGATCAGTTTCTCGCAGACTTTTTACTATCAATGATTTCAGGTGGAGGGAGAGATTTTTTCTTAAATAAAAAAACGGTTAGTAACTATTTAAAAACTTTCACTGAAAGAGAAGAATTGTTCGAATTCTTTCCCATAAAACATGAAAGGCTAAATCTATCTCCACTTTTTCTTATGTTAAATGATTATTATTGGAGTAAATTATATAACCCTGACATAAAGACAGTAGATCTTTCTAAAAAAAATGATTTGAGGTCTTTCTTTTATAACTCCGCAGCACCACAATATTTATTCGATATTGTTTTTGGTGGATTTTTAGCTTGTGATCAATCTTATTATGATGAACTAGCATGTAAAGCTCAGAGTTCTATACCAAAAACCAGTCTCTTACGAAGGGCAGAATTTAATCCCGAGCTTGTAAGGTTTGGAGAAGAATATGAATTTAGCTTTGAAAGCACGTCAAATGAAAGATATTCAATAGATCTCCTTATAACAAAGTGGTCTGAATATATATCTTATAAAATATCATCCATGAACATACCTGAATCAGAATTTTCGATTACCACTAAACATGGAGTTCAGCGAAAAGAACTTTATTTCACTTTCGGTGACTGGAATTGCAAGTTCTATAATGATTATGGTCTTTTTGAGGTAAATTGTAGCCCGTATACAATAGGGCAATTTTTTACTTGCAATGGAACTACCTATACCGCTTACGAGCTGTTTGATTTATTTATTAATTCCCCTGCAAACCAGTTTCTATTGAAAGGTATATCTGGGCATAAGCATATAGACATCCGAAACTCTATTTCAAATAATCCGGAGTTGTTATTAAGATTTTTACTTTCAGTAGAAAATGAAAGCTATTTAACCAAAGCCCTTGGCAGAGACAGTGCGTGTAAGTCTCACTTTCCATACCTGTCTATGTGTGATGGTGCTTCTCAGTGGAAAACGCTTATAGATCGCACCGTCCAATTAGTTAATAGAGAGCTTGCTGCCGGAAAGGATACACAACCAATGGAGTTTTACACTTATGCATACGCTTTTCAACATTTGTGGAGCTTAAGACATGCATATTGTCCAGCTAAAATTAGACTTTGCCCACAACATGCAAGCAATCATTTAGAAAAAAGAGTTTGTGAACCAGATGGAACACTCGAATTACGTTTTTGGCATTGTGCTCGAACAGGTCAAGAAGCAAGAAAAATTAACGAGATAATACTTGCATGGATGAATACACTATCGCAAAAACAAAAGAATAAAGTACCATTATTTTACGAATCAAGTGATTTAGAAAATTTTGACTCAAACAGAGAAGTAGAAATGCTCTTTGATAATTTCTGTGAAAGTATAGGTCTATCTCCAATAGAATATCGAGATTTGATGCGACTTACTTGATAATGTGTTTTTGCGAATACATAACATGAAGATATACAGTTGTGACATCCCTGTCACTGGTAAAACTGTCGATTCAGGCCAATAGTTCTTTGAAGTCTGAGGAAAATAAAGCGAATAACGCCATCATTTTTTCTTTTGTCGTTCTTTTCGTTTTGCTTTCGCTTGTTCTGCCCTCAATTGCTGGTTAAGCGACTGGTTATCCCACTTTAAGAAGTCGGGCATTTTCACACGTGACCACAGAGATGAGATTTTTTTTCTGCCGAAATAAACGGCTCCTACCCCTGTGACCAAAGCCACTGTAGGTACGGTGATGTGAGGGTGCGGCACTAGAGCATAAGCGCTGCCGACATAGCCGGAAATCTCAGGCAGTGATGCATAAACACTATAGGCATAGCCGGAGAAATCGGGCAGTGATGCATAAGTACTGTTTGCATAACCTAAAACTGTTTGCAAAGTTGTACTGATTACACCGCCCTCACCAGCACCTGGGGAAGGTGTAACACTCGGCAGGCCAGTTTCATTGAGTGTGTTGATTACAGTGGGCGTAAAGCCTGTAATCGTGTCGGTAATATCAGGTGTAACAGAAGCGGTGACATTTGGGGCAATGGTTGTTGTTATAGTTTCTGTAATCGTACTGGTTTCCATGCCGGTAAGATTGGGTGCCACTGTTAGATTTGGAACAATAGTGGTTGTAAACGTTTCTGTGACGGTGCTGACTGTTTCAGTAAGGTTAGACAGGGTGGCAGTACCATTGGCGAGACTGTCAATGGGATCCTCTGCCAAAGCTGCCAAGGGGGCTAGAAACCCTGTAACTGCCCTGAGTGTCGTGCCGGCTGAAAGACGACCATGCTTATGTCTGGTTGGAGAAGAATTAAATGTAAAGACCTGACCTTCTTTCTTTTGCTGGTAGTTAGCAGTGATGATTGCGGAGTTATCAAGATCAGCATTTCCCGTTATGCAGTTATGGTTGTTGTGAACCAGGATTGTTGTGTTCGACAACCGGGGTAATGAATCTGAGGTATTAATCAATTGGGGCTGCAGGCTTTGGGCATCTTCGTTGCTCTGGGTTAAGTCTATATACAGGTCTTTAATAGAAAGCCGTCCCTGATCCTTGCATGTTATGGCTGCCCCTGTTTCAAGAAGGCTTGCAGTTATAGTGATATCAGCAATTTCAGTCGGGGTAAATGCGTGGGGGGCTATCTCAGCACTTGTTGCTGCCTTCCGTCCTGATATATGTACGGTTTGGTTACCCCTTATTACAACGGGGACATTCCATTCCAGAGAATCATTGATGATTGCATGAATATTCGCATTATCAGGGGCTTCTTCCAGCGCCTCTACCAAGGGAATTATCCCTGTAGACTTATCAAGTCGCATATTGCTGACCTTTGCCTGCAAAACCGGAACCGATGCAACTCTAGATGGCTCAGGAGCAACATCCAGTTCATAGCGAAGAGGCCTGCGTGTATAAGTTGGAGTTCCTGATCTGGTACTGTAACTCGTTTTGGTTTGCCAGGATTCCGGGTTGAGAAGTAAAGCTGGTGCTGTTGTTAAAGAGGACTTGACTGCATAGGCCTGTAGGGCGGGCAATGCGGAAAAGAGCAGCAGAATGGCTCCAAACATTACGCGCTGGAGATACAACATGACATACTCCTGAATTGAACAGGGATTCTTTCAGCAGGGGGAGGCAACTGTATAAATAGTTTCAGATGGTTCTGCTAGCCGAAATGCAAAATTCGTATATGAGGTATGCTAGGTATAGAAGAAAAACATAATTGCCTGATACCTTCCAGTGGAAATCACTTCAAGTGCGGTTATGTTGCGCGAACTTTATTGCAGACCAAATTATAATTGGTCACTATCAGCCTAAAGAACAATAACAAGTGGTACAGCTATTATGGCAGGCTGGTTAATTGCTCTGGTATCTCTTCTTTATGCAGGCAGCCTGTTTGCTATTGCCTGGTATGGTGACAGGCGGGATCGTTTTCGCAGGGGCAGATGGCAGCCACTGGTTTACAGCCTGACACTGGCCGTGTACTGCACATCCTGGTCTTTCTTCGGTGCCGTGGGGCAGGCTGTGGTTTCGCCCTGGTCTTTTATTCCCATTTATCTTGCCCCTATTCTGCTGATGCTTTTGTTCTGGCGACTACAGGTACGGATGATTGTGATCAGCAAGCAGGAAAATATTACGTCCGTTGCTGATTTTATGGCTGCCCGTTATGGCCGCTCAAGACTGGTAGCCGTTGTTGCGACATCTATCGCGGTGCTGGGCGTTATTCCTTACATCGCCCTGCAGCTAAAAGCCATTGTTATGGGATACAGTGTACTGGTCTCTGACCAGATTCTGTTTTCCAGTCAGGCGTCTGCCAGTGGTGATACGGCTCTGCTTGTGGCCCTGGTATTGGCGGCTTTCAGTATTCTCTTTGGTACCCGCCACCTCGATACCACTGAGCATCATCATGGGGTTATGCTCGCTATTGCCGTTGAATCGGTGTTAAAACTGCTGGCTTTTCTGGCTGTTGGGCTGGTTACTCTCTGGCATGTTCCAGAAAAATTCTCTGCTGAAACCATTGCTTCTCTGAAACCTCCCTCCCCGGGGGAGTGGGGGGATCTGACTGTGCTGACCATTGTGTCCATGTCGGCCTATTTCTGCCTGCCTCGGCAGTTTCATGTCTCTGTGGTTGAAAATGAACAGGTTGAGCATTTCAATATTGCTCGCTGGATCTTCCCCGGTTATCTGCTGTTGATGGCACTGTTTGTTCTTCCCATTGCTCTGACAGGGGAAGAGCTGCTCGCCCCCGGTGTCGGACCGGATACCTATGTAATCAGTCTGCCCATGGGGCTGGGAAATTATGGTCTGGCGATGCTGGCCTATATCGGTGGCATGTCAGCCGCCATCAGTATGGTGGTGGTGTCAGTGATTGCACTGGCCATCATGCTCGGCAATGAAGTTGTTGTTCCTTTGCTGTTGCGGGGGCGCAGTCTGGATGATAAATCGTTTCGTGAATTGAAATGGCTGCTGCTCAATATACGACGCAGCCTGATTGTTGGTCTGTTACTGCTGGCCTGGAGTTTCACCCGGTTTATTGAAGGGCAGCCACTGGCTGCTCTTGGTTTTATGTCTTTCACCGCTTTGGCACAGTTGGCACCGGGTCTTATTGGCGGTCTGCTGTGGCGAGGCAGTAATCGTAATGGCGTTGTTTCCGGTATTCTGGCAGGAGGCGTGCTCTGGCTCCTGCTGCTGGTGCTTCCTGCAGCGGGCTTTGAGATAGCTCTTCTTAATCAGCTATCACAGTTTTCCTCAGGAAATACCCAGACTGCCGCTATGGTCGCCAGTTTGCTGGCCAACCTAGTCTGTTACTGGCTGGGTTCTCTGTTCTTTTTGCCCAGACTGCAGGAGCGTCATCAGGCTGGTCGATTTATGGATGTCCAGGTTCCAGGCAGAAGTGATCTTCCTCAGGGCAATATCCGGGTTGATGACCTGGAACAGCTGGCTGCGCGCTTTATTGGAGAGCGAAAAGCCCGTACAGCCTTTGAGATGGCAGCTGGTGATGAACAGCCCTGGTTTTTCCGGCAGCGGAAGGCATCACCAGATCTGCTGGTTATTACAGAACGTCTGCTGGCCAGTGTTCTTGGGGCATCTTCTGCTCGCATTGTCATAAAAAGTGCATTGAAAGGTCAGACAATGGATCTCACCGATGTTGAAGATATTGTGGGTGAAGCATCTACTGTGCTGACTTTTAACCGGGAACTGCTGCAAAGCTCTATTGAAAATATCAACCAGGGCGTCAGCGTTATTGATCGGGATCTGCGTCTGGTAGCCTGGAATCGGCGTTATGTGGAGATGTTCCATTACCCGGAAAAGCTGGTGCGTTATGGCCGGCATATCTCAGAGTTGATCCTGTTTAACGCCCGTCGCGGGCTGTGTGGTCCAGGAGACCCACACCAGCATGTGCAGAAACGATTGAACTGGCTGAACAGAGGCACACCTCATAAGTCAGTCAGGGAGTATCCGGATGGGCAGGTGATTCAGATCCAGGGCAGCCCCATGCCGGGAGGTGGTTTTGTTATGAGCTTTTCCGATATTACCGAGTTTCGGGAGGTTGAGGACAAGCTAAAACGGACAAATGAGGAACTGGAACTGCGGGTGCGGGAGAGAACCGGTGAGCTGGAACAGCTGAATGCTGCTCTGTTACAGGCTAAACATCAGGCTGAACAGGCCAACCACTCCCGCAGCCTGTTTTATACCACGATCAGCCATGATCTGATGCAGCCTATGCATGCAGCAAGGCTGTTTGCGGCCTCCATGGTGGATGAGTTCCGTGATGGGCGAGCCGGTGAACTGGCTGCCAAGCTGGATGGCTCCCTGAAAGTGGCTGAGGATCTGCTCAAGGATCTACAGCAGCTGTCACGGCTTGAAACTGGTCGTGTGTCGTGCAATATCGAACCTTTCTCTGTGGGTGAGCTGCTGAACTCACTGGAAGCCGACTTCAGTGTTCTGGCGGATCAGTATCAGGTTCATTTCCGTCTGGTGAACTGTGACCATGTGATAGCAAGTGACAAGGTACTGCTGCGCCGGGTATTGCAGAATTTTCTGGCCAACGCATTCCGCTACGCCAAAAGTGGTTCGGTTATGCTGATATGCAGACGTGCTGGTGACAGGTTGCGTATCGAAGTACGGGACAGTGGCCCCGGTATACCAAGAAAAAAACAGGATGAAGTGTTCAAAGCCTTTCAGAGACTTGATCATTCCGATGCCCAGGGACTGGGACTGGGGCTGGCCATTTCCCGGGGTATTGCAAGGTTGTTGAAACACGATATCGACCTGCGTTCTGAAACTGGTCGTGGTGCTGTATTTTCAATTTCAGCTCCCCGGGCTGAATTGCCTGCCTATCGCCCGCCGGTAAAGCCACCAGTCAGCGTTGGCAATCATATGGATGGTTGTACTGTTCTCTGTGTTGATAATGATGAAATGATCCTTGAAGGCATGTCCTCTCTGTTAACCCGGTGGGGTGCGGTTTCTTTTATTGCCCGCAACAAGGATGAAGCGCTGAGTCTGGCAGAGAAGCATGAACTGGATATTATTCTGGCGGATTATCATCTGGATGATGGTGTCAATGGACATAGCGTTGTCCGGGAAGTGGAAAATTGCCTTGGCCGGGATCTGCCAGTGATAGTGATTTCTGCTGATGCGTCCCCAAGGCTGAGGGCGCAACTGAAAGCAGAAGGGATGGGCTATCTTGCCAAGCCGGTAAAGCCGGCAGCACTAAGAGCTTTGATGCATCGAATGCTGGCCGTCTCAGTTAACTGAGGAAGAGTGCATATATCTGTTAGCCGTTCATAGCTGTTTCAGTGAGCAGCTTCATACCTGACAGATTCAGATAGTCACGGAGCCCTGTGGTGCCATTCTGGTGCTGGTTAATGGGGGAATAGTCCGGGAACAGTGCTAACGGCTGGCCATGATCATCAATCATATGGGAGCGGTCGCTGGTGAACCGTTTGAGAAACTCTTCCCCTTTTATCTTTCGCTGGTAAACCTGGTGCTGCCGCTGTAGTGTCTTCTGGGGGTAAAAGCTTTTTTGAAAATAAGTTTTCCCTGAGACTGGAAACTCAAGACAGGTATCGAAATCGAGCACCAGACTTCCAGACTCTGCAGTCACCAGCAGAACAACATGGTAATCCCACCAGACTGGCTGATCAGGAGAAGGACTGCTTCGTTGCTGCAGGATAGGTGTCTGGCGGGCATGACTGGATAGAAAAAGGGCATGCAGTCTGTTTATCAGTACTCCCTGTTTTACCAGATCCCGGCACAGGCACCAGATATTCTCTTCACAGAACTGTTCAGTATAAATGAAGGCAGATCGATCCAGTTTGGTAACGTCGGCAACTTTGGCCGTAGAAGGGTCAGCGGAAGGAATTGTAGAAGAGTCAGACCATTTCATTAACCGGATCCAGTTCAGCCTGTTGTAAAACGATAACCGCCTGGGTTCTGTTATTAACGCCAAGTTTGCGGAATATAGCTGTCAGGTGCGCTTTGATGGTGGCTTCTGAAACTTGCAGCTCCCAGGCAATCTGTTTGTTTCTCAAGCCAGAGTTAATCATCTCCAGTACTTTTAGCTGTTGTGGTGTCAGCGAAGCCAGTTTCTCGGTCATGTCCAGGGCTGAATCATCGGAGGCTGGTGCAGGACCTATGTTGTCAGGAAGCCAGATATCACCCGCCAGTATACTGCTGATGGCAGAGGTGATGGTTTCCAGGGGGGAGGACTTGGGTATAAAACCGCTGGCTCCATGCTCCAGTGCTTTATGGATAACTTCCGGCTCCTCCCGGGCAGAAATAATGACAACAGGAATATCTGGATAGTTGTTGCGGAGATAAAGCAAGGCAGAAAAACCATGGGCCCCTGGAATATGTAAATCAAGAAGAACAAGGTCAGGAACTTCACTATTTTTCAGCAGTTTTTGCAGGGCATCCAGACTGTCCGCTTCGGCAATATCAACCTGCTCCCAGGAGTTCTGGAGTGCTCCATTCAGGGCTGAACAGAACAGGGGGTGATCTTCAGTAATCACAATCCGGTAGTTCATGGTGCCGGTTCTTATAGTTTTGCTTGAATCTGTGACAGGTTGCCAGCGCTGGCCGGGAGTGTCAAATCAGCAAAACCTAGCTGCTGCAGGGGGCTTCAGGTATTGAGTGATCAGAGCACTTTAGTTAGCTGAAATACCGTTGGTGATTGGAACTCCATCGATATGGAGATTCCATCCCTGCGTGTAATTGTTGCGACATATTTTGGGTAAGTACTCAGCAGGAATACGGTGAATTGAACTCTTATGGTAGGCACAGTACCAGCGCATTGAGCCATTGGTTTCTGTTGGAAAGTAAAGAATTCGAGCCCTGCTGGGAATATCATCTGCAAACTTGGCAATATTCAGGTTAGCGACAAACCGAACGGGCTGAGAACCACCCAAAGGGGTGCATTGTATTAAGGATATATATTCTGTTTTCAGCCCTGTATCGCTAAAATTATTGCAGTATTCGGATATTGTTCCCTTAGAGCGATAAAACTCGGTCATATCATTTCCAGCTCTCTTTAACAGAGGAAGAATCTCTCCGCCGATTATGGCTCGCAAGCGGTGTGTCTGATAAGCTGGTATCGCAATTGAAGCCAGGATTCCTATAATGGCAATTGCTACCACTATTTCAAATAATGAAAATCCCGAGTTCCTAATGCCCATTGTTCAGTCACCCATTTGCCTAAAAACAAGCCTCTACAGTGAGTTAAGCACTTGTTGAATTGGAATGCAGAGGTAGATTGGTACTTTTGCAGTTTTTGTTAACTGAGTTGTGTGTATGTCAGTAGATCCTGTGCGCTAATCGGCGGTAATACCATTGGTGACCAGGGTTCCATCAACATAAAGGTTCCAGTTACTGGCTACGTAATTGTTACGGCATGTTGTGGGCAGGTATTCCCCCGGAATACGATGGACTGTGCTCAGATGGTAGGCGCAGTGCCAGCGTACTGACCCAGTGGATTCAGTCGGAAAGAAAATCAGCTTCGCTGCGCTGGGAATGTCACTTCCAAACCTGTCAATATCCAGTCTTGCTACAAAGCGTATGGGCTGGGTTGTGGTGGCGGGATTGCATCGTACTCTAGTGACATACTCTGTTATCATGCCACTATCGCTGAAGCTGGCACAATACCCACTTACAGTGCCCATCGTAAAGTAATACTCGATTAAATCGTTGCCAGCTCTTCTTAATACAGGCAGGAGCTCTGCCCCAATAATGGCACGCAGGCGATATGCATTGTAAGCGGGTAGTGCAACGGCGCTCAAAATACCAATGATAGCAACCACTACCACAATCTCGATCAATGAAAATCCCTGGGTTTTGAATCTCATTATGATGGCTGCTGATATTCAGAAAAGATGGATTTATCTAATGAGTTAAGCATCCAGTTTTTGGGATATACAGGGAAAAGGTGGTAGTTTTATAATATAAATAATTAATTATATTAACAACATTAATTTAATTTGGTAATTGCCTGGGGTGGGCATATTCTTCAACTGTACACAGTGAATAACGCAGCTGAACTTCAGAAAGGAACTGGAAAATGTCTCTGGCCAATCACGAAATCTTCGGCTGAGCGTAATTCTCGGCATGTTCAGATTCCCTTATTTTATCGGTACTCCTGTCCTGACTGTTTGGAGCATATGCAGAATGGATGAGTTCATAACAGCAAATCCAGAAACTCTGACTTTGCTGTAAATCTGCAGAATAAAATCACCTGTCTGCTGGAGTAAAGTGGGGATCTAATACTAAAGACTAAAGACTAAAGACACTGAACTCTGTTCTGAAATCCAGGCTCTTCCCCAAAAGTCTTAGACCTTGATAAACCCTGAATATAAAGGGTTTATCAGGCCTATCCCAAGGTCGTATGGCGGTAAGCTGCCCCCAGACCAATACTTCAGAGACAACCAGATAAAAAAGCCCAGTGGGCCGAAATGAAATCACTCAGGGAGGGAGTATTATGATGGATTCAATTTTAAACCGAAATTCACAGGGCAGTCTTACTGTTTCTGAGTATGATCATGCTACCGGTAATGAAAGCTCGGTAAGAGGTGTTGAGGCAACGCGATCAATTCCTCAGGCTGAGACCCAGGACAATACTCGTACAGCTCTTGGTGAATACAGGCTGACAAGGTGCCAAAAGGGTTGTCGCATAGTCGGAGGAATGGCAGCAGGAACAGCTGTTGGAGCTGGTGCTGGAGCTGTTGTTGGTGCCCTGGCAGGCCTGTTTGCCGGTCCCGTTGGTTCTGCAGTTGGTGCAGCTGTTGGTGGACTGGTTGGTGGCCTGACGGGTGGTATTATGGGAACGATTGTCGGAGTAAAAAAAGCACGTAAAACTCCGAAGCAGGTTCTGGTGTCTAAGCTACGTTCGACAAACCGTAAAATCTATAACAATTGGAAAAAACACCTCAAGACCCGGGAAGCCTGGTTCAAGGCATGGAGAAAACTACCTGTTAATTTTGGCGTAAGATCATCTGTAGATTTCAAGACAAAGATGGATGCTGAAAATGAAATTGCTCATAAACTCGATAAGGAATTAAGGAAAATTAATAAAGATTTGAGTAATACCGAAGACAAGATTAATAAGAAAGAAGCCCGCTTAAGGAAGCTGGAGGCTGATATAGAAAAGTTGAATAACCCCGACCGTTACGAATATACACGTGATGCTCACGGTCGACTTTACAGACGAGAGAATGGCTTTCTTAATCTTGGCATCACTCTTCTTCGGATACGGCAATTACAAGAGCAGGTGCGTGAAGAGCGGAGCAGGCTTAATGCTGACTCTGAGTATCAGAGACTTACTCGCTCACGTGACGACCTGCAAAGAGACCAAGAAAATAAGAAAATGGAGATCAAGACCCATGAGAAAGAGATTGCTCCACTGAGAAAGATTGAGAGGCAGGTTTTAAAGGCGGAGCAGTTAAAAACAGAACGGAGTTCATTGGAAAAGCAGAAAGTTCATCATGAAAAAATGATGAAAGAAGCTGGTTTTACTGAGGAAGACCGTGAATTCCAATATGTAGGAACTCTGAAAGCATAATTCACAGTTGGGTCTGGAAAGGCTGTCCTGGCAGCAGGGCAGTCTTTTCTTGAAACAATAATTAAGCAATCAAATGTTAGGCAATCAAACAGGTCTGTTAGATCTGTTGAAACCAAAAGGGGTTAAAAAGACTCCAAATTAGACTTTTTAAGATTCAGATGCAGGGGGATTAGAAATGGGTGCAATAGCCGTCAGTAATCCAGTCGATTATAACCGTGGATCTATTATGGCCGACTATTCTGCCGCTGGGACAAACTCTTGCTCCAGTGATGAATATGTTACTGCTGTTTCTGGCAAAAGCCACTTTTCTGATCTGCAATCTGTTACTTCCCCGGTTGATCGAAGGCTACCTTCCAGAGCTGTCTCCCAGTATGAGCCTCAAACGCATACAGCACAGCCAAAGAGTGTATTGAATCAGCTGGATAGCTCTTTGGATGAGATCATTTCAACAACAGATTTCAGTACAGCCAAAGGGCGTGAGAAAGCGGAAGAGATATCTGACCGGGTTATACGAGCCATATCCGGGTTTCATGATGATCTGACTCTTGTGTATCCAAAGCCTGAAGAGAGAGCCAAAGCTCTGGAATGCAGTGCTACACAGTGGATAAATAGTTTATCTGATAAGCTCAGGCAGTCAGGCCTTACAGAGTCAGAGATTAGTGAGACCCTTAAGGTACTGAAGGATGATACATATGTACTGATTCGCAGTATTACTGAAGTGTCAGGAAACCCTTCCACAGATGTGACATCACTGCCTGCGGCTCTCGTAAGTGACTCTCATTGCTCTATGCCACCAGTTTCAGCACCGAAACCAGCTTCAGTACCAACAGCAGTTGCCCCGACACCTGTGCCTCAACCTGTTAGAAGAAGGTTTTACATCGAGCCGCAAAAAAATACACAATGCGGTCGACATTCGGCAAACGCATATCTAGGTGATGAAGTGCTGAAGGATGATGGCACATATGAGAATTTAAGGGCTGATCAATTATATGACAAAATGT
Organism: Sansalvadorimonas sp.; assembly: GCA_965243775.1. GTDB lineage: Bacteria > Pseudomonadota > Gammaproteobacteria > Pseudomonadales > Endozoicomonadaceae > Sansalvadorimonas. The sequence goes on from CBDEWF010000043.1 coordinate 75,480, forward strand.
TGCCATTTGCACAAAAAATGAGTAACGGTCAGCCACCTCTCTATATATATGATTTGGCATGGCAACCCCACGGTGATGAAGGGTGTGAGCGTGCCATTCAAGCTCTGGATACGTTAGATAAAGAAGGTTTTATATTGTCTTATGACGGGCATATTGTTTGCTTTAAGCAGGATGAAACAGGCCAATGGTGGCTATTGGATAGTCTACACAGTGATGGGGCAATTCGAGTGAACCCTTCTGATTTTGTCCGCAATATATGGAGAAATCAAATCAATCCAGAATTATCCAATAATGCGATGTTCAGCATCATACGTAGGGGACTATCGCAAACATTAAGAGAAAATGAGTGGATAGCTTCTCGCCGAGGGTAGAGGGGGAAAAAATACTAATATTAGCCAAAAGTCTAAGAGACGACCGAACAACTCGCTGTTAGGGTAGCACTCGACCCTGTAATAATAACGTACTATCAAAACTCAAATAACTAACCCCAAAATAAGAACAACAGCGGGAGACCTTCCTATGAGTGATGGTAAGGCGGCAGCCGCCGCTTACTGGAAAGAAAACATAAGGGTTCTTCTCACCCTTCTCGTCGTCTGGTTTGCGGTCTCGTTTGGCTGCGGCATTCTCTTCGTGGATGAACTCGACAAAATCGTAGTAGGTGGTTTCCCGCTGGGCTTCTGGTTTGCCCAGCAGGGTTCAATCTACACGTTTGTGGCACTGATTTTTGTCTATGTGTGGCAGATGAATCGCCTCGATCGTAAATACAACGTGGCAGAAGAGGGAGAGTAAGCATGAGTACAGAAATGCTGACCTACCTTTTCGTAGGCGCTTCTTTTGCACTGTATATCTATATTGCTATTCGCTCCCGGGCCGGATCCACGGGCGAATACTATGTTGCTGGCAAGGGCGTTCACCCCATAGCCAACGGAATGGCGACAGGTGCTGACTGGATGTCGGCCGCATCATTTATCTCCATGGCGGGTATTATCTCGTTTATCGGGCGTGATGGTGCGGTATACCTGATGGGCTGGACCGGTGGTTATGTACTTTTGGCCATGTGCCTGGCTCCCTACCTGCGTAAATTCGGTAAGTTTACCGTGCCGGATTTTGTGGGTGAGCGTTACTACTCCCAGCTGGCCCGTGTGGTGGCCGTTGTCTGCGTAATCTTTATCTCGTTCACCTATGTGGCGGGCCAGATGCGTGGTGTCGGTATCGTCTTCTCCCGTTACCTGGAAGTGGATATTAATATCGGTGTCATGATCGGTATGGCGATTGTCTTTGTTTACGCCGTACTCGGTGGTATGAAAGGTATCACTTATACTCAGGTGGCTCAGTACTGCGTGATGATCTTCGCCTTTATGGTTCCGGCCATTTTCATCTCCATGATGATTACCGGTAACCCGATTCCGCAGTTGGGCTTCGGTTCCAATGTGACCGGTGAAGAGATGTCGGTGCTTGAGAAGCTTAACGGCCTGTCGGAAGAGCTTGGTTTTGCCCAGTATACCGATGGCAGTAAGTCCACCATTGATATGTTCTTTATCACCATGGCTTTGATGGTGGGTACAGCTGGTCTTCCCCACGTTATTGTACGCTTCTTCACCACACCAACGGTGCGGGATGCGCGGAAATCAGCCGGATATGCGCTGCTGTTTATCGCCGTTCTGTATACAACAGCACCGGCTGTTGCCAGCTTTGCCCGTATCAATCTGTTGAATACAGTGAGTGAAGCTTCCTATAAAGAGCTGCCTGAGTGGTTCTCTAACTGGGAAAACTCAGGCTTGATTGCCTGGACGGATAAGAATAATGACGGAAAAATTCAGTATCACCCTGGCAAGCCTATGGAAGGCAAGCCGAAGTTCACTGATGAACGCGGTGCGAACGGTGAGCGACTGGTCGCCAATGCACCGACTGCAAACAACAATGAGCTCTATGTTGACCGAGATATTATGGTGCTGGCCAACCCGGAGATTGCACAGCTTCCTGGCTGGGTCATCGCACTGGTAGCAGCAGGTGGTCTGGCTGCAGCACTCTCTACTGCCGCCGGTCTGTTGCTGGTCATCTCGACTTCGATCTCACACGATCTGCTCAAGCGTAACCTGATGCCAAATATCTCCGATAAGCAGGAGCTGCTGGCAGCCCGTGGTGCAGCAGCGGTGGCTATCGTGATTGCCGGTCTCTTCGGTATCTATCCGCCCGCCTTTGTAGCTCAGGTGGTAGCCTTTGCCTTTGGTCTGGCTGCAGCCTCGTTCTTCCCGGCCATTCTGATGGGTATCTTCTATAAGCGCATGAACAAGGAAGGTGCTGTGACCGGTATGATCACGGGTCTGGTATTTACCTTCAGTTATATCGTGTACTTCAAGTTCATCAACCCGGGTGCAAACTCTGCAGATAACTGGCTGTTTGGTGTTTCTCCAGAGGGTATTGGTACTATCGGTATGATGCTGAACTTTGCAGTATCCATCGTAATCTGCCACCTGACCAAGGCTCCGCCCCAGGAGATCCAGGATATGGTGGAAGATATCCGGGTACCAACCAGCAGGGGTGCCGCTGGTGCCAGTATTGAAGGGGAAGCTGGTGAACCCGCAAGGGCTTAAGCCAGCAACCTGGTATTATTATTCCAATCTGTTTGTCGTCTGCTGGTACAGGGTTTCTGTTTTCTACCCAACTGGGCTCTCCTGTCCAGATGGGTAGAAAACAGAAACTTTCCCCGTCATTTTCGTTATCTGCGAAAGCTTATGGTCTAGAACTCTTGTTTCTACTGCCTGATCAGTAACCCCATTGTTTACCATTCTGTCACTCTGCTATGGCACTTTTTGTAATGGCAGAAGTCTGATAATTCATAGGAAATTTCAATGCAAAGCGGGATTTAGTGCAAAAGAGCGGTGGGGTATGCAAGATGCTGATTCAATACGCCAGCGGGTGACGGTGCCAGAACAACCATCTGCTGAGGAGTCCTCATCTCCAAAAGTTAACAAAAAACGTCCATGTGCTGCAGTTGAGAGTGCTCCAACATCATATTTCCTTGAAAAAAAAACCGCACTCATGGCGACATCCTGCCTCGATACGTCTCCCTTGGTAGGTCTGGAAGATGTTGTCCATTTTATTGAAAGTGACAATCAGCGCCAGCAAGTGATACAGCAGTGCCGCGACCAAAGTCATGGCCGCGTCATTCCCCTGCGCTCTCCTGATAACCTTAACCATCATCATCTTCTGCAAACCGTGACCTGCCCTCCAGGCGGTACCCTTTCTGTCACAGAGGGCCGTCTTTTTGCTGACGATCCTTTGACTCTGGTTCTGGATCTGACGGAGATGACGGCAGGACAGATTGCCAGCATGAATGATCTTCTGGAGATTCCCCCTTCCTGTCAGGGAAAACGGCTGGGGCCATCTGTACGGCGGGTTATTCTGGTCAGTGAATCAATGCTGAACCCCGGGTTTGGCAAGCCCGGGCCTGACTGCTGGCGGCGTCTGCAAAATTTCCCGATAGAGCACTCTTGCCCCGGGGGGCAAAAGGAAGATGTGGGAGTCCTGAGTGATAAAGAACTGCTGCAGGAGAGAGTGACTGTCGCTGAGGATGACTCCGGTTCGGTCTCGGTGAATTTAGCTGTAGCAGAAAACTGGCGAATCAGACTGTTTGGGGGGATGGTTCTGGATGACCGGGGGCAGGTTCGCTTTCAACCGGGGGCATTGGAGGGTTTGCAGCCAGCTGATGCACTGATCCTGCAGGATGCCCCCTGGGATGATCCAGATTTTACCATAACCCTGGCAAGAGCTCTGCGGGAAGAAGGCTTTGAGGCCAATGGTGAGTGGGTTTCCCTTCCTGCCTCGGTGAGACTGCGGTACAGAAAATCATCTCCGCAAGTTCTGGAGGTAATGAAACAGCGGCTGGTGAAAATGGCAGAGGAGTGTCCTTACCTGCCAGATGTAGAGTATTGCTGCCTGAACAGCCAGTCCCTGGAAGACGCCTTTTGTACTGTCCAGATCAGAGGTGGTATTTCCTGTGCTGCCGATTCCCTGAGCGAGCTGCTCTCAGGTTGTCAGGTTCTTTGTATTACCGATCCTCTATCAGATGGCCAGTGGCTGAGATTGTTAAACAGGATTGCGCAGATCAAACCTTCTCCGACCCTTATTGATCTCACTAAAGCAGCAAAAGAGCATTGTCCAAAAACGGCAGGCCAAATCCACTGTCATATTTACAGGCAGGAGATCCGGGCGCTGGCAGAACCCGATCCGGCAAGCGTGGTCTACCGGATAACACCGCAGACCCGCTGGGACACCCTGTGGCTGGAGACCCGCCTGCTGAGCCGGAACAGTGGACGTTTTGACCAGGATGAAACAGCACTGTTGCAGGCCCTTCGGCAAGGGCAAGCGGTTGTTTGTCATGGCCTGGAAACCTGTCCAGATATAGCCCTGCGACTGGAAAGCCTGTTTGCCAATCCTCCTTATCTGCTGGTTCATGGCCGAAAGATTCTTCTTCCAGAGGCCAATCTGATTTTTCTCTGGCCGGAAAACATGCCATGTCCGCTATCCTCCCTGTGGCAGAAACAGTTCCAGCTCAAGCCGCTGCAGGGTGAACCTGAAAAGCTGTTCGAGGAACCTTTACATCAACTGATGGCACTACTGCAGGCCTTGCCAGCATCAGCCAGAAAAACCTATCCGGCCCCTCCGCCCTGGGAAGCTGCCGATTTTCCTGCCCTGCTGGCCAAACAGATTGAGCTGGAAATGAGACAGGATTGTGCCCACGAAAGACTGCCTGTTCATTACCACAAGGCTCTGCACACACTGATTGTAAAGTGCTACCGCGGTGACGATGAGGTTTATGGTTATCTGAAAACCAGTATAAAAAGACTGTATCCAGAGGAGGGGGATTATTTGGCGGATGGCCACGCTTTACGACAGTGGCTGAGTCTGTATCCAGATGCTGACCGCAGTTTACTGGAACAACAGTTCTGGAGTCTGGTGCGCCACTGTCCGTTGATGGCTTTTAAAGAGATCCTGCCCGGGGGCTTTAAACGGCCTACCAGGGAGGCCCTGGACAAGCTGGCCGGTTATATTACAGGGGCTGCAGAAGATGAGCATAGAACGGAGCTGGCTGGCAGGTTACAGGTTAACGCATCGCTTGCTCACCAATTCAGGTATTACCATGGTCAGCGCCGGGCTCAGATTCGTGATGCCCTGTCTGTGGCTGGTGAGTTGCGAAAGATGAAACATATAGGCATCAGCTGCCAGGCGAAAAAACTGGATAACCAGATAAATAATATTATCGAAGGTCATGGTCATAACTGTACTGAAGCCATTAATGGGGTATGCAACGTTCTGCAATACTATTTTGACGGCTCACTTCTGCAGGGGGATTTTCATGACCTGGCGGAAGCCCTGGTGATGGGGCGCAGGAACAGTCATTACCGTCAATATCGACGCATCCAGCAACTGGCAGAGAGGGTTCAACTCCACGGGTGTGTTTTTCTGCAGGGGGTGGCCGGTGCCGGGAAAAGCCATATGGCCCGGTCCGTTGCGGGTGAACTGAAAAAAATGTCTGGATGGGAAAACATGCCCGCACCAGAGGTCTTAAGCCTTGGGCCGGAAACAACAGCGGAAAACCTGTTTGGAGAACAGCAGCTTGAGGAACGGATGGATGATGATCAGTCCAGCTCTTTTGTTCCGGGGCCGGTTCTCCGCTGGGCCATGGCTGAAAATCCACCACTTTTGATTCTTGATGAAGCCAACCTGGCCCGGGAAGGGATCCTGGCTCCACTGGCCGGTTTAAACCAAAATCCTCCCCGCATCTGCTATAACGGCAGGATTTACCGGCTCAGCGATCGGCATCGGGTTGTTTTAACGGGCAATCCCGATCATTACGATGGCCGTCATATGGATAGTACCATCAGTAAAAATATGCTGACGCTCTTTTGCCGCCCCCTCACTCCTGAAGTACTTGCGGAACTGGTGATACAACCAGCCCTCCCAGACCACTGGCCGATAGCTCTGAAAACCGGGGCGACAACAGCCATCATGGCTCTTTATCGCCACTATGGTGATATTCTGCCGGATGCATTATCTCCCCGGGATCTACAGGATATTTTGTCCCGTATCCATCAGGCTTTACGGTACGGTAATCAGGACCGCCAAAACCAGAAAGCTCAGGTTGTATTTACGCCACCCATGCAGGAGCAGGTCAACCAGATGGTTGATGAGGCATTTGCCGACAGTCTGGGCGGCCGTGTATCTGCCAACTGTCGCCTGCAGGCCGATGCCATCCGGCAGTGGTATCCGCTCCATTACCCTTGCGACAGCACACTCTCTGCCAAAAAGCAGCTCGCTTTCCAGGTATTTTTACAGGCCCTGCGCCAAAAAAATCCAGCTATCGATCTGGAAAGTACACCGGTTGTCAACCTGGTTCGCCACTACTGGCTGTTTCTGGACCAGCAAACAGTGTTGCTCCGCGGGCGGCGCAGCCTGATTGTTGAGGGCCCCGCCGGCTGGGGCAAGGATTTAATTGCCCGGTGTGTGCTTGTCCTTTGGGAAGATCAAAAGGCTGCAGTCACCCGTTTTGTCCATATAAATGCCTGCCCGGATCAGTGGGATGCCCAGATCAGAACCATAAGAGCCGCCATGGGAGATGGACGGATTGTGGTTATCAGCGAACTGAATCTGCTGCCCAGCCGTTATCTGGAGGGGCTGTTTAATGAGTATCTCAGCTGTGGTTATACGAAACCGGGATTTGCCCTGATCATGACAGTCAATCCCGGCTCACTGGGCGGGCGGGAAACCCTGTCAATGGCCTTGAAAAGCCGGTGCACCATCGTACAGCTTGAACGGCTGTCCCAATATGATCTGCAGGGTGTTCTCCAGCGACGTGGCTCTAGCCTCGCACTGAGTCAATGGTTATCAGGCCACTATCAGGCATTGGCCGATCTTCTGGAACAGCGGCAGGCTCCGATCCAGCTATGCCTTGATGACCTGTTTCGGGCCGCAAACGCTCTTCTGCCAAAAGACAGGAACGAATGGCCCACTGTTTTTGCCTCAGTATTCGGTCTGGCCCTGGGCTCTGTACACCAGACCATGGGCAGCCTGCAGGCAGCTGTTTGCCAAGCGGGGCAGCAAACTGGAAGGCCTGGTCAGGAGGAGCGTACCCGGATACTATTTTGTCAACTGAACAGCAAGCGGCGTATGCCGTTAACCCTGCAGATGCAGGAGCCTGATACGGCTCCTCATTGGAATGCCAGCAGGAAAACGCTCCTGTTGCCAGATACAGGAACCGTTGATGAACTGCTGGAACTGGCTTGTTTAGTGCTTGAGCCCTGTCCCGGAACCATCTGGGGAAGTGGTCAGGGGCCATCGGGGGGGAGATATAACGACATTCGTACATTTCACAATCGATAAATACTTTGCCGGTGAACAGTATGATACAGATGATTACCGGCTGGCTTTAAGGCAGCTTGTGATTCAAGACGGTACGTTGCAGGACGTCGAGATTCCCTGTGACCAGGGAGGCACTGAAAGCATCACCTGTTCTCGCTGGCCAGAGGGACGTTTGACTCTGGCTGAAAACCAGTCATCAGGTTGTGGTAAATTCGTTCTGTGTAAAAATAGGTGGACACCATTGCCTGGGCTGAGCGCCAGAGACAGGCTGGTTTATTTTGACTGCAGTCAGTGCCAGGGAGAAGAGAGCCCCCTGGAGCTGGGCAGAGGCCGGGAGACAGGACAGCTGCTGGTCAGGTTGGACAAAGCGAGTCCCGTCACAGACTGTGTAATGCAACTGGCCTTTGTTGTTGAACCGGATCTGGCCTGCCTTGAACCCGTGCAGGAGGGAGAGCCTGTGCAGCTCCAGACAGATTTGTGTCCCTCCGCCATTCGGGAGAGACTGGACAGGGATGTGTTCAGTGCCAGTGCCCGGGGTTATCCGGCCTGCCAGGAGTTGGTACGGATAAGGAATACACCTGATATGGCTTTGCGGCTGAACCGCCTGGCCAACTGGTGCCAAAGTTTTTCCAGTGACCGGGATGTGCCGGGCCAGGGACTGGATCTGCTGGTCAACCTGATACGCGGGAAGCAGGGGGTCTGTCGGCATCGTTCCCGGGTATTCCAGGCCCTGAGCCACTACTTTGGTGTTATGGCAAGGATGGTTAAGAATACAGCCCATCGGTATATTGAAGTCAATCTGGATGGCGGCAGCCGCTGGCGAAAAATTAATCTGGGAGGTGGTGGCAGCTATACATGGGAAGAGATAGAGCTGCCACTCTGGAAGCGTGTGGATCTGTCTATAGTTCAGAAAAATAGCAGAGGGGGCCTGTCTGTTGGTGATCAATTTAAACAAAATGTACTGACTCTTTTGGATAAAGGTTTCTGTCAGCAGCAGTGGCAACCACTGTACCAGTTTCTTGCTTCAAAACTCCCTTCTGTTTCTCAATTAGAAGCTCTAGGTATCATAGGCTTCTATGCTGGCCATTTTAGAGAAGGAGGATCCAGAAAAGATGAAGCTGAAAGACGCTACAACCTTTTTTTTAATCTAGACTGGCCTGGTATTTTCACAAAATGGCATGATCTTATAAGCCAGATATCCCTTGCGGCTTCTGCTACAGGCGCTACCAGCGGTATCAGTGCTACCAGGGAAGGAGTAACAGAAAAATTTCATTACGTTCTTTTCAGCATACGGGAGCTGTGGAAGAATAGGCTAGTATCCGATACAACTTATTTTGACAGGATCAAACAGTTCCTGCCTTTGATTCGAGGGGGCATTGTTCCGGTTGACTTGCTGCTGCCTGTTCTGGAAGATGTCATCAGGAGTCCGTATGGGGGAGAAGCTGAAGGTTTACTGGATAGTTGTTATCAGCGGTTAATGCAGCCCCGGGAGTGGTCTGACGAGATCAAGGAAGGGGCAAGTCTGCAGGATCGGGAGGAATTTGTTCTGGATCTGGGTGGTCAATCCAAAACCATGCTTCAGGCCCTGAACAGGGTATCTTTTCAGCGACAGTGGAGTCTAATCCCTGCCGGGGAGAGACTCGACATCACACGAATGGTGACAGGTCAGCCGTGTTATTCCCGTTTAGAGGAGGAAAGAGAGGCACGGATGGTTGTTATCTGTTTGCCCCTGACCTTCTCTGTCGAGCATGAGTTTGCCAAAGACCGGGAATTGGTGGGTGATGAATATAACTGCTTTGCCAGAAGCAGTTTTCTATTTTGGCTGTTTCAACAGGATACACAGCACACCTGGCGATACCTTTGCCTTAATATGTCGCTTTATCGGGAAGGAAGCAGTTCTATTGAAATCCCCAATGGCTGTTATCCATCCCTGCACAAGTATCATTGCTCAACAGACCATGTAAGCTTGTGTCAAGCGACACTTAAAAAATATCTTGTATCAACCGAAGATGATATTTCTCCAGCTATGGAACGGCGAATCAAAAAAGCTCTTGGTGACCCGGATGCTCTGGTCATTACTCCCGAGTTTTTTTCCATGTGTTATAAAGAGTACCTTGAAACCATGGATATTGATTTATTGAAGGAATATGCTGGCAAACGGGTATGAGCATCCGGCCACATAGCGATAGCGGGCTATGTTCCCGGTGCCAGCAGAGCAAACTGTTTATTGGTCAGAAATATACGTTTCCACATAATCGGGACTGAGTACTTATTCCAAATTATAACAGCCCTAAATCATAACAGTGCCAAATCAATAACAGCCAGGAAGCAGCTATGAATGACCAGATTCGTTTTCAACACTCTCCTTTTGACTTGCTGACGGATATGCAACGTTCACAGCTTGTCAGAGCGGCTTCTCTCAGTTGGTTTAAACCGGGTGAAAAACTACTGAAGGCGGATTCCGAAGCACTTTCTCTAATGATTGTTCAGAAAGGCGTTATTGAAGAGCGTCATCATCAAGATAAAAAAAAGATTTATGCCCACTATGCAGAAGATGATCTGTTTGATGTCCGCGGACTTCTGGATGGCAGGGTAAAGCATGAGTATATCTGCCTCGAAGAGTCACTGATTCAGGAAATCCCTGCTGATCTGTTTTTGCAGATCTGCAGTGAAAACCAAAAGTTCCAAGATGGCCTGCAGGCTGATCTGAGTGAAAAATATCATCGTCTCCATGAAGACTCCCGTCCCGAAATAGCAGACTTTCTGTTAAGCCGGATTGAGCGCAGCCACTGCCGTCCCGCTAAAACCGTATCGGGGCATTTATCACTGGCGGAGTCAGCCAAGATTCTGGAGGATGAATATCTGGATGCCCTGCTGGTTGATCTTGCACCTTCTGAAACGGGACTGGGAATCGTTACCCGGACTGACCTGTTAAGAGCGGTTGCCATCAACAATGTACCGTTGAGCAGTGAAGTGGGCTCCATTGCTATTGCTCCTCTTATCAGTATTGAACTGGGGGATTACCTGTTCAATGCACTGCTTATGATGACCCAGCGTCGTATAGAACGGCTGACAGTTTTTGATGGTGATGAGCTGGTGGGGATGATGGACCTGACCCAGATTCTCTCTCTGGCATCCAACCATTCTCACCTTCTGGCCATGCGCATCGTGCGGGCCGGCGCTGTTGATGAGCTGATAGATCTTTCACCGGAAATTGATAAGCAGGCCAGAAGCCTGTTTTCCAATGGTGTTCGCACAGGGTTTGTTATGCAGCTGGTTTCTACCCTCAATGATCAGCTGTTGAAAAGGTTGTTTGAGCTGCACTTTCCTGAACCGTACCAAAACAGCGTCTGTCTGCTGTCACTGGGCAGTGAGGGCCGGGGAGAACAGGTTCTGAAAACCGATCAGGATAATGCCCTGATTATTGCGGATGATATTCAAAAGCCTGACCAGGAGATTCTGGAAGGGTTTACCAGGCTGTTGCTGGCCTGTGGCTGGCCCCGCTGTCAAGGCAATGTGATGGTATCCAACCCCCACTGGGTGTTAACCCAGAGTCAGTGGCAGGAACGGGTCTTAAGCTGGATGGATAACTCTGGCCCTGAGCATATGATGGATATGGCCATGATGGCTGATGCCCGTGCGGTTGCCGGTAACGGGCAACTGCTGGACGAGTTTCGGGACAACCTGGAAGCTGTTATTGGCAGGCGTGAATCTTTCCTCTCAACCTTTGTTGCTCCCGCCTTGCAGTTTGATACCCGCCTGACCTTCTTTGGTCGCATAAAGGAAGGTCGTGACCATAAGATGGATGTCAAGAAAGCGGGTATTTTCCCCCTGGTTCATGGCATCCGTGCGTTAAGCATGGAGCAAAAAATCAGGGCGTTTTCGACCACTGACCGGCTGGAAGCCTTGAAAAACTCCGGTAAGCTGGAAGCGGATCGGGCTTCCAAACTGGAAGAAGCTTTCCTTGTGCTTAACCGTCTGCGACTGGAGCAGCAGATTGCTGAAACTTGCGATGGTAATGAGCTTGATCTGGATGCACTGGATTATCGCCGCCGGGATATGTTGCGCCACTGTCTGCATACGGTGAAAAAGTTTCATCAGTATCTGCGCCACCACTTTCATATTGATGGATAAAAGGCGGTTAAAGACAATATGGAAACTGCAATTACCGAGAAGCTTCGTTATAGCTGGCTGAATTTCCAGAATCGAAACCGGTATGCCGACTTTCAGCGCCTGTTTGCCCCAGTGCCTGATGATGAATTTATCAGTCTGGATCTGGAGACCAGCAGTCTCGACACTGATACCAATGAGATTCTGGAAATTGCGGCAGTGCCTGTCAGGGGAAGAAAAGTCTTTCCTGGAAAAGCGCTGGTGTTAAGAGTGCAGCCCGAGAAAGAGCTGAATCCTGAATCAGTACCAGTTCATCAGATTCGTAGCAAGGATTTGGAAAATGCCCTGCAACCAAAAGATGCACTGGAGCAGTTACTGAGTTTTATCGGGCGTAGGCCTTTGGTTGGTTATAACATCCGCTTTGATCAAAAAATTCTGAGCCGGTACTGCCAGACATATTTTGGTTTTAAACTACCTAACGCTATTCGTGAGCTGTCTCACCGTTACTACCGTAAGAAGCTCTACAGTCAGCCGGAGCAAATCACCGACCTGCGGTTTGAGAAAATCTGTGAAGATCTGGATATACCCATACTGGAGCGCCATACAGCAAAAGGTGATGCACTTATGGTCGCTTTGGCCTGGCTGAAAATGATGTGAAGAGGATAACTGGCTGGAGTTGTACTGGAGCTGTACTGGAGCTGTAAGTGAAACACTCAGGTAAACCTGAGTGTTTCATAAAGCACAAACTTATTTGGCCAGGTACTTTTCGAGATCATCAGCACCACCGATATGGTTACCGCTGATAAACACTTGGGGCCAGGTTAGCTGACCGGTTACAGCGCGCAGGCTGCGGTTACTGATACCTTTGCCCAGTTCAATTTCTTCAAACTGAATATGATGCTCTTTCAGCATTTCCTTGGCTTTGAGGCAGAAAGGGCAGCCGGGTTTGCTGAACACTGTTGCGAATGGGCGTTCGGCAGCATCCGGATTTATCTGATTCAGCATGGTGTCAGCGTCGGATACCTTGAAGGGATCGCCTGGCTCATGGGGTTCGATAAACTGCTGCTCTATAACGCCATCCTTTACCAACATGGAATAGCGCCAGCTGCGGTCACCAAAGCCCAGTTCCTTCTTGCTGACCAGCATACCCATACCGTCAGTGAACTCACCGTTCCCGTCGGGAATCAGGGTGATGTTTTCAGCGTGCAGGTCTTTCTTCCACTCATTCATTACGAAGGTATCGTTAACAGATATACAGATAATATCGTCAACACCATTCTCTTTAAAAACTGGTGCCAGCTCGTTATAGCGGGGCAGGTGAGTGGAGGAGCAGGTTGGGGTGAAAGCTCCGGGCAGTGAAAACACGACAACAGTTTTATTCTTGAACAGGTCATCAGTCGTCACATCTTTCCACTGGCTGTTATCAAGAACCCGGAAGGTGACTGACGGAATGTGCTGGCCGATACGGTTTTCGAGTTTCATGCTTATATTCTCTGTCTGTGGAAGTCATCTGACTTGATGGCAGTAGAATACAATCGGGATTGAAATTATGGTAATTGATTAGCGCTAATTAGTTGATAGTTTTCAGTAATTTTTTCTGCGTGTTCAGAGAAATTTGTAATTCGATTAGCTTTTGGTTAAAAAACATCCGGCTCGGAAGTGATAACTATAAATTGAGCTGTCATTTGAAGATAGGAATGTTTTGTGGGAAGGCAAATGTTTATTAAAAGAGTTTTGCATCGATACCTGATCGATGGTCTGAGTGGTATGGCTCTTGGACTGTTTGCCACATTGATAGTTGGTTTGATTATTAAGCAGATTGGTAGTGGTATTGGGGGATCTGCTGGTTCTTTTCTGATTCAGATTGGCAGTATCGCTATTGTGTGTACAGGGGTAGGCATTGGCGTTGGCGTTGCTCATAGACTGATGGCTCCCAGCCTGGTTACTTATGCAACAGCGGTGACCGGCATGTTTGGAGCCTATGCCGGCAAGATTGTCGGAGGAGGTGTGATTGCTGGTAGTTCCGTCAGTCTGTTTGGGCCTGGTGATCCTCTCGGGGCATTTCTGGCAGCACTGGCTGGTGTTGAAATAGGCCGGCTGGTGAGCGGTAAAACCAGACTGGATATCCTGATTACTCCATTTGTGACCATCGTGACCGGGGGCATTGTCGCAATGATTATTGGCCCACCCATTTCCCAGTTTATGACGTCACTGGGACAGGTCATTGTCTTTGCTACCCAGCAGCAACCGTTTGTTATGGGAGTGCTGGTTTCTGTCTGTATGGGAATTTTCCTGACCCTGCCCATAAGCTCGGCAGCTATTGCCATTATTCTTGGGTTAAGTGGTCTGGCAGCTGGTGCGGCAACTGTTGGCTGTGCCTCCCAGATGGTTGGCTTTGCTGTAGCCAGTTATCGGGAAAATAAGCTGAATGGTCTGCTTGCCCAAGGGCTGGGTACATCCATGTTGCAGATACCCAATATTGTTCGCAACCCTTTAATCTGGATTCCGGCAATTACCGCCAGTGCCGTTCTGGGGCCTGTAGCAACAATGATGTTTGGAATGGAGAATAATCCCAGTGGTGCCGGTATGGGGACAGCCGGTCTGGTTGGCCCGATCATGACCTGGAATACCATGATTGGCTCAAGTTCTACCATGATCCTGCTTTTTAAAATCATTTTAATACACTTTATTTTGCCGGCAGCTATTGCTCTGCTGGTGTCTGAGTTTCTGCGCAAAATTGGCTGGATTAAAATGGGTGATATGCAATTAAGATCCTAGATTTATCAAGGTCTGAAAACAGATATTAAATAATATTAGCTTTTTTTATGATGTTTCATGCCTGTCTTTTTTAGGTTGTGAAATAGCTGTCTCAACAGCTGCCATTTTACCGCAAAACAACAGGGGCAGGTATTTCGCACCTCATCCGATTTTTTAACCGGACAGCAGTGATAAGTACCCGGGCATATGGAATCGCATATTTCTGGCCAATAAACAGGTTGCTCAGCTGGGTTGCAGCGCAGGGAGCATAGCCCGCTATGTGACCGGAGCTGCGGCACGGCTGAGCGGCCTGGAGATTGAGTCAGAAATATATGATTTCATGCGTCCGGGTACTTAAGCAGTGCAAAAATTGCAGCTTTCAAGGATGTTATCAAACGTATTGTGTACAGGGCTTGCGGCTATAACGACTTTGAATATCTGTACCTAAAATCCAGCAGGAGGCTCAACTTCAATACGCCAATCTGAGAAAGTCTCTATTTTTTAGTGTAACTGCATCTGGTACACATATTTATCTGAACACACCCATTTTCAGACGCTGTATTTACTTCAGTAACAACATTACTTTCATTATTATGAAACAAGGTTATTCCCTGTCTTTCTTCTGATAAATCAATTTGAATAGAGTTATCTTCACCCGGTCCGGTATTAAGATAAAGCTTATCTCCATTTTGGTGGAGCTGAACGAAAGTTCCACTGCAGCCCGAAAAACCTGGCATTTGACTCATTTGACTTACTTGGCCCATTTGCCCTATTTGACACACTTGACTTACTTGGCCCATTTGCCCTATTTGACACACTTGACTCATTTGCCCCATCTGACTTATGGATGAGCCATACCTATCAACCGTATATGGAACATATCGTCGATAATACCTTTGGCTTGAACTGCGTGAGTCTTTGCCAGAACTCCTTCCAGGTATAACCTCAGTACATTTATCGTGTTCTTTCTTATTGTATTCTGGAGTATGGATATAAGCCGTGTGTCCGCAATTCGGGCATTTATTACTGACTCCAATGGAAGAGGCTAGACAAGATGCATGATATGAATGTCCACAACAAAGTTGTCGTATAGCTTCATCATTTTTTAATATGTTGTTGCATTTAGAACAATATTCCTGTGCAAATGCATATGAAATCGTGATGAATGAAGAAACAGCCAACAACTTCAACAAATTAGGGAGGATTGCTTTATACATGAGAAACTTCATACTCCGTACATCTTATCCGCCAAAGTATAGATAACGCGATGTGTGACTTTTCTTTATTTTCTTTATAAGTTCTGATGAGGGACATGACCACTGTCTAATATCTATTTGCGATAACACACCAGACAGTGACGACCATGCCCCTCGAAGAGTTTATCATCAGTGTATTCTGCCTGATCGACGATTTGTACTTTTCAAATATTACCGAGCCTATCCGAAAGCGTGGAACTCCTCCTAGGCTTTCCGACAGTGAGGTTCTCACTATGGAAATTGTCGCTGAATGGCTTGGTATCCACGAAGACAAGGCAATATGGAAGTACTTCCGTAGAGAATGGCTACACTTTTTTCCTTCCCTTCCTGATCGCTCACAGTTTGTGCGACAGGGAGCCAATCTCTGGAGAGTAAAGCAGCGTCTGCAAGCTGCTCTTTTGCAACTGCTCGGGGCTGATTGTTCCAGCCTCCACATTATTGATGGTTTTCCCATTGAGGTCTGCGTCAGAACACAGGCGACCAGAAGCCGTTGTTTCAAAGGTGAGGCCTGGTTTGGGCACTGTGCATTAAAGAAGCGGGACTTTTTTGGTTTTCAGGGGCATCTCGTTGTCGATATGAGAGGGATTCCTTCAGGCTTCCAACTCACGGCAGCTAATGTTGATGAGCGAGATGCAGCCTATGATTTTTTAGACGATATTGCAGGGCTGCTTTTGGGTGATAAAGGATACATACGGCCTGAGCTGAAAAACGCTTGCAAAGCGGAAGGCATCGATTTGCAAACCCCGCTCCGGCGTAACATGAATGACGATCGCCCTAAATGGTTTGTCAGACTCATCATGCGTCTTCGCAGAAGAGTTGAGACAACCATAGGACAGTTGGTGAAATATTTTGATATTGAACATTGTGGGGGCCGGGATATGTGGCACCTGACCAGCCGTATGGGTCGTAAACTTCTTGCTTTCACTGTGGGGGCATATATGAATATTCAGGCCGGAAAGGAGCCAGCTCAGTTTGAGGGGCTAATTTCCGCCTAAAAGTCACACATGGCGTATAGATACTAAAAACCATCAGTGGACTTCATTAGTTTATAATTGGCATTAGCGTACCAACCGGTGTGCGGCCAACACCCACGAGTAGTCTTTCACCACCAGATGTAATGAAAAAGCTGGTCCACATGACCATGGTGGTGGTCACCCATGAAATGGGTTTTGCCAAGGAAGTCGCTGACCGGGTCATGTTTATGGAGAGTGGGGAACTGGTGGTGGAAGATACACCGGAAGCCTTCTTCAATAACCTTGGGTCAGAGCGTCTTCGGCAGTTTTTGAGCTAGGTCCTGTAGTCAGTATTCTGTAGCACCTGCCAGCTTCTGCATTAGGTGTTTTGGCTGGCGGGTGACCTGTAAAAGCTGTTGCTCAACAGCCTCCAGGCAGACCTGTACGTTTATTGGTATCTGCTGCTGAAAGTTAAGAACGGATGCCGACCTGAAGTGGCTTTATAACGGACCATACCCAGGACAGGGGCGCCCAAAGATTTACGACGGCAAGGTGAATCTTGACAAAGACTTGAGTCGGTTTGAGCATGTAGGCCAGTTAGACACCGGAGAAGAAGTCTATACCTCCGTCGTTCATTCCAAGTGCCTGAAGCGCCAGATTCGGGTTGTGATGCTCAGGGTGCAGCGAAAAAACAAAATAGGCACAGCCCTGATTTACTCAACAGATATTGAGCTGGACGCAATGAGTATCGTCAAATATTACAAAGCTCGCTTCCAAATTGAGTTTGTATTCCGGGATGCCAAACAATATACAGGCTTGATAGATTGCCAGTCATGTAATAAGCAAGCGATTCATACTCAGATTAATGCTTCATTCTCAGCCCTTAATCTGCTCAAACTGGCTGACCGGGAAGAAAAAGGTACGACAGGCAAAACGGTCATTTCAATTGCGAGCTGGAAGCGTCGCCTGTCCAACCAGCACCTGATGTGCAGAGTTTTCGAGAGGTTAGGATTGCCCATGAATGATAGAAAAGTCGGGGCTTTCTCAGGTTGGCAGATCATATCTGAGCCTCCTGCCGGATTTTCAGATACAGATATTCAAGGTCGTTATAGCCACAAGCCTTGTAGACAATACGTTTGATCACACCGTTAAAGGCCTCAATTTTTGCACTGGTTATTCGGTGCTGACAGTATGACAGGAGTCCTTCTCTGGCCCGATCCAACCCTTTGGCAAACCGCCTGAGTTCGCCAATGCCTGTTTCTGTGGCCAGCTCGATCCACCTGTCGAGAAACTTACTGGCACAACCTTTGTAAGTGTACGTCCAGAGCTGCTTGAGCATATCCTTCAGGGTGTAGGCTTGGTACAGGTCTTCGTTCATAGCCAACAGTTCTTTCAGACAGCTTTCTCCCTTGGGGGTGAGGTTCTCAGGGTTCCTGAACAAATTGAAGCGCTGCCCCTTGATGAAAGGCTTATCATCAACTTCAGCCTGCCTCCATTCCCGACGACGGATTTTATCTATGACATCGTTGTAATTGGCAATAATGTGAAACTTGTCGTAAACGATATCGGCGTCAGGAAGGTGCTCCCTGACCGACGCTTTGTAGCTACCACCACGGTCTATACCCACACATTCAATGCGAGACTTTTGTTCCGGAGTTAAGCGGCTGAGGAATTGGTCCAGGGTGACTTTTCGCTTGCCTTCACCAAGGAACAGGGTTTCGCCCGTATCAGCATTCAGAACAACAGTCAGGTAATGGTGTCCTTTACCAATGGATTTCTCATCAATCAACAGGGCTCGTATGTTATCCAGGTCAGGGGCTGGCAGAGTTTTCATCAATATCTCTTTATCCCAGCGCCTGGCCGTATGATGCGAGATAGAGATGAATTCAGGAATCTTGTTGCAGGGCATATAGCGGCAGAGATGACTGACATGTTGCTTCAGCCGTTCAGTAGCCTGCGCTTTGGGAGCCAACCCGGGAGGCGTGACTGTTTCAATGTGCCCACAGTGGGAACACCGTCCCTGGTAAACAGTGAAGCATAATTGCACATCCAGAGTACCCAGCGGCAAGTCCAGCACGGTACGCTCATTCTCACGGATTTTACCCATTGGGTTCTGACACTGACTGCATCTGAACTGCTGTATGCGACCATCCCTGCGCAGGGAAACTGTAGCCACAGATTCATCCCAATTAATATCAATGTGGTCGATTACCCAGCCGGGAAATGAGAACATAGGACGCAGTGAGGGCGTTGTAGACATGCCTGATCCTTCAGAAATGTTGATCCGTTCAAATCAACCTTTGCCTGAAGGCTATTTCTGTTTCAACCCCTCACTTTCATCTGCCAACCTGAGAAAGCCCCGAAAAGTCATGGGCGTATATCAGGAACTCAGCAACTATGGAACTATCGCAGCATGAAAGTGTCCAGAGTATTGGTTTAATAGGTAATGAGTCAAATGCGTTGATGACCCTTTACAACCTCGTCACTCCTGCGAAAGCAGGAGTCTACCAGCTTGAGATTCCTGCTTTCGCAGGAATGACGGACATCAACGCATTTCATACATGACCGTTTAATAGAGATAGGAAAAGCATTTCTAATAAATAATAAGGGGGCAAAGCTGTCGTACAAACGGGCATGAATCAGGTGGATTTTGATTAATATGCTCTTTACCACTTTCATGCTTTTTCGGTATATTGTCTCTGTCGTATAGCAATTTTCAGAGAATTATTCTGTAAAAAATGCGTATTTTGCCGGAAATTTTCCGGATAAATATTCTTATAACAACAGTAGAGCAGTACCAAGAATGAAGAAATTTATTATTGCCCTTTTGGCATCGTTCACCTTGATAGGCAACACTTTTGCCAGCAGCGCCCTTGATGAAATTGTGGAACGGGGAGTTCTTCGAGTCGGTTTCGATATCGGCTATCAACCTTTCGAGATGGTTAACAAGAAAGGCGAGTACATCGGCTTTGATGTTGACTTGGCAAAACAGATGGCCAAGGCCATGGGTGTAAAAGTTGAATTTGTCAACACCGCCTGGGATGGAATTATCCCCGGTCTTCTGACCAAAAAATATGACATCATCATGGCCGGTATGACCGTCACCCCCAAGCGTAATCTGCGTGTTAACTTTGCTGATCCTTACATTGTTGTTGGCCAGACCGTGGTACTGCGCAAGGATCTGGAAGGGGAAGTGAAACAACCCCGTGATCTGAATAATGAGAAGTACAAGCTGGCGGTGCGCCTGGGAACCACCGGCCATGAAGCCGCCAAACGCTACTTCCCCAAGGCGCAGCTGTTCGAGTTTGAAACCCAGGATGATGCCAAACTGGAAGTCATGAACGGCAAGCTCGACGCCTTTATTTATGACCTGCCCTATAACGCCATTTTTGCCGCACAAAATGAAGGCAAGGTAGGTTTCCTCAGCGAACCTTTCACTTACGAACCTCTGGCCTGGGCCGTACGTCGCGGTGACGCAGACTTCGTAAACTGGCTGAACAACTTCCTGCAGCAGGCCCGTGGTGATGGTACCTATGACCGTTTGTACGCCAAGTGGTTTGAGTCTGATCGCTGGTTGTCCACTTTAAAGTAATGCCGGACTGACTGGCCTTGTCTTGCTCCGGGGAGGGAGTGCTCCGGGGCAACAGTGATTTAACGCAGGAAGTAAAGCGTGCTGAATTTGAATGGTAGCCATGTCAAACAGATGGAGCGTCAGCCTAACAAGTTGCTGTGGCATGGTGTTTTTGCTCTGATCATTCTGGTGCTTGGCACCGCATTTTATAAATCCTCACAATCCATTGAGTACACTTGGCGCTGGGAGCGTATGCCCCAGTACCTGGTTTATGAAGAAGAGACTCACCAGACTGCTGAGTTTGATGGCTCTGTCTATAGCGAAGCTGATCAGCTGTACCTGGTGGATGACTTTGATCCTGACAACAGAGTGCTGATTGCAAATCTGGATGAGATCACCGTTGTTGATGGCGATGTGATCTTTGAAGGAGACTCTGTTGGTTTTAACAAATCATGGGCACTGGGACCTATTCTTGATGGGGTATTAATTACCCTTGAACTTTCCCTTTATGGGGGCTGTCTTGCCCTTGTGCTGGGCACCTTGGCAGGGCTTGCCAGGATTTCCCCAAACCCTGCACTTAAGAACTTCTCCATTCTCTATGTTGAAGTGATTCGTGGTACGCCACTGCTGGTGCAGATATTTATTGTTTACTTTTTTATTGGCACTGTTCTGAATCTGGATCGTTTCACCGCCGGAGTCATTGCCCTGGCAGTGTTCACAGGTGCCTACGTGGCTGAAATTGTCCGGGCTGGCATTGAGTCTATCCATGCCGGGCAGATGGAAGCGGGACGCAGTCTGGGTATGGGTTACGGCCAGACCATGCGCTATATCATTCTGCCCCAGGCTTTCAAGCGTGTTCTTCCGCCTCTGGCCGGCCAGTTTATCAACCTGATCAAGGACTCTTCCCTGGTCTCTGTTATTTCGATTACAGATTTGACCAAGGCCGGGCGGGAAGTGGTCAGCTCAACCTTCAGTCCGTTTGAAGTGTGGTTCTGTGTTGCCCTGCTGTACCTGGTTCTGACAGGGGTTCTCTCATACTTTGTGCGCAGACTGGAGCGTAGATATGCAAATGCTGGATAGTAGTCCTGCCACTGTTGCTGAGTCTGTGGTTATTCCGGAAGAGTATGTGGATGTTAAGTCCACGCCGATTATTACCGCTACCGGTGTGGAAAAGATCTACCCGGGTGGTGTTCATGCCCTGAAAAATATCAATGTAGAGATCCTTGAAGGGGAGGTGGTTGTTATTGTTGGGCCGAGTGGTTCCGGCAAGTCAACATTTCTCCGTACTCTTAACCAGCTTGAAACCATTAATGATGGGGAGATTGTGGTTGATGGTATCTCTTTGACGACTCCGGGAGATGTGAACGCTTTGCGTGAAGAAGCGGGTATGGTGTTTCAGTCGTTTAACCTGTTTCCTCACCTCACGGTGATGGATAACATCTGTCTGGCGCCAATGAAGGTTCGTAATATTTCCCGGCAGGAAGCGGAAGACAGGGCCAGAACCCTGCTGCTGCAGGTAGGTATGCTGGAGAAGAAGGACAGTTATCCCTCACAGCTTTCCGGTGGTCAGCAGCAGCGGGTCGCTATTGCCCGTGCTCTGGCGATGAAACCGAAGATTATGCTGTTCGATGAGCCCACCAGTGCCCTTGATCCGGAAATGGTAGGAGAAGTTCTGGATGTAATGAAAAAGCTGGTCCACCATGGCATGACCATGGTGGTGGTCACCCATGAAATGGGTTTTGCCAAGGAAGTCGCTGACCGGGTCATGTTTATGGAGAGTGGGGAACTGGTGGTGGAAGATACACCGGAAGCCTTCTTCAATAACCCTGGGTCAGAGCGTCTTCGGCAGTTTTTGAGCCAGGTCCTGTAGTCAGTATTTTGTAGCACCTGCCAGCTTCTGCATTAGGTGTTTTGGCTGGCGGGTGACCTGTAAAAGCTGTTTCTCAACAGCCTCCAGGCAGACCTGTACGTTTATTGGTATCTGCTGCTGAAAAGGGTGCAGGGCATAGACTGGATTCTGAGATAGCTGGTAGTCTGGGAAGACAGGTTGCAGCGGGCTGTTCTTACTGCTCACCACAAAATCAGGAATAATACCGGCTCCAGCCCCAGACTGAATCAGTGTCAGGCAGGTATGAAAAGAGTCGACCCTGCATATAGTTCTGGCTTCATAGCGATGCGTTCCGCCTGAATTTCTGTTTTCCAGGTTGTGTGAAATCTCCTTTTCCTGCCAGTGGTTGGCGATATAACCGGAGTTGGACCTTTTTCCGCTTTCGACTACCTGCCTGTTGCCGCACAGTACATCCCGGAAACTTCCAACTCTTCTCTGCTTCAGCGAGGCATCTTTTGAGGAGCCTACCCGAATCGCCAGATCTATACCGCTGTTCATAATATCAATGTGTGAATCGCAATTGGGTAGTGGGTCAAATGTGTGTTTTAGGGGGGATGTTGGTGGGTAGCCAATATGGGGTTCATTAGGGCAATATGTTTCGTTTTCACAATGACGTGTTCTACAGAAGTTCTCTGCCCAGGCTACACCAGCTCTAATATCCGAAAATCAGGCCTCAGCCGGAGTGGAGAACAACGTTATTCCTGTAAAAACACAGACTGCAGTATGAAAACCTTCATGCTCAGATATCGGGCTGAGGTTAATACTTCTTAAAGATAACTGCGATGCTTTGGGACAAGGATTCACCCGCTGCGCCTAACGCCTGCTTCAGCCGCGCCGCCGACGGCGGCGTCGAGTGGAGGGGCGAAGCCCCGGAACGAACTGGAAGCATTTGTTATGTGGCGGTTGTTAAATCTGAATTTCTTGTTTCTCTATTAAATCGGCTTTTACTTCCTCAAAGGATTGTTCGGTCACATCTTCAAACATCTCAGGTGGAACTAAAGAACTAAAAACTCTTAAACGATACTCATTCCCAACCCATAAAACCTCATAATCCATTACATATCGTGGATCTTCACTAAAAATTGTACGTCTACCTTCTATCATTACTGACAAAAATAGAGATAGTTCTTCTTCAAGTTCTTCAGGTGGAGCTAAATCATCTAACATATTGCTGATAAAGCCATCTTCAAATTCATGACTCAGCTCTTCAGGGTAATTCCCAATGTTCCAGCACACCGATGCCATAGCAATGGCACCCTCAATATCTTCTTTCGAATCTCCAATCATGTCCAAAAGAGGGGAAGCATAATCCAGTAGAAGTGAAGAGAGCTTCTGTTTTCCAGAATCGTTATCATGCGACTCATACTGCACTAAATTTTTTTGTGCTTTTTGCTTCCGTTTCCGTTTTAGCTCTTTTTCCCTGCGTTTTTGACCTGCAGATTTCTTAGCCAAAGCAAACTCCATAGATAAAGTATAAAAGGCGAAGTCTATCAGGTTTCACAGGCTTTCCCACAGGCTAAAATTGAGTATGTTGTTTGGAGGAGCCACATAACGCCCGCATGTGGGGCGCCGCAGCGCGGCGTCCCACACCATGCGCTTGTTAAGCGCGCGATCGCAGGCAATTTTGGTAATGTTGACGCTGGCATTGCACAGAAGAAGCAACGACCAACTGCCAGACAGAACCAGTATGTTTGCTTAACAAGCGGTAAAAACCTGTGGCAAACACGGAACTGGCCTGCCAGCTTTGCGGTGTAAGACCTGATGTTTGAAATTACCCGGATTTTTACACCACATAAATGTAAAATAGGACTTACGCATTGACAGCTTCCGCTAATTTTGGGAAGAGATAATCCTTACCTTTAGCAAAGCTGTCGATGAATGTCGCAACGACATCTTTGTATAGATCTCTCTGATGCTGGTAAACATTAGAGATAACCTTGTCCGCTCGCATCTTCTGTAGCTGAACAAAGCTGCAAATAGCAGCAAATATATGATTCCGGATGGGCTGCTCATTGCGAACCTGAAAGTGCTCAATATGACAGACCTGCTTGATAGCACGGTGATATTGCTCAATCTGCCAGTGCTGGTCATGAATCTGTAGGAAGTCCTTTCGAAGAAAGGTGTCGGTGTCGGTTTCCAGCAGGTAAACAACATAGTGGTGCTGCTGCTGGTCTTTGAGTAGCGTCCGAAACAATTTGATTTTGCCAAAGTCCTTTAGCCACACATCCAGCCCGTTCTCCGATATATCCAGATTTTGAACTTGTTGCCACTGGTCTTTTTCCAGTGAAACAGTTCGGTTTTTCTCAACAGCAAACATAAACCCGATCTGGTGGTTTTTTACCTTCTTCAAGTTAGGAGTACCGCTGTACCAGAAGTCACCGGTTACAAAAGAGGGCTGAAGGCCCCATGCCAACACCTCATCCAACATGTCACGGAAATAATCATTTTTTGTCTTGTTCTCAGATTTGTCATAGACCCTGTAGCTGACGGGCATATGACTTCCTGAGAGGTCGGTATAGTAGAGAGTGATGAGGTTGATACCTTTGACAGCTCTATGATGCTTACCTGACCAGAAGTGTCCAACAAGAGCCATATACTGGCTATATGGCTTGTCTAAAACGCTGTCATCAACGCTCAAGGTTCCACCTTTTAGGATCAGGCAACCCTTGACCTCATTGAAAAGATCAATGGTTTCAAAGTTTTCCCGATGCAAAAAGCGATTTGCGCTGTGGTGAGAAATGCCTGTTACCTCCGAAAGTCGAGTGCAAGTCGAGGATTTGGGTTCGCTGATTAAAAAGCCCATGTACATAGGCAAGTTGTATCGTGCAGTAGTGGGACGGGACGTACTTCGCATTATCCTGAACAAAAATGATCTCTGGACGATCATCAGTAATCACTGTGGGCTGTCAATGCGAAAGTCCTATTTTATTAAATAATCCACTTTTTGGTTGTTGGATCTGAAACATTGTTTCCCCTGCTCTTTACCCGGTAGTCTCTTTATACGGCGACTTTAGCCCCGTTGTTATATGGACTGAGGTCTTCTGTAGAGAGAAGTCAATCCCCCAAAGAGAGAGGAAAGTTAGTCTATCGCACTCTATTTTGTGTAAGCATGTGACTAAAAATGTGCCTTTATGTAGCGGGATGCAGGAAATATCTGCCCATAACTCTTGGGTTCAGGGTGCAGGAACGGTTGCGTAGCAGGTATAATCACCCGATTTAGAAAGCTAGGATTAAAGAGAACGCCGGATGTTCCAGAATCTTTCTGATCGCCTGTCACAGACTCTCCGGGATGTCACCGGCAAGGCGAAACTGACCGAAGACAACATTAAGGACACGCTCCGCGAAGTCCGCATGGCCCTGCTAGAGGCTGACGTTGCCCTGCCTGTTGTCAAGGAGTTTGTGAACCGGGTCCGTGAGCGGGCCATTGGTCAAGAGGTTCAGCAGAGTCTCAGCCCGGGCCAGATCTTCGTCAAGATCGTGAATAACGAACTGGTCGAAGTGATGGGGGCTACCAACGATGAACTGAATCTGGCCACCCAGCCTCCGGCGGTAATCCTGATGGCGGGTCTGCAGGGGGCTGGTAAAACCACCTCTGTCGCCAAATTGTCCAAGTGGCTGCAGGAACGCAAGAAAAAATCTGTACTGGTAGCCAGTGCTGACGTTTACCGCCCTGCCGCCATCAAACAGCTGGAAACTCTGGCGGGTGAGGTTGATGCCACCTTCTTCCCGTCTTCTGTTGATCAGAAGCCTGTTGATATTGCCCGTAATGCTATTCAGGAAGCCCGCCTGAAGCATAAAGATGTGGTGATTATCGATACTGCCGGTCGTCTTCATGTTGATGAAAATATGATGGTCGAGATTAAAGAGCTGCACGGGGCTATCAATCCGATTGAAACCCTGTTCGTAGTTGATGCCATGACCGGTCAGGATGCTGCTAACACCGCCAAGGCCTTTAACGATGCTCTGCCGCTGACTGGTGTGATCCTGACCAAAGCTGATGGTGATGCCCGTGGCGGTGCCGCTCTTTCTGTGCGCCATATCACTGGCAAGCCGATCAAGTTCCTGGGTATGGGGGAAAAGGTAGAAGCTCTTGAGCCTTTCCATCCTGACCGTATCGCGTCCCGTATTCTGGGGATGGGCGATATTCTCTCTCTGGTTGAAGAGGCAGAACGCAAGCTTGACAAGAAGAAAGCGGACAAGCTGGTCACCAAGCTCAAGAAGGGTAAAAGCTTTGACCTGGAAGATTTCCGTGATCAGTTGCTGCAGATGAAAAATATGGGTGGTCTTGGTGGCCTGATGGATAAGTTGCCCGGGATGGGAGGTATGGCTGATATGGCCCAGAACCCCCAGACCAATAAGATGTTTGGGCAGATGGAGGCCATCATTAACTCCATGACCCCGAAAGAGCGTCGCAACCCGGATGTTATCAATGGCTCCCGCAAGAAGCGTATTGCGGCCGGTTCCGGCACCCAGATCCAGGATATTAACCGCCTGATCAAGCAGCACAAGCAGATGGCCAAGATGATGAAGAAGATGACCGCCAAAGGCGGCATGGCCAAGATGATGCGTGGTCTTGGTGCTCTGAAAGGCCAAATGCCTGGAGGTATGGGGGGCATGGGTGGAATGGGTGGTCCCGGAGGAATGCTGCCTCCTGGAGGGGGAAAGAAGTTTCCATTCTGATCTAATTGATAATCAAACAGTCCTGGTAGTGTTATCGGGGCTGTTTTAATCTCTGAGGGTCTAATTCCCCGCAGCTTGCTGCGCTTCCACGACGAAGTCGTGGTAAAAGATAAGACCCAAGAACAATACCCCGCTTTCGCGTAGCGAAAGTTCGAGCGAAGCGAGAAGGGCTTGCCCCGGGGTTATTTATTATGCCATCAAGTCTTTCTGGTTGAGCTGGTTGAGATTTTCCCGGGTCGCTTTGAGCTGCCCGGAAAGTTCTTCAATAGAGTGAAGTCCTGTTTCTGATTTCCGATGTTGTAAATCATGTATTAATGAGCTTTCTGAATTGGCCAGCCTTCGCCTTGTTTTCTGAAGTGTTCTGTAGCTGTTATGCAAGTTATAAGCTGCGGAGAATTGATCTGGATGGCTGGTTTTTCGCACGCCAATCCATACGAGTAACTTTCGGAAGCGTATTCTGACAAGGTTTTATCGACCTCACCTGGATCTAAAGGAGGGGGTCAAACGCTGTGCATCTTCACCTAATGTAGCGGTTTTGCCAAAGTGCGAGCTTGCTCTTTTTTCTTCCTGGATTGGGGGAGGGCTTTCTGGTGGAAAGTTGCTAGTGCCGGAAAGCTCTAATATCTATACCGCCTCAGATATGCTCAGATCTGTCTGCCCAAGCCATCAAGAGTAGTAGCAAGGATGCAGGCAGATCACTGTAAATCTTTCACTCTAAGCGAACAGCAACGTAATGAACTTCAAAATATCGTTCGCAAGCGCAGCAGCACTCAGGCATTTGTGCTCAGAGCCAAAATCATTCTGGCCGCTGAACAAGGTTTGAGTATCAGGGCTTCGGCTCTGCAACTGAGTTGTAACCGGGGGACTGTGACTCTCTGGCGTAAGCACTGGGTTGAGCGTTCTGATGACATGTCAGCGATGGAGCGATTGCAAGAGGCTCCAAGACCTGGAGCACCGCCCAAATTTAAAGCAGAGCAAGTCTGCCAAATTATGGCTCTGGCTTGTGAAAAGCCGGAAAATCATGGCTATATCTTGAGTCACTGGTCACAGAATGCACTGGCCAAAGCGGCCATGGATAAGAACATTGTTGAATCCATTTCACAACGCCAGGTCGGCCGATTTTTAAAATCAGGCCGATATTCGCCCCGATAAAGTCCGGGGCTGGGTAGATACCCCCAAAGACGAGGCTTTTGATGAGCGCTGTGCGGATGTCTGTGAGACTTACCAGCTAGCTCCGGCACGAGCAGAAAACAAGATTCACACCATTTCCTTTGACGAGAAGACAGGGATTCAGGCTCTCGAGCCAGCATCACCAGGTAAATGCGTGAAGCCTGGGCAGGTCGAAAAAAGGGAGTTTGAATATGTGCGTCATGGAACACAGGCCCTGCTGGCAGGCATGAATGTCGCGACGGGAAAAATTCTGCCCCTGGTCAGTGAGACACGCACTGAACAGGATTTTGCGCTCTGGCTGGAGATAATGATACTCAGCGATCCTGAGGCCCGGGGTTGGCATATCGTTGCTGACAATCTGAATACGCACATGTCGGAGGCCGCTGTTCGATTCGTGGCAGCTATAGAGGGTACATCTGAGGAAGAGCTTGGTATCAAAGGCAAATCCGGGATATTGAAATCCATGCAAAGCCGGTCGGCCTATCTCTCAGACTCGTCCCACAAGGTCGTGTTTCACTACACACCCAAGCACGCTTCCTGGCTTAACCAGATTGAGATTTGGTTTTCCATACTGGTGAGGCGATTCCTCAAGCGCAGTGGCTTTGTCTCGAAAGAAGACTTAAAAAACCGCCTCCATGGTTTCATCGACTTCTTTAATGAAACCATGGCTAAACCGTTCAAGTGGACTTACAAGGGGAGACCACTGCAAGCATGATGGCGTGGTCTTTTGAGCTATGCGGCACTAGGTGGTTTTTGTATAGGGTGCTTGCGATCCATTGCATCCTTTTCCAGCAGTGTGTTGCCTGTAGCTGATGGGTTGTTAATTAGGTGAGTTATAAAACCAGATTTATTGAGTTATAGCACAGGATTGATTTCATAAGTGTCTGGATGGCCATGAAGGGCTAATCTGAAGTGGAGTATCGAGAGGAGTTTTTCAGGATTAAAAATGCCTGCAACAGATCAGGGAGGAATTTTAAATGAAACCTAGGTGTTTAGTCGCAGTGCTTGTTGGCTGTTTGTCTGTGCTTGGCAGTTCGTCGCTATTTGCTGCAGATTGTGCTAACCGCTCGCCTGCAAAAATCAAAGGGCACCCAAAATGGAAAATATCTGGCATGATATTTGGCCAGCATGGGGGGGCAGATTCCCTGTTAACCGATTTTTACCTAGGGGGCGGGTTGCCTGAAGAGCCGATCAAATATTATTCAAACAGGATTACATTGAAGCTGGATAAAACACCGGGTATTGCTGAAAAAATAAGGCTCCTGCCTAATCCGCTAACCATACAGTTTGCTATTCCCTATGTCGATCATGGGGGGTCTCGGGAAGGCTTTTATGATACTCATCAAGCACTGGATGCCTGGCAATATTACGAGATCTTTGAGCATACACAGTCCCATGGCTTTTATGGGAAACAGTTTCGTGAAGCATGTAAGGTCAAAGAGGGTAAGAAGCAAAAGGGGTTAAATGTATCTGGCTATATCGTCCGGGTGGAGAGAAAAGGGTTTTCAGGGCTGACCCGCAGTTGCAATATAACAATCAATAAGGGTGGAACAAGGAAGGAGTGGCGCAGGCGGGTGATCGGATACCGGGAAAAAGAGACTTGCGTTTATCGCGATGGTTATTATGGGCCCAGTTGCCGCACAGAACAGGTACCCATTTATCAGAGCTATCAGGATGATTTTCCTGTCACAGAGTTGTTAATTGCCCACTCTGAAGAAGCCTGTGCTTATGCAGAAGATACTGGTCGGGCTAATGTGAGAGTCAAAATTGATTTCTCAAAGAGAAAGCGTGCATGGACTGACCCAAACACCACGGTGATTCACGGGATCTCTGTTCTGGACGATTGAGCCTGTCAGGGTAAGTCCCCCTTTAAAGAGCCACCCGTTGGATGGAAGCGGTGGGTGGCTAAGGGTTTTCTCTCGAGCTGTTCCTGTTGCATAAAGCTGAAATTACCGTAGAATACTGCGCCTTTACGGGAGAAGGCCCGGGCCTTCGCTCGTCCAGTAAGAAAAGTACTTTCGGGTACGCTCTTGCCGGTTTCTGCCCGGGATCACAGAGATGGCATTTAGTCGTTTTGCCGGAAAGCTCTGTTTACACAGGAAGAGATTATTCCATGGTAACTATCCGTCTTGCTCGTGGTGGCTCCAAAAAGCGTCCTTTTTACCACCTGACCGTGTCTGACAGCCGTAAGGCCAGCACTGGCCGTTTCATTGAGCGTGTAGGTTTCTTTAACCCTATGGCTCGTGGCCAGGAAGAGCGCCTGCGTGTTGACACTGACCGTGTTAACCACTGGGTGGAAAAAGGTGCTCAAGTGAGCGACCGTGTTAAGCAACTGCTGAAAAGCGCTGCTTAATGTCTGTTGCCGGTGAAGCTGCGCACGCTTCCCAGGACCTGCTGGTTATGGGGCGTGTAACGACAGTGTACGGGATCAAGGGTTGGGTGAAGGTGTATTCCTTTACTGATCCCATGACCAATATCCTTAATTACCGGCACTGGTATCTGCGATACCCCAACGGCCAGACTGAGGCCGTTAAACTCGACAGTAGCCGTGTCCACGGTAAAGGGCTTATCGCTCTTTTCTCCGGATGCGCAGACCGGAATGAAGCCCTGCGTTTTGCCGGTGCTGATATTCTGGTTAACAGTCGGGAGCTGCCTGAACCTGAATCCGGTGAGTACTACTGGTACCAGCTGGAAGGCCTGGCAGTGATTACTCAGAACGATGCCGGTGAAGACATCAATCTGGGTAAAGTTCATCACCTGATGGAAACAGGATCTAACGATGTTCTTTCGGTTCGTGGTGCCCGTGGCAGCATTGATCGTCGTGAACGTTTGATTCCCTGGATCGATGATCAGGTGATACAAGAAGTGAACCTTGATGAAGGGTTCATTCGGGTCGATTGGGATCCGGACTTTTAATGTTAAAAGTGAGTATGAGGTTCGATGTTGTAACGCTCTTTCCGGATATGTTCAAAGCGGTCACCGAAAATGGTGTCAGCGGGCGGGCAATAAGGAATGGGCTGATTGAAGTGAACGCCTGGAATCCCCGGGAATACACTCATGATCGACATCGGACAGTGGATGACCGGCCTTATGGCGGTGGTCCCGGCATGTTGATGAAAATTCAACCTCTGCGTGATGCAATACAGGCGGCAAAGGAAGCTGCAGGTCCTGACACAACCGTGATCTATCTTTCGCCTCAGGGTCGCAGACTCGATCAGGCGGGAGTGAAAGAGCTGGCTGAGAGGAAGAAGCTGGTATTGGTTGCAGGACGGTACGAAGGTATTGATGAGAGGCTGGTTCAAACAGAGATTGACGAAGAGTGGTCTCTGGGGGACTTTGTCCTGAGTGGCGGCGAACTGCCTGCCATGACCCTTATCGATGCCGTATCGCGCTTTGTACCGGGCACCCTGGGTCATCAGGATTCTGCTCAGGAAGATTCATTCGCTGAAGGCCTGCTCGATTGTCCTCATTACACTCGTCCAGAGGTATTTGAAGACAGAGAAGTTCCGGAAGTTCTGCTTTCGGGAAATCACGAGCATATCCGTCAGTGGCGGCTGAAACAGTCGCTCGGACGGACCTGGCTCCGGCGGCCCGACCTTCTCGAAGGGCGAGCCATGTCGGACGAAGAAGAAAGGCTATTGGCTGAATTTATCCGTGATCATCATGACGCGGACAATGACCAGACGATTTGTGAATGAGTCTGGATTTGAGTGAATTCTCGATTTTGACTTTTTTGGGAGCAACAGAGCAATGAGCAAAAACAAGATCATTCAGCAGCTTGAAGCTGAACAGATGAACAAAGAAATTCCTTCTTTCGGTCCTGGCGACACTGTCGTTGTTCAGGTACGCGTTAAGGAAGGTAACCGTGAGCGTCTGCAGGCGTTCGAAGGCGTTGTTATCGCTAAGCGTAACCGTGGCCTGAACTCTGCATTCACCGTGCGCAAGATTTCCAACGGTACTGGCGTAGAGCGTGTTTTCCAGACTTACAGCCCTGTAGTGGCTGGCGTGCAGGTTAAGCGTCGTGGTGACGTACGCAAGGCCAAGCTGTACTACCTGCGTGAGCGCAGTGGTAAGGCCGCACGTATCAAGGAAAAGCTGAACTAATTCCATTACCAACCGCTTTTCGACAAAACGACGGAGGCTGCCATTGGCAGCCTTTTTTTCAGCCTGAAAAAATAAGCGCTATCGATTACTCCCCGGCAGTTGTAGAGGGTTTGCTTATTCCCTGGCCCAATCTTGACTTTACTTCCAGGTTCAAGGCTTTCTAACCATTCAGCACACTCTTTGCCAAACAGGCAGATAACAGTGGAGCCGAGCTTGAAGTGTCCGGCATCCTGGCCTTTTTTAAGTCTGATATCATTATCAAAGTAGGTCTTGTCAACAATACGGTGTCGGTCGCTTCTTCGACCATGCGGGTTGATTAATCCACCCCATTCGGTCACGTATACTGGATACGTTGATGCCGCCAACCATAATCATGGCCATAGGGCCCTTATCTGTCTCAAAGACGGCAACTAATCTTTCGTTGTTGGCAAAAAGCTCCGGTTGGCGATTCACTGTCCGCGGGTTAACAGAGAACAGGCGGCCAGGAATATGTCTGGTAAAAAGAAGCTTGCCGTTAACGGGCATATGAAAACGGTGGTAGTCAGATGGAGAAAGGTACATAAGTAGTCAAACAATTGCTTTCATATATTGACCACCCAAACTGCGTACGAAAGTACTATTAATCAGGATGCTATATTTTCACAGCTGCTGTACAGAGTCTGTCGTTATGAAAAAAATTGTCAGTACCATCACCGATAGTGCCATTATCCATACCCTGAAGTGTGCCATGCGCAATGGCCCTTTGCCCTGCGTAAGGGAACGTGCTCATGCGATACTTCTCAGCAATAAGGGATATTCTCTAGCTCAGATAGCTGATGTCTTCGATGTTCAATACCAGACAATATTCCGGTGGATTGATGACTGGGAGCTTTCAGGTATACACGGCTTATATAAAGATCACAAAGGTGGAAAACCATCAATTTACAATGATCAGGAAAGACAACGCTTCGCAGACCTGATTGCAGAAGAGCCACGGCGGATGTCCTATGCTCAGGCAAAACTTGAAGATGAAACCGGTAAATCAGCCTCATTGAAAACGCTGCAGCGGATGGCAAAAAAATTGGATTGGTCTACAAACGTGTGCGGAAATCCTGCCGGCATAAACGCGCCCAGGCATCCTTTGAGCGTTGCCATCAAACACTGAAAGTCGCTCAGGAAGCCGAACGGAAAGGCCTTATAAACCTGTTCTATTTTGATGAGTCAGGCTTTTCCCAGCAGCCCTGTGTTCCTTATGCCTGGCAGCCAAAAGGGGAGCAGCTGAGAATTCCCTCCATCAACGGCCAGCGTATAAATATTCTTGGATTCATGAATCGCGATAATGACCTGTCTTATTACCCTGTTTGCGGATCAGTAACTGGTGATGAAGTTATCCGCGTTTTTGAAGATTTTGCTGAGCAGATGCAAGACCCGAAATACAGCACAGGCGACCGTTACACTTTAGTTGTGGTAGATAATGCCAGCATCCACACTTGCAAGAAGTTCAGAGAAAAGCTGGATGGCTGGATGATCGAAAAGAAACTGATTGTCTGCTATCTGCCCACATACTCCCCGGAGTTAAACCTGATTGAGATCTTGTGGGGCAAGGTGAAGTATGAATGGCTGAGCCTTATGAAGGTTATGGACTTCGATGAATTCCAAAAAGAGTTAAAACGTGTTTTTGATATGTTCGGTCAAGAATATATGATTTCATTTGTCTGAGTACTTAGTCACATATTTTCCGCTCTGAAAATAATCAGCGAGTTCCTGTTCCCCGCCAAGAAGCTGACTGACCGTATAAGTATGATCTTTAGCTTGAATCATATATCCATTTCGAACGGTTCCAATCTGACCTACAGTACCGTCCACTGGTGAGACGACCTGGCTTTCTGTATCAATCGGGCGTGCGCCATCTAACCCGGAAATTTCATGAATAAAGGCAGGTTCCGCCCAATCTCTTGATAAGATTGGGTCGACCAAAAGAAAGCTTCGGAAAAAGCTCACCGGAACCTGCCATGCCTCAAAATACACAAGAAATCCTGCGCTTTCACCCTGTCAACGATAAAACTGTCAGAGCTGACTTTCACGGTGGTGAGATGTCATCTGATTTCGGAGCCCTGTTGTTGCGTGAAACAGCGGCTCGCAGTGGACTTATAACCCGGCTGGCTCAAGCTATCAAAGACAAACGCCATGTCTCCTATGTTGACCACCCACTGCAGGATTTACTCATGCAACGCGTTTTGCAAATGGCCTGTGGTTATCAGGATGCCAACGACAGTAACAGTCTACGCAAAGATCCGATGTTTAAGCTGTCTGTTGGACGCAGCCCCCTGGATGACAACTCACATCTTGCTTCAGCGCCAACATTTACCCGGCTCGGCCAATCCATGACCCGGAGAGATATCTACAATCTCGCCTATGCTTTTGCCGAGCACTTTCTCGCCAGCTACAGAAAGCCACCCAGGCTGGTTGTTATCGACCTGGATCATACCGCCAGCCTGATGCACGTTGTTCAGCAGGATAAGGCCGCTGATTTTGT
>CBDEWF010000044.1:0-5131 GCA_965243775.1 Sansalvadorimonas sp.
CTTATTAATTGAATCAATGCCTGAATCACTTCCATATCATGCTTAGTGTGCTGAAATTTTTCTGATCGGCCATCAAATTTCTTCCTTCTCAACGAAAATTTGCCAAACAAGTTAATACTGCATATAAGTACAGTATTATTCTTCCTATATTGTGAAGCAGATCGTATCGATCCAGTACCTCTTTATCTCTCAAAAAAGGAGGTGATTCATGAGTTCGAACAAAATTAAAGTACGCGCTGCCCTTTGGGTCGATGGTCGGCAACGCCAGAAAGTAAATTATTTTCACTCATCACAAGACGCCGAAGAATGGAAAGAAAAAACTGAAACTTTGATGCAACGTCTGAAGCTTCAGCAGGAAATTCCGTTCCAGATTGGGAGAAGGTCACCCTCAGGTACAGTCTACGGATAAGTTATTGCAGTCTGAGGGTAGCCAGTGTTGGAGAGTGGTTGACTTTTTCTCTGCTTTAGAAAATGCGCGATACAACATTTGTGAAATGATAGGCACTCAGTACCCTTTACTCATTGATAGAACAGATTTGAACGAATTTTTTGAGCATCGCATTCAGCAAGGAGCCAGCTTAGCTGAAATAGATATTGAAGCTTCACTCTTGAAAATCATTTTTCAATGGGGGGCGATACGACAACCACACAAGGCAAACAAAGTTCAGTATGCTTATGAAGAGCTTAGCCGTAGTAATAAAAGTTTAACCTCTGTTCAAACTGAGCCTTATGAAAATAATTTGATAAAAAAGAACTATGAGCATGAAGAGTTATACACTGTCGACAAGAATTCTATCGAAAATCATATCCAGGCACTTGCTTCTGAGGGACTCTCACAGAGACAGATCGCCAAGACCTTAAATATAAGTCAGTCGTCAGTTTTCCGTGCTTTGAAGAAAGCTGAAGCATCCATGATTCAGAGTGATTCATGATGAATCAAAAAAGCAGGATACTTATTTTATGTACCAAAGTTCTTTCCCATGAGCCACAAGATGTTTTTGAAGATCTTACGATGATTCAGACTGAATCACCCTGGCACGTTTTTGGCACGTTTTGAGACGCAAGCAGACAGATTTTTACACACCCAAATGGAGTAAATTATGAATTTCTAATTAAGAGTACGACAGACCAGAAACTGCGCAAACCCTTGCCAGTAAAGGCCTGCTCACTTTGCGCAGACAAAAAGAAACCCACTGCTCTGGGGGAAGAGTCAGCGGGCTAAGACCATATAGGAGTGATATACAGACTGACTTTCCAACCTTTGTGAATTCAGAAACGTTTTTTTCAGATTGACCGAATGGGGAGATTTTGGGGAGAAATCAGAGGACTTTGTTTAGACTACTTTCTTTAAGAAGAAGGTTACTTCCATCATCCCAATTACTTTTTGGAGTATAGCCCGTAGGTGAGCCATCCTTGACAAATTTTCGATAATGTTTCCTCACCATTTCAACGGTAGTGTGCCCCAGCATCTTAGATACCCACATTTCATCTTCTCCGGCCATCAACATCCAGCTGGCAAACGTATGGCGTGTCTGCCCTATTCCACGGTTAATGACTCCAGCTCGTTCACATGCCCAACGGAAAGACCAGTAAGCCTGATTATAATTGACGAATGGCTCATTTCTGCGAGTAATAAAAACACGACCATGATCTGTCATGCGTGTGAGCTCAGCCTGTTTTTTTAACGCTTCCAGAGATAGCGGCAGCAATAAAATCGTTCTGCGACCCTTGGCTCTTGTTTTGATATCAGATACTACGTCACGACTCATTGCTTGCCGGATAGCTGCGGTCTTATTTTTCAGGTCAATATGCTGCCATTCCAAGGCAATCAGTTCACCGGGGCGAACACCTGTCCAAAAGGCAAATTGGAACATATTTCGCTCAACAGACCAGTGACACCCCGCAATAATCCGGGAGTATTCCTCCATGCTGAAAGGGTCTATTTTTTTCCCGGTTTTGCTCAACTCGCTTAGTGACAGAGCGTTTTTCCTTGGGTAATCGAAGGTCATCTAAAGGGTTCTTCGAGAGCTTTTTATCATCCAGAGCTTCCCTGATGGCTGCTCTGAGCGGTGCGAGATAATTCTTTACGGTATTTCTGCTGACGGTCATTTTTTTTGCCCAGTTCCTGATATGACCTGAGTTCAGAACACTTAAAGGCAAGTGACCAAATGCAGGAATGAGCACGCTATTAATTTTCCATTGGCTGTTGTGTTCATAGTTGGGTGACAGAATTCCTTCCTGATCTTTAAAACCAGTCGTTCAGCAGATCAGCAACAGTATAATCTGCCGGATGTGCAGTTTCTGTTTCGGCAAGAGGATGATTAGGAAAGTGGCGAGACCAGTCAAATTGTCCGGTGTCAATTTCTGCCTTGATAATTTCTCGAAGTGCCGCAGCTTGTTTAATGCCTTTATCGTTTACAGGGATACCAGGCACCCGAACTTTACGGGTTTTACCACGCCACTGAAAATTGATACGAAGCGACTTGCCTCTGACTTCTACCCCCGGGTAATTGCTTTGTCCAGCCATTCGTCTACCGCCTCTGTATTTACCCACCAACAATTGACAGCGGGGTCTTTCTTCAGGTGGATACCCAACCTGTAGTAGCCGCCTTCCAGTTTCTTCATTACGGTTCTGTCTGGTTCCCCAGAATCTTCACAGTATTTTTTCAATCGCACCCATTTCTGACTCATGTTGGCACCGTTGAAACAAAAAGTTTGATATACCCGACCTGACCTTTGTCAGAG
Organism: Sansalvadorimonas sp.; assembly: GCA_965243775.1. Classification (GTDB taxonomy): domain Bacteria; phylum Pseudomonadota; class Gammaproteobacteria; order Pseudomonadales; family Endozoicomonadaceae; genus Sansalvadorimonas. The sequence continues at coordinate 2,746 of CBDEWF010000044.1, forward strand.
AGCTTGTCCCCTGATGGAGTAAGGGTTAAGGAGATACCTGGATGTTGCCCCATGGCTCAAAATTGATGTTCGTATTGCTGAACTCTTGCTGACTTATCCATTTCTGCTGCGCTGAGACACTGATAATGCGATCGCCCAAGTCTGTGAAGGAGAGACCGCCCTGACGCAGGAGCACAATATTATCCGGTGGCTGCATCAAATAGAGGGCAGGATAAGCCTGTATGTTCAATGCGGGATGTGGTGATAGCTCGATTCTGCTGTCGGACAGTTGAGGAATCAGGATTCCATCCGTTGAAAATGGAAACAGCTCAAAACCGTAAAGTTCTTTCATCAGTTGTACTGACTGGGCTTGCAGATGGCAGAGTTTGCAGTTGCCTCGGTAGTAGAAAACCAGCCCCGCAATCTTGGCGACTTTTTTCAGAGCGGCTTCTTTGGCCTGATGCGCCATATCATCTTTAATCCTTGCAGCGGCAGGCGATATCGGACGACGGACGTTTTCATCCAGCATGGGATCACTTTCAATCACCTGCTTGCCCACTCGGGCAAACTGTTCACCTTTTTCTTTTACAAGACGGTCTAAGTACAAGTAGTTGCTGACATTTTCTTTGGTGGGATGATCAATGGCTTTGTCCAGATACTGACCAATATTTTTCCTGATCCATGCGGCTGGCAATGTTTGTTGAGGCGTAATTGTTATTGGCTCCGGCGTTTCTTCATCAACAGGCTCTTTATCCTTAAGTGGCTCATACCAGAACCATCCTTCAGAGTGACGACTAAACCAGCGTTCATCAGTACAGGCAGAATCGGCTGATAGTGCCAAAAGCAAAAGAAGACAGCGCATTTATACTTTCTTCTGCCAGTTCGCTGTCCACCAACCGATGCAGACCGATGTCATCAGTGCCATGGCCGGAATCAGCCACGCCGGAAACGGGAGTGGCACGATCACCAGATACAGGAATAATCCGGGTATCCATTGGCACAGCCGTCGGCTCCAGATATTTTGCAAAGGGCTGGTGTAATGAAAGTCGTGGTAGCGGATTTTCCGGATCAGACAGCCATCGGCTACGGCTGCCAGTAACACCAGCCCCCAGAAGGGTAAACACACGATTAACAGTGCCAGACGTTCTGACATTTGCAGCATCAAAATCAGCCCATTTTTCACCACACCTTTGAAAAACAGAATGACCCTGACAAGGCCTTCACCCATCTGGCCATCTGGTGTGGTGTGCTTCATCAGGAATCGTTGAAACCCGGTATCCATCATGGTTGAGCGGTAGAGCTGTGAGCCATGCTGAATGATCCATTGCCCAGTCCCTTTACCCAGAGTCGTTGAATAACCTTGATGTTCTTTGTGCAGATGCTGGCTCATGGTCTGACCGGATACCGCCAGCCACACAAGAATCAGGACAAGACCGCAACACCAGATCATCACAGGGCTGGTTGGTTTTTGTTGCTTGTTCATGGTTAGGAAAAGGTTTTGAGAGGATTTCAGTGTCGTGGTTCAGTAAGAATCGGAATCCTTGCTTTCAGTAAACGACCACCGCCCAGTCGTGCTATGTACTCAAGATTAGGCAGCTCGCCCAGTAACTGAGGTGGAAACAGGTCGCCGGTTTCTTCCAGCTGTTGTTCGCTGAGGTTGCCGGTGAACGCCATAGGTCGGTTTGCGTCAGTGCTGATGCCCTGATTGCGAATAAAGTAGCGGTAGCGAACAGGTGGCAGTTTATCGGTAATAAACTTCTGTGTTCCAGGGTTCTGTGTTCGCAGGCAGATCAGATGGTTGCAGTTGTCAATAAACTGCTGTGCGGCGGCTTGAGAACCTAACTGAGCTTCAAAGTCCGCCAGTGTCTGGGTGGCGACATAGCAGCGGAATTTTGCGCCACGGCCTTTGTTCAACAGCGACAGCAGTTGCGGGCAAAGGACTTCAGCGGCTTCGTCTACAAACAGGTTGATGGGTTTATCTGGCTGTTCAGCTTCTCGTGATGAGTAGTTGTAACGACCTCCGGCCACTGCCGAAAGATCGGCCAGCAACAGCTGTCCAATGGATTTTACCCACCATCGGGTCGCTCAGGGAATCCAGTCCGAAGTACATGACTTTCTGTTGTTCAATCAGTGTTGTGGTCTGGGTACAGACTCTGTTGTCGTTAATATCAGTGGGATCAGGCGACAGCAGCTCTGCCAGAGCGCCTCCGGTCAACATTCCCAGGATAGGCAGCAGTGTGGCGATCATTTTGCTGTAGTGTGCCCGGTCATGCTCAAACAGGGAGATTAATCCTTCCCACATCGGTACAGGGGTGTTCTGGCATGATTTCATCACGGTAATAATTTACCCAGGCTTTTGCCAACGGTTCGGATTTGGACGTCGGTTGTCTGTGATTTTTCGGCTGTG
>CBDEWF010000045.1:0-2221 GCA_965243775.1 Sansalvadorimonas sp.
CTCAGATATTGTTCCCATCTGGCTTGCTGAAATCAGGAAATTCCTCAAAGTCTTCAGCACCCGGGGCCTTAGAATTTTAGAATTATTCTCTGGTTTTGGTTTCATCAGTAAGATACTTTCCTTGGATACCCCTCTGAAGAGTATAGGGATCGATAGATTAGATCTTGAAGCCGTTTTGAATACAAAAATTAAAAACAGCAGAATACCTGCTCCAGAGAATTTTGCCTTTTTCAATAGGCATTATATTCAACACGACCTGAACTTTATTGAGAAACTTCCTTTGGCTGAAAGAAATAAGATACTTGATTTTGATCCCAATGTTTTGATCCTGAATCCGCCAAGATCAGGGTTGCCACCCGATCAAATAAGGTATTTGTTCCAGAACATCCTCCCTTCAAAACATGAGAAAGTTTCTGTTATTTACTCCTCTTGCAATGGGGCTACCATGGCAAGAGATCTGCATGTCTTTTCAGAGCTGGGGTATAAAGTAAAAACATTGAAACTTCTGGATTTTTTCCCCTGGACATCTCATTACGAGATACTGGCTTTTTTAGAAGAAGGCAAACCTGTCTGTCGGTGAACGGCAGCGTATCCCCAAAATATTTTTTGCTTGACATTCTGAGCAGCTATGCTTATATAGTGTTAAAAAGGTTGATGAGAACATCAAAAAAAGATTTTTCACGCTTATTTTGAGGAGGATAATGTGAATTTCAAGAAAATAACCTGTTTTTACAGAAAGGAGGATGGATCATGGCAGTACCCCCCATGCACATACATAGATACTCTGATGTAATCCTTCCTGGGCTGGTCGTCTTATTATGTTTCAGCCTGACCTTCTGCGGGAGCAAGAAAAGCAAAGCCGAACCACCCGGCACAAAACCCACCTGCACAGGCAACCAGGTGCTGACCAATGGGCAGTGCGAGGCCTGCACGGTGCCGCAGTTCCCCAACGCTGAGCGCACAGCCTGCGTCACTACCTGCCCGGATGGCGAGATCAAGCCCGACACCAGGCCCACCTGTGAGGCAGACGGCGATAGCGATGGCATTGCCGATAACGATGACAACTGCCCTGCCGTAGCCAATGCCGACCAGACCAACACAGACAGCGACAGTGAGGGCAACGCCTGCGATACAGACGACGATAACGACGGCGTGGCTGATGCAATGGATGGCTGCCCGGTGGGTTTGCTGAACGCCGCCAGTGGCGCCGATGGTGCTGATACCGCCGACCCGGATGATGACGGCTGCAAGAACAGCGAGGACGTAGACAAGGATAACGACGGGCTGATCGAGCTCGCCACTTACGAGCAGCTCCAAAACATGCGCCATGATCTTGCTGGGGCAAGCTATGACGACGAGGAGGCCGACGACACCGGCAACGAGGGCGATACGAGGGGTGCGCCCAAAATCGCCACGACTCTCTGCCCTGATGAAACCAGTGCCGACTCTGGCATCTTTCTTTGCGGCTACGAGTTGGCCGCTGACATTGACGCAAACGCCAGCTGTCCCAATTACGACGGCAGCAATGGTGCTGACCTGACGACAGGTGGTGGCAGCAACGCTGATGACTGCGGCGCAGGGCAGGATGTCTGGGTGCCGGTGGGGACTAACGCCGATAGATTCACGGGCATTCTGGAGGGCAACGGACACAGCATCAGCAATTTGTATTACAGGACAGACACGAACCATAGCGGCTTGTTTGGCTATACGGCTGGGGCCACGATCCAGAACCTGTCCCTGAACAACGTATATATTATTAATGTTAGTGCTGACAATAGTTTTACCGGTGGCATAGTGGGAACGATGAATGGAGGCAGAATCGTAAGTGCTGGTGTGACGGGCAGCTTTACTACTATTTTCGTCCTCGGCGGTCTGGTAGGAGGGATCGTTGGCGATAGTGCTGGTATCAGTAACAGCTATGCCACAGTCAGCTTTAGTAGTAGTAGTAACACCGCCGGCGGCTTGGTGGGGGGGATAGTTGGCAATAACGCTGGTGTCAGCAATAGCTATGCCACAGTCAGCTTTAGTAGTAGTAGTAACACCGCCGGCGGCTTGGTGGGGGAGATAATTGGCAATAATACTAGTATCCATAACAGCTATGCCACAGGCAATGTTACTGCTGGTACTAGCGGCGGGGGCCTGGTGGGCAATGTGATTACCACTAGTATCATTAGTATCCATAACAGCTATGCCACAGGCAATGTTACTGCTGGTACTAGCG
>CBDEWF010000046.1:0-4926 GCA_965243775.1 Sansalvadorimonas sp.
TACGAGTTGTGATTCCATCTTCTCCGGTAAGAGCTTATGGGTTACTCAGAGCGGCTATCAGGGATCCGGATCCGGTCATTTTTCTGGAACCCAAACGTATCTACCGAGCCAGCAAACAAAAGATCGACGAAACCACAGACGTGCTTCCACTGGATACCTGTTTCACCCTGAAAGCCGGTCGGGATGTGACACTGGTAAGCTGGGGAGCCTCTGTTCGGGAAACCCTTGAAGCAGCCAATATGCTGGAAAAACATGGCGTTTCCGCCGAGGTGATTGACCTTGCCACTATCAAACCTCTGGATATGGCAACCATTCTCACCTCAGTTCATAAAACCGGACGCTGCGTCATTGTCCATGAAGCCTGTCGCAGTTTTGGCGTAGGTGCAGAGATTGCCGCACAACTGAATGAAAAAGCTTTTGCTGATCTGAAAGCCCCGGTTGAGCGGGTCACCGGATTTGATACCACCATGCCTTACTATCGGATGGAAGATCATTACCTGCCCCAAACCGAAGATATTATTAAAGCCGCTATCCGCACTCTGGCGTATCAATAAAAGGAGTTTATTATGCGTTTCTTTAATCTTCCCGATCTGGGAGAAGGCATACCTGAAGCTGATATTGTGGAATGGCATGTTAAAGAAGGCGACAGTGTAAAAGAAGATCAGATCATGGTTTCGGTAGAAACTGCCAAGGCCATTGTAGAAGTTCCGGCGCCATGCAGTGGTGTAATTGCCAAACTCTTTGGCAAAGAAGGCGATACCATTCTCACCGGAGAACCTCTGGTGGAATTTGTATCTGATCAGGAAGATACCGGAACAGTAGTAGGCAAATTGGTACAGGATGAAAAACCAGCCGATGAGGATCAGTTTTTTATTGGTGCCGCACCTGATTCAGCAGAAACCTTATCCACACCCAAAGCCAATATTCAGTCTCTGGCACAACAGCTGAATATGAATCTGGGCGACTTACCCAAAGCAAGACAACCCGTCAGCGACACCGTCAGTTATTCTCTCGAAAATCCTGAGCCTCTGAAGGGTGTGCGCAAGCATATGGCTCGAACCATGACCGAGTCCCACACATCGGTAGTGCCTGTGACTCTCTTTGACGATGTGGATATTCATCACTGGGTCTGATAAAGAAGATATTACCGTTCGGCTGATTCAGGCGATTACCGGAGCCTGCAAACAGGAGCCTGCTCTTAATGCCTGGTTTGATGGAGCAAGCATGAGTCGGCAGGTGCATAATTCTGTCAATCTGGGTTTGGCAGTGGATAGCGATCAGGGGCTTTTTGTGCCGGTAATCAAAGAAGCTGAGTCACTGAATAAAAAACAATTACGTAATAAAATTAACGAACTGCGCAGTGCGGTTAAAGAGAGAAGCCTGCCAAACTCAGAACTTCAGGGTGCATCAATTACCCTGAGTAATTTTGGTGTATTTGCCGGGCAATACGCCACACCTATAGTAGTGCCTCCAATGGTTTGCATTGTTGGTGTGGGGGTGATTAAAGAGCAGGTCATCAGCATTAATGGCAAACCAGGAAGCCGTCGTGTAATCCCGATATCTCTTTCATTTGATCACAGGGCAGTGACCGGCGGTGAAGCCACAAGATTTCTGCATTCCATGATTCAGTTGTTGCAGAAGTAGGCAAAAATCCACATTATTAGTTTTATAGGCTCGAATTGCTGTGTGCCCTTTTTAAATGGCGCACAGTAATTCAGTGCATATTGTTTAATACTCATTTGAGAAGTATGGCGCTGGGTTGAGAGATTGCCGATAAATTCACTATGTGATCCGACGCCTATTGGACGGCAGCAGGCAACTGCCCGCAAATAAAAATAATAAGGCAGGACGGCGAAGACATGGACATCTTTAATAGTTATCAACAACGCTTCAAATCCACCCAGCAAGAAGAACTGTCCCTTCAGGAATACCTCGATTTATGTAAACAAGACAACATGGCTTATGCCAATGCCGCTGAGCGTATGCTTCAAGCTATTGGTGAGCCGGAAGTGGTGGACACTTCCAGAGATCTACGTCTGAGCCGGATTTTTTCCAACAAGCTGATCAAACGCTATCCGACTTTTGAAGAGTTTTATGGCATGGAAGATGCCATTGAACAGATCGTTTCCTATTTCCGCCATGCCGCACAAGGGCTGGAAGAAAAGAAACAGATTCTGTATTTGCTGGGTCCCGTGGGTGGTGGTAAGTCTTCTCTGGCTGAACGTCTTAAAGCCCTGATGCAGAAAGTGCCTTTTTATGCCATCAAAGGCTCTCCGGTTTTTGAATCTCCACTTAATTTGTTTAACCCACAGGAAGATGGTCGGATTCTGGAAGAAGAGTATGGCATTCCCCAGCGTTATCTGGGTGGCGTTATGTCGCCCTGGGCTGTTAAACGGCTGAATGAATATGGTGGCGATATAACCCAGTTCAGAGTCGTCAAACTTTATCCAGATATTCTTAATCAGATTGCCATCGCTAAAACTGAGCCGGGTGACGAAAATAATCAGGATATTTCCAGTCTTGTAGGTAAGGTCGATATTCGTCAGCTGGAAGAATATTCACAGGATGACCCTGATGCCTATAGTTTCTCCGGCGCACTCTGTCGGGCAAACCAGGGCATGATGGAGTTTGTAGAGATGTTCAAAGCACCCATCAAGGTTTTGCACCCTCTGCTCACAGCCACTCAGGAAGGTAACTACAACAGCACCGAAGGCATGGGGGCTATTCCGTACAGCGGTATTCTTCTGGCGCACTCTAACGAATCCGAGTGGCAAAGCTTCAGAAATAATAAAACCAACGAAGCCTTTATCGACCGGGTTAATATTGTCAAAGTGCCCTACTGCACCCGCATTGATGAAGAAATCAAAATCTACGACAAACTATTGGCTCACAGTTCCCTCAAAGGTGCGCCCTGCGCTCCAGGCACTCTGGATATGCTGGCCAAGTTCACGGTTCTTTCTCGTATCAAGGAGCCAGAGAACTCCAATGTTTTCTCCAAGATGCGGATTTATAACGGTGAAAACCTGAAAGACACCGACCCCAATGCCAAGTCGTTGCAGGAATACAAAGACAAAGCCGGTGTGAACGAGGGTATGGAAGGTTTGTCCACCCGCTTTGCCTTCAAGATTCTTTCCAAAGTTTTCAATTTTGACTCTTCTGAAATTGCTGCTAACCCGGTTCATATGCTCTATGTGCTGGAACATCAGATCGAACAGCAACAGTACCCCCAGGAACTGCACGAACGGTACCTGCGTTATATCAAAGAGTTTCTTGCGCCCAAGTATGTAGATTCTCTGGGTAAGGAAATCCAGACAGCTTATCTGGAATCCTATTCAGAGTATGGTCAGGATCTGTTTGACCGGTACATTACCTTTGCCGATTTCTGGATTCAGGATCAGGAATATCGTGACCCGCAAACTGGCGAAATTCTGGATCGCTCCGCCATCAATGATGAGCTGGAGAAAATTGAAAAAACAGCCAGTATCGCCAATCCAAAAGATTTCCGTAATGAGGTAGTGAACTTCGTACTGCGTGCCAGAGCCGGCAACAACGGTGAAAATCCAAGCTGGCTCAGTTACCAGAAAATGCGGACGGTGATTGAGAAAAAGATGTTTGCCAACACCGAAGATCTTCTGCCGGTGATTTCGTTCAATGCCAAGGGCAGCCACGACGACCAGAAGAAGCACAATGAATTTGTGAAGCGCATGGTTGAGCGGGGCTATACCGAAAAGCAGGTTCGCCTGCTGGCAGAGTGGTATATCCGGGTTCGCAAATCTCAGTAAGTTTTCAATCCTGAAAATTTACACAACAAATAAAGCTCAGCTTCTTTTTTGAGGCTGGGCTTTCTGTAAAAAACAGGGAGTGTTTTTTATGAGTATTATTATTGACCGGCGATTGAATGGTAAAAATAAAAGCACCGTGAATCGCCAGCGTTTTCTCGATCGATATAAAAAACACATAAAAAAGGCGGTTTCTGAAGCCGCGAACAAACGCTCCATTACCGATGTAGAGTCCGGCAGCGAAGTCACCATTCCGACTAAAGATCTTTCTGAACCCTCTTTTCGTCATGGGCAGGGTGGACACCACAAGCAAGTTCATCCGGGAAATAAGGAATACACCGCCGGTGATCGTATCAAACGCCCCAAGGGTGGCGGAGGTTCTGGCAGTGGTCAGGGCAAAGCCAGCGACAGTGGCGAGGGTATGGATGAATTTACCTTCCAGATTAATCATGACGAATTTCTGGAATACATGTTTGATAACCTGGAGCTGCCCAACCTGGTGCGTAAGCAGTTGCAGGATATGAATGAATTTGAAATGCGTCAGGCGGGTTTTACTTCTGCTGGCTCTCCGGACAGACTTAACATTATTCGTTCACTACGCTCTGCCCATGCTCGGAGAATTGCACTTTCAGGTGGTGATCGCCGGGAAATCCGCAAGCTGAAAAAAGAGTTGCGGGAAATGGAAGTCAGCCCCGATGAAACGGATCATGAGAAAGTTGAGGCGCTCCGTGAACGTATTCGGGAGCTCAATGTAAAGCTGAAAAAACTGCCGTTTATTGATGACTTTGACCTGAAATATAACAACATGGTCAAAGTACCTTCTCCCAGCAATAAAGCTGTGATGTTTTGTGTAATGGATGTGTCCGGCTCCATGACACAAGAAATCAAAGAGATGGCCAAACGCTTTTTTATTCTTCTCTACCTCTTTCTGCAGCGCAGTTATAAAGAGATCGAAGTAGTCTTTATTCGTCATCACACCGCAGCCAAAGAGGTAGATGAAGATGACTTTTTCTACTCCCGGGAGACCGGTGGCACCATTGTGTCTAGCGCGCTAGAACTGACGGGCAAAGTAATAGAAGACCGTTTCAGTCCAACTGACTGGAACATCTACGTCGCTCAGGCTTCCGATGGCGATAACTGGGAAGGG
>CBDEWF010000047.1:0-8857 GCA_965243775.1 Sansalvadorimonas sp.
CTCTGGAAGCCAAAACCGCCCTGACCGAGATGATGATCAACGGAGAGCTGGATGAACTGGCTCAGCAGGCGGGCGTGATCAAAGCTGAAGCCCAGGGTGAAAGCTGGCTGCAAAGAACCTGGCGGCCACTGGTGATGGTAACTTTTACGGCTCTGATTGTTTGCCGTTGGATGGGGTGGGCGTCACCTGACCTTAGTGAAGCCTTGGAACTGAAGCTGCTTGGAATCGTACAGCTGGGGATTGGAGGCTATATCGCCAGTCGTGGGGTTGAGAAGGTTGTACGTGGATTTCAGCGCTAATTATTAATAATCTGTGGCCATAGATCGCTGGAGATGATTGATCATGTCTACATTTGGAGAGAACCAAAGCTCTGATGAACTGTTGATGATGCTAAATCAAGATGTGCAGGAGTCTATATCTCTGTCAGAAAAAGAATTCGAGAGTTTCTTAAAGGCTTGTAACAAGCCGAAGGATCTGAATACAGCGTTGAAAGAAGCTCTGTCTTTTACAGAGGCTAAGGGTATTAAATGAACCAGTTGTCCTGCGCCCCAGGACACAGGGCAGCCGGGGACCCTGGACAGGGATTCAGACTGCGGGTATCACGCACCGCGAGATTTCGCTAGCGACAGAGCAAAAATCGGGGTTGACTCTGGTTGACCTTTTGGTTGACTTTCTTGTCACAAACTCAGTAATAACAATCAGTTAGCGGGTCAACCAGAGTTCACTCCAGCCCTTGGGAATGGTCAACCTGGTTGACCTCTCGTGGTTGACCCTCAGGTTGACTTTTCCCTGCCTCCTCCGTGGCCAACGAATGCCAGAATAGGCGGGAGATTTTCTGCTCCCGAGCAAGGCGAGCCATCTCATTGGGGGAGCGGTAGAAGCGAGGCTGATGTTCCTGCCAGGGTTCACCCCAGTCTCGATGCAGAGCCACAACGCCACGGCCAGCTACATAATCCAGGCTTCCCTTTTGCAAAAGTGCAAGTGCATCAAAAAAAAGTGGATACCATTTGTTGAGTATGGCCAGAGTCCGGTTATCAGTTCGGTTGACCCGGCTGATCATCAAATGGCCATTAGTCAGTGGCAGAATTAAAAGAACCGGAATCTCACCGGCTCGATAGTTAGGGTTTTCTGACATCAGGCCGTCTCCAGCCCGGCAGTAATCCGGTAGACACGATCCTTACCGTCCGGCTTTTCCGACTCAATGGTCAGCCCCAGTCGTTTTTTCAAGGCTCCGGCCAGGGTGCCGCGCACCGTATGCTGTTGCCACCCGGTCTGCTTCATCATTTGTGGAATGGTGGCTCCTTCCGGGCGGTTCAGCATCTGGATTACCTGATACAGCTTACTGCCGGGGCGGGTTTTGCTTTTGGGTTTGTCGGTTTTTTCTGAGGCGTCAGGCTCCTCTATCCCGATAGCCTGACGGCCTGCAGGTGTAAGTGCATAGTCGAACCATTCTCCCCTACGGTTAATCGGTTTAATCAATTCCCTGTTCAGCAGGCTGTCGATCACTTTCTTCCGGGCACCTCCGTTCAGTGGCAGATCCTGAGCAGTGAAGTTGCCTTTATCGTGGCCAAGCTTTAGAACCTTCTCCTGGGTTTGGGTCAGTGCTTTATTTTTCATGGCATTTCTCCTTTGCTTCGGTTGGGTTAGGCACGCTCAATCCCGAGCGCGTATTCGAGATGTTCGATCATATGGTTCAGGTTGCCGACATGACCCCAGTGGCATTGCCCGTGGGCAAGATCAACGTGTCGGTCAGCCTGTTTCCTGACCAATTGAATCAGCTGGTCAATCTTGATCCGTTTCTCCTTCAGGACGTCCTGGGGGGCTGGGTCTGGATCTATTCATTGAGGGCCTCCGAACATGTGATTATTGGCTTGTTGTCCCTCCATTCAGGCTCTGTTCCGGGCACTTATCAAGTTATTTTTTCCATTAATAATCAATGAGTTATAAATAGGACGACATATGGCTGGCGAGCGGGTTTCACAGGCCGAATTTGCCCGCCGTAACGGCTGGTCCAAGCAATATGTGGCCAAGCTGGTCAAGCAGGGCCGGATCAAACTGGAAGGCGGGAAAATCGACCCAGTGGCCGCAAAAAGAGCCATAGATCAGCTGGCAGAACCATCAACAGCTCTGAGGGACAAGCCAGTCCAAGGTCGTACACCGATTCCAGCCTCAACAGCGCCTACAGATAGCCGCAAAGCTGTGGATTACGCTTCGGCCCGCACTATGCGGGAAGCCTACAAGGCCAAGATGGCCAAGCTGGATTATGAGGAGCGGGAAAAGCAACTGGTGGATGCCAGGAAAGTTAGAGAAGAAGCATTTCAAACCGGTCGTCTGGTGCGGGATGCCCTGCTGGGTATTCCTGATCGTATGGCAGACATCCTGGCCGCAGAAAACGATCCGAGTCAGGTTAGAATAAAACTCTACAATGAAATCGAAGCCGCTCTGCAATCTCTTTCAGAATCAACGGGCGCTTGACTATCCTGACAGCCTCTCCAAACTAAATGAAGAAAAAGGATGTTGGGAATAGGAATATGGATAGTCAAAAAGAACAGGAAGACAAAAAGCAGCGCAAGTATGATCAGACCACTTGTTGTCAGATTAATTTCAATGTCGTCAGTATTCATGGTGTAGTCAATCCGAAAACGGGTGCTCTGCCTTCACACCTGACAGTGAGCTTGGTACCGGCTTCGTTTCAGCGGTTATTGGCAGCTAAACGAGCCATCGACTCCGGTGTCAGTGTTGCGGGTTGCCACCTCCGCGACCATGACTTCCAGACAGATATTCCAGATATGAAACTGCATTGGGGAAAGCTGTTGATTTCGGAAGGAAGTACCGGTCGATATGCCATTGAGGCCGAGTGTTTTTGTAGAGTGACACACTGTTTTCTGCAGGCAGATCGAGAAGTGGATGAAAGCTGGTTTGATGACGTCCTGATCTAACCGTTTTTCTGCATTATCTTGTCTCTCCGTGACAAATCAGGCACGGACACTCCATGAAACAACATTACCTTGAAGGATTTCTGTCAGGTCTTCGGCCTGATACGCGCCTGACTGTGTCTGAGTGGGCCGATGAGCATCGCATCCTGCCCATGAAAGCCGCCAAGGAAGCAGGTCGCTGGCGCACAGCACGAACGCCTTACCTGAAAGAGATTATGGATTGCCTGTCACCTACTTCTCCGGTTGAACATGTCGTCTTTATGAAAGGTGCCCAGGTCGGTGGCACAGAGTGTGGCAATAACTGGCTGGGCTATGTCATTCACCATACCCCGGGACCGATGATGTATGTGTTGCCCACTCTGGATATGGCCAAGCGAACCTCAAAGCAGCGCATTGCCCCCATGATTGAGGAGATGCCAATTCTGCAGGAACGGGTGAAAGATTCCCGCTCAAGAGATTCCGGCAATACCCAGCTAGTCAAAGAATTTCCTAATGGTGTGCTGATTATTGCCGGAGCTAACTCGGCCACAGGGCTCCGCTCCATGCCTGCCCGGTTTCTGTTTCTGGATGAAGTCGATGCCTATGACGATGATGTGGGTGGTGAAGGCAGCCCGATAAATCTTGCCATCAAGCGGACAGCGACGTTCTCCCGAAACAGAAAAATTCTGATGGTTTCAACGCCCAATATTGCAGGGGCCAGCAAAATCGAAACTGGTTACGAGAACTCAGACCAGCGTCAGTACCAGGTGCCCTGCACAAATTGCGGCCATTACCAGCCAATTGAATGGCAGCAAATTCGCTTCAAGGATAATGATCCGGATACAGCCAGCTTTGAATGTGTTTCCTGCAAATTCCAGATGAAGGAGCACGACAAACCCAAGCTTCTGGAAGATGGCAAATGGGTGTCATTGAATTCCGATGCTGATGGCAAAGTAGCAGGCTTTCATTTGAGCTCGCTCTACAGTCCCAACGGCTGGTACAGTTGGCGGGATGCTGTGGCTGACTTTCTAGCCGCCAAGAATGATTCGGTGCTTCTAAAAGACTGGACCAATACGGTACTTGGCCAGACCTGGCAGGAACAGGGTGAAACCGTTGACCATGAGCTGCTGTACCAGCGCCGTGAACACTATCCTGCTGAAGTACCCTGGTCGGCAGAGGTATTAACCTGCGGTGTTGATGTCCAGGATGACCGGATTGAGTTTGAAGTGGTGGGCTGGGGAGCAGGTGAGGAAAGCTGGTCTATTGAATATTACCGACTCTATGGTGATCTTTCCCGGCCAGAGATCTGGAATGTCATTGCCGAGAAGTTTCGTCAATCCTACAGGCGCGAAGATGGTGTGATGATGAATATCGCCCAGGTCTGTATGGACTCTGGTGGTCATTATACCGACGAGGTTTATGCCTTCAGCCGCAGAATGGGTATTGATTGGCTGATTCCGATCAAGGGAGCCAGTCAGGCTGGTAAACCCATTGCCAACTTTCCCAAGACCCGCAACAAGAAAGGTGTCTATCTCACTTTGGTGGGCACCGATACTGCCAAGGAGCTGGTCTACCAGCGTTACCGAATTCTGGAACCAGGCTTTGGTTATTGTCACTGGCCCATCAAAGACTGTTTTGATGAAGATTATTTCAAACAGGCCACGGCTGAGGAGAAAGTGCGCAAGTATCGCAAAGGCGTCGCTTACTTTGAGTGGGATGCCCGCAAGAAGCGTAATGAAGCCTTGGACTGCCGGGTTTATGCCCTGACAGCCGTCAGGATTTTGCAGCAACATCGCGGGCTAAATCTGGAGCGTTTGGCAGAACAGCGACCAGAACCCGATGTCATGGCAGAAACGGCAGCACTGATAGAACAAAAACCTCGCCCAAGACGTTCGTCCCGCAGCTCCTATCTCGGATAGCAAGGAACAGCATGATTACAGAGCAGGAATATATCGCCCTCAAGCGAGCCGTGCTGCTGCGCGATACCCGCACCGTTGAGTTTGACGGCCAGAAAGTGGAGTACAACAGTTTTTCAGAAATGGAAAAACGGTTAACAGCCATTGAGCAGGAGCTGGTGAAACAAAACAGACGTCCTCGGCAGTATGGTATCGCCAGTAGTAAGGGCATTTGATGGGGATTCGGCAAAAGGTCACCGGCTTTCTACTAAGAAAGCTGATCAACTATTCCTATACCTCAGCAGGCCATGGCCGCCGGGCTGTTAGCTGGATGGCACCCTCAACCGGGCCAACCAGCGGCCTAACAGGTGACTTGGGCACACTGATCAACCGCAGCCGGGCCGCCCTTCGCAATGATCCCTGGGCACAGGCCGGGATTACCAAGCTGGTGGCCAATATTGTTGGTACTGGTATCAAACCCAAAAGCGAAGCGATGGATGATCAGTTTCGTAAAGAACTGCAGCAGTTGTTTCTGGACTGGACCGATGAATCCGATGCAGATGGTGTGTTGGATTTCTATGGTCAACAGTCGCTTGCTGCAAGGGCCATGCTTGAAGCGGGCGAGTGTTTTGTCCGGCTGCGCCCAAGAAGGCCGGAAGATCATCTTTCTGTTCCACTTCAACTTCAGGTGCTGGAAGCTGAGTTTGTTCCCTGGGGTTACAACGACCAGCTGGCCAATGATCATACCATTCGGGCCGGGATTGAGTTTAACAAGATTGGTCAGCGGGTTGCCTACTGGATGCACCGCTCCCACCCAGTCGAACAGTTCTCAATAGAAACCGCTGATCTCCACCGTGTTCCAGCTTCAGAAGTACTTCATCTTTATGAGCCTTTGCGTCCAGGACAACTTCGGGGGCAGCCACTTTTAGCCAGTGTACTGCTCCGGATGTTCCATCTGGACAAGTTTGATGATGCCACGCTTCTCAGACAGGAGATCGCCAATCTCTTTACTGGCTTTATTACCAAGCCCCATCCGGAACAGGAACGTGTTGATCCTTTAACAGGGAAAACCATTCAAACCAATTTTGAAAATATTCCCATGGTCACCATGGAACCCGGCACCATTCAGGAATTGGCTCCCGGTGAAGAAGTGGATTTTCAACACTCCACCGGGTTCGGCTACAGGCTATCCAGATTTTATGCGTCAGCAGTTGATGGCATCCGCTGCTGGTATGGGTCTTCCCTTTGAACTTTTATCCGGGGATATGAAAGGCGTCAGTGATCGAGCACTTCGCGTTGTGCTGAATGAATTTCGCCGTCGTATTCAACAGATTCAGCATAACCAGGTTGTGTTCCAGCTTTGCCGTCCTGTCTGGAACCGCTGGCTGGATCTGGCCGTACTATCTGGTGCGATCTCGGCACCTAATTACGCTACCCAAAAGAACAAATACCATCGGGTGAAATGGATTCCCCATGGCTGGGCTTATATCCATCCCGTACAGGATATGCAGGCCCAGAGCCTGGCAGTACGTAATGGTTTCAAATCCCGTTCGCAGGTGGTATCCGAGCAAGGGTATGACAGTGAACAGGTGGATGATGAAATCTCTGCAGATAATCGCCGGGCTGACCAGATGGATCTGCAATACGACAGTGATGCCCGGATAAGCGAACCCTCTTCCTTTGACAGCAAGGGACGAACCGGATGAGTACAAGGAACAATAAGCCCTGGTTTACCCTCAAGAACCAGAAAGACAAACCTGCTGAACTGCTGATTTATGATGTGATTGGTGACTGGCAGGGGCTGTCTGCCAAAGAGCTGGTTCATAATCTGAAAGCGATTGATGGTGATGAGCTGGTAGTGCGAATCAACAGTCCCGGAGGCTCAGTCTTTGATGGTATCGCCATCTACAACGCTCTGCGTTACCACCCCGCCAATGTCCATGTCCGTATTGAAGGGCTGGCCGCCAGTATTGCCAGTGTGATTGCTATGGCCGGTGACACTATTACCATGGCTGACAACTCCCTGATGATGATCCACAACCCTCTTGGCTGGGTGGGTGGAGAAGCGGAAGATATGCGACGCACTGCAGATATGCTGGATAAAGCCACGGAAGCCATTGCTCTGGCTTACTCTGGAAAGTCTGGTAGTCCTCTTGAAGATATTACTCCACTCATGGCCAGTGAAACCTGGTTTACCGCCAAAGAGGCACATGAGCATGGCTTGGTCGATTTTATTGACCAACCGGTTCAGTTGGCAGCCAGCCTGGATCTTTCTATCTTCCAAAATGTACCCAAAGCATTAATGCCAAAGCCCAACTCGGCACCACCTATTGCTTCTACTCCAAATGCCAAGGTTGAAGCCCTGGAGGTTGCTCAACTGTGCAATCAGGCAGGATACCCGGAGCTGATTGAAGGGTTCCTGCGCAAGAAAACTTCACAGGACGATGTAAAACAACGCCTGACGGACTGTGAAACTATTAAAGGACTTTGTGCAGCGGCTCACTCTGATAAGGCTTCGGAATATATCCGGGCTGGCAAAAGTGTTGAAGCCGTCAGAACGGAGCTCTTTGATGAACTGACTGGGGACCAGGAGGATATTGATAGCACCCTGACACCCAACCAGCAAAACAAGTCCCTCAAACCACTGATTGATACCCAGGCTGTTTACCAAAAGCGTAACGGCTCACTCAAATCGGCCAGTTAGAGAACTGGCGCTCACATCGACCTCTCTTTTTAAGCAACGCAAAGGAATGCCCTCATGCCCGTGATGACTGAGTCGGTTTCATACCGGCGAATTTCTGCTGTCTGAAGGAAACCTCAGTATCAGCCGCGAGCTGGTGGAACTGGCTCCCAGCCTGACCATGTTCTCCGGCACAGTGATGGGGAAAGACACCGCCAATGATATCTACAAACCACTGGATGTGGATGCCAGTGATGGCACCCAAATGGCTGCCGGAATTATCTGGGATCACAAAACCACCGATGCCACCGGTGGAGAAGGCGTACTGATTGCCCGGCTGGCAGAAGTCGATCAGGAGCGTCTGATCTGGCCAGACGGCATCACCAATGAACAGAAGGCGACCGCCGTCAGTGAGCTGGCCGCCCTCGATATTATCCTGCGGCAATAGGGAGACTGAATGATGAGCCTGCTTGATATTTTCAATAACGATGCGTTCAGTCTTACCAGCCTGACCGCCACCATTAACGATATGCCCTATAAGCCTGGCCGAATCGGTGAGCTGGGGCTGTTTACCGAAAGTGGGATCAACACCACAACTGCCGTAGTGGAGTCCCGTAACGGTGAACTACGACTGCTGCCCACAACCGAACGTGGCGCTCCAGCCATCCAGGCCCGCAGCCGTAAACGCAAGGTGCGCAGCTTTGTGATTCCCCATATCCCTCACGACAGCACCATTCTGGCAGATGAAGTGCGCAATGTTCGAGCATTTGGTTCTGACAGTGCTTTGGAAGGTGTGCGCAGTGTAGTAAACCAGCGTCTAACGGATATGACGGCCAACCACGAGGTGGACTCTGGAGCATCTGCGCTTGGGAGCCATCAAAGGGCTGATTCTGGATGCTGATGGCAGCACTGTGATCTATGACCTGTTCCAAGAGTTTGGCGTTGAGCAACAGACCCATGACTACGAGTTCACCAATGTGGAACTGGATGTGAGGGATAACTGCGTCAAGCTACGCCGCAAGGTAGACAATGCCCTGGGCGCACAACCCTACTCTGGCCTGCGCGGTTTCTGTGGTGCGGATTTCTACGATGGTCTGGTTGGCCATGACTGTGTCAAAGATGCCTACCACCGTTTCCAGGACAGCGCTCTGCTGCGTAATGATCCCAAGGCCGGGTTCCGGTTCGGTGATATTGACTGGGAAGAGTATCGCGGTCAGGTAGAAGGGATTCCTTTTATCGCTTCGGATGAAGCCTTTGTTATCCCTGAAGGCACCGGCATCTTCCGCACCTGGTTTGCACCGGCAGACTTTATTGAAACCGTGAATACCATTGGCCTGCCCCGCTACGCCAAGCAGAAGATTCTCGAC
>CBDEWF010000048.1:0-23946 GCA_965243775.1 Sansalvadorimonas sp.
ATGACGTGAAATGTCCATCCGGATATAATGTTGGGAATTTCCTTAGAGCTCTTGAGGTATGTAAATGACAACGGCAAAAGACACAGTTTGGGGGATGAGGCCTAATCCTGCGATGGCCAAGCAGCTTGCCGTTCGTGATGTTCCTTCCCTCGTTTATGATGCAGTGAATCTTGAAGGCGTAGCTATGACCTTGCCAGAAGTACAAACGCTTCTGGACGGGATAACTGTAGGTGGTCACAAGATCAGCGATCAAAATATGGCTCTTAATCAGGCTGATGCTTGGAAACACCTCTTTGAACTGGTATTAAAAAACAACTTCTCTTTTTCTAAACCAGTAGCTTTAGATATTCATAAAATAGCTGGTAAAGAAGAAGCTTTGGAGTGGGGAGCTTTCCGCACTGGCAACGTCACTATCAGTGGTTCAGATTATGAACCTCCTTCACCTAAAGAACTTGAACAAGTCTGGGCTGGGATTGAGAAAGAAGTTAGTTTATGCAGTGACATCTATGATCGAGCAATTACTGCATTCCTGAGAATGGCAAGGGCACAACTCTTTTGGGATGTGAATAAGCGCATAGGCAGGTTCATGATGAATGGCATTCTTCTTGAAGCTGGTTACCCAATTATTAATGTTCCAGCCAAAAGGCAGAAAGAGTTCAACCAGTTAATGCTTGAGTTCTACAGCTCCGGTGATATGGCTCCTATGAATAAATTCCTTCGTGAGTGTGTTAATCCAAAAATCATAGAAAACTTCCAATAATACGCGCTTAGTATCAAGCTTGGGTAGTGGGTCAAATGTGTATTTCATGCGTAAATATCCCTACTGAACTCGACCTTGTTAATCAGCATTCCGATGACAATATCGTGCATCTTTTCTAACTTGGAAAAACAGATAGTCTTACGGGCCAGACGCTTGATCCACGTTCTGAAATTCAGGTTCTTTCGCTCTATCTTCTGCGTGTTTCTCTTGCCCACCTCGTGCTTGTCTTCATCAACGAACCCAAATCCTCGACTTGCACTCGACTTTCGGAGGTAACAGGCATTTCTCACAACAGCGCAAATCGCTTTTTGCATCGGGAAAACTTTGAAACCATTGATCTTTTCAATGAGGTCAAGGGTTGCCTGATCCTAAAAGGTGGAACCTTGAGCGTTGATGACAGCGTTTTAGACAAGCCATATAGCCAGTATATGGCTCTTGTTGGACACTTCTGGTCAGGTAAGCATCATAGAGCTGTCAAAGGTATCAACCTCATCACTCTCTACTATACCGACCTCTCAGGAAGTCATATGCCAGTCAGCTACAGGGTCTATGACAAATCTGAGAACAAGACAAAAAATGATTATTTCCGTGACATGTTGGATGAGGTGTTGGCATGGGGCCTTCAGCCCTCTTTTGTAACCGGTGACTTCTGGTACAGCGGTACTCCTAACTTGAAGAAGGTAAAAAACCACCAGATCGGGTTTATGTTTGCTGTTGAGAAAAACCGAACTGTTTCACTGGAAAAAGACCAGTGGCAACAAGTTCAAAATCTGGATATACCGGAGAACGGGCTGGATGTGTGGCTAAAGGACTTTGGCAAAATCAAATTGTTTCGGACGCTACTAAAAGACCAGCAGCGCCACTATGTTGTTTACCTGCTGGAGACCGACACCAGCACCTTCCTTCGAAAGGACTTCCTACAGATTCATGACCAGCACTGGCAGATTGAGCAATATCACCGTGCTATCAAGCAGGTCTGTCATATTGAGCACTTTCAGGTTCGCAATGAGCAGCCCATCCGGAATCATATATTTGCTGCTATTTGCAGCTTTGTTCAGCTACAGAAGATGCGTGCGGACAAGGTTATCTCTAATGTTTACCAGCATCAGAGAGACCTATACAAAGATGTCGTTGCGACATTCATCGACAGCTTTGCTAAAGGTAAGGATTATCTCCTCCCAAAATTAGCGGAAGCTGTCAATGCGTAAGTCCTAAAAAAATGAAAAACCTTTAAAGGTGGTATCCAGAGAAAGATGAGACGTGCAATGATGAGTGCTGATTATTTGGAACTGGTTTTGAGTGGTCCACCATTACCTGTCTTTGAGACAGAAAAGGCTTGAGACCAGTGATACCAAGGGCTTTCATGCGGTTTCCCTGATCACGAAGTTTTTACTTCAAACCTCTGTTATGTTTACCCGTAAAGAGTACAGGCAGTATTGCGTATGCATGTGTTATCTGTTTTTTCACTGAACCCGTTATGGCAATAATCAAGCCTTTTAAGCAGGTGGACACCAATGACCAAACAAGATTTGATCAACAAAATGTACGCGGTGCTTGATGAGCTCTCGACCTATATAAAAAACCTCAGGCAGGAGATAGCTTTACCTACCACTGCTTTTCATGTTGGATCCAACAATTTCTCTCACCTCCACCGCAAATGTAACACCGTTTTCTATCAGGTGGATTTCATTATGGATACTCTTGACGAGCTGAGTGACACTTTGGACGCCTTTGCTGATGATGACATTATCCCACAGCCAGTCTACCAGCCCTGCCTGAACTCCATTTTCAGCAGTATGCAACTGGTACGGGAAACCAGCTGCTGGTATCAGAGAGAATCAACACATCACCAGAACCCGGAAGGCTGTCTGACAGAGTTTTCAATTCCGGAAGATAAAAATTAGAATACTTTGATCAACAACCAGCCATGAACCAGGAATGCCTTTTCCATGGCAAATCGAAAGTGACTTTATTGAACATCTATGCCGTATCCCCCGATCAGGCTCCCATGCATCTTTTGCTGGAGGCTGACCCTTGTGAAAGAAGCATTCAAGCTTACCTGCAAAGTTCAGCTTGCCTGATTGCCGAACAGAATAATCACCTTACCGGAGTCTCTGTCTTCGGTCCGCTTAGCTCAAATATCTTTGAACTCTGGAACATAGCCATAGATCCGAACTGTCAGGGCAAAGGACTCGGTTCACAACTACTGAAACAGACTCTTGTTTCTGCCCGGAAGCAGGGAGCCAGCCGCATAGAGCTGGGAACGGGGACCTTCGGCCACCAGCTTACGTTTTATCAGAGGGCTGGGTTCCGGGTCTTTGAGGTGAACCAGAACTATTTCCTTGATAACTATAAAGACCCCATTATTGAAAATGGAATTCAGCACCAGGACAGGCTCAGGCTGGCAATAGACCTCACCTAAGTCCTGCTCCATCTCCAGCATCGCCTTCAAAGTCCGGTGCACGACCTGTTCAAAACTTAAAGATATAAGAAGTACATAATATGTCTGAACATCAGGAAGCACCCTCCCCATCCACCCTGCAGGCCATTTTCTGCTTCAGTGGAATCCTGCTGATTATTGGAACCGGGCTGATGCTGTTTAATATCAGCCTGCATATCCTGCTGCTTCTCGCCCTGGTCTGGACAGGCATCCACGGTTCACGGCTGGGTTTAAGCTTCCCGGATATCCGTCAGGCCATGACCAACGGTATCCTCAAGGGCATGGGAGCTATCTATATCTTCCTGCTTATCGGGCTGGTTATTGCCAGTTTCATCGAGAGTGGTGCCGTTGCAGTATTGATTCACTATGGCCTGTCCATACTTTCCCCGGAATGGTTTCTACCATTAGGCCTGCTGCTCTGCAGCGTTATGTCTTTGTCCACTGGCACTGCCTGGGGGACGGTGGCAACAGCAGGCGTGGTACTGCTGGGTATCGGTTCAGCACTCAATATTCCCTTGCCGATTATTGCCGGCATGATTGTCTCTGGAGCCAGCTTTGGTGACAAGATGTCACCAGTATCTGATACAACCAACCTGGCCGCCATGAGTGCCGAAACACCTCTTAATAAACATATCCGCATCATGTCTCTGACCACAGGGCCTTCCTACCTTCTGGCTCTGGCACTGTTTACCTGGATTGGTATGAATTTTTCCGGTGGTGAGTGGTCCAGCGCACCGGTTACAGAAATTCAACAGGGCCTTGAGTCAGTGTTTGTTATCTCTCCCTGGGCTCTGTTGCCGGTGGTGATCATGGTGATTCTCAGCCAGAAGCGCATGGCTCCAGAGCTGGTGATGTTGGTCAGCATCACCATTGCCTGTATTCTGGCCGTAACATTGCAAGGTGCAGCTCTGTCCGATGTGCTGAACAGCCTGCAGCAGGGTTATCAAAGCAGGACAGGTATTGAGAACCTTGATAACCTGCTGACCCGTGGTGGCATCATGAACATGATGTGGACCCTGTCACTGTCCCTGATTGCTTTGGCTCTTGGTGGCCTTCTACAGCAACTGGGGATTATGCAGGCCCTGATGAAGGGATTGCTGGCGCGTATCAGGCAGACCTACTCCCTGATTACCACAACAATTGTCACCGGAATCGCCACCAATATATGCCTGGGGGAAGCCTATCTTTCCATTATCATGGGTGGTCAGATTTTCCGGAACAAGTTTCGGCAACATAAACTGGATAACAGCATGTTGTCCCGCTGCCTGGAAGAAGGCGCAACATTAACCACCGGCCTGATTCCCTGGACCACTGCTGGTCTGTTCTACTCGGCCACGCTGGATATAGCGGTAGTTGACTACGCCCCTTGGGCCCTGTTCAACCTGCTCAATCCAGTCATTTCCATTGTTCTGGCAATAGCAGGAGTGACGGTTCTGAAAGCCAGGCAGGAGTCAGGCCCGGAAGCGGCCTGACTCTCAAAGCCAACCAATGCCTGAAGTGACCTATTCCTTCCCCGATAATTTCGTGCTGCAAATGTATCGGGGGAGGAGAAACAATATCAGAAAATCGTATTGTGATCTGCGTAGCCCCTTAAAACCATTTGTCATTTAACTGTTTAATATTATGAAAGAACATTCATACATAAAACTTCAATTGCCTGCTATTTTCAACACTCAAAATTGTTGAATACTTTTCATCTTCGCATGTTCGCTAGAACACTTATCCTCATTTTTTTTCTATGCAGCTTTAGCACATCCCAGGGTAATTTGTTTATCATCAATTATGGGCAGCATTCTTTTTCCATATCAACTCCAAAAGATGCAAATTTAAACAAATCATGCTCACTTTCTTATGATCGCCTTTTTTTTCATGAACCATTTTTTTTATTCTTTAATAACACCAATACAATAAGAGGTTCCGAAGGGATATCAATAATTCTAAACTGGCTTGCGGAATATGTAGATTTAAAACCAAAAAGGCATAAGATATTTTTACTTGAAAATATTGCTAACAGTCATGACCTCACTCCTACTCATATTTATCCTGCTGTATCAACTAATAACTCCATGACTGAAACGTATATTCCTGCTGGTTCAGCAATATTTATGAATGAGTACGACACTTACAAAACAACCAGTTCACCGCGTAAGTTTGACACAGACACAGACACAGACACAGACACAGACACAGACACAGACACAGACACAGACACAGACACAGACACAGACACAGACACAGACAATTTTACAAATAGAAATACGACTTCAATAGACATGACAAACTTTTCTAGAAAACCTGAGGATAAGTCCATTTTTCCAAAAAAGATTCAACTGATACAAAGGGGTACAACAAGAAAAAGGAAATGTAGCCGCACCTTCCCTAACTATCCCTGTACTTTTGGTTGCAACAAAGTATTTAATGATAGAGTTCAACGACATTATCATGTGAAAGAAAATCACTCCCTAGAGTGGGAAGAAATAATAAGTAGACTACCTTTCAAGTGCCCTGTTTGTCAAAAGACAATAGCAAATAAGAACATTATCGGACTGCATGGAAACAAGCATAAATTGCCCAATTTTAATATTTTCCTTCCGCAAACAAGTAGCCAACCATATAAAGCTGGATTAATGCAATAAGCGGAATCAGATCAGCGCCCCCTTTCCTCAATCGATTGACTCACTAACAGGAGAATCGGCCCTGTCTTTCTTGATCCTGACCACCGGATTCTCTTCTGCCTCTGGAACCGTATTCAATGGCCGGTAGTTTTTCAGCAATTTGAAGACCTCCTTCCCACGAAGTCCCTGCATGGCTGAAGCGGCCATAACCCCTCCCATCATGGCTCCGCCAACACCGGCAGTCATCACATCGGCTCCGGTCATATACAGTCCTTTCACCGGTGTTACCGGGTGCAGGAAAGGTTTGCGGAACCTGTCAACACCGTGATCAACACCGTAAATCTCTCCCCGCTCATTATTCTGGAACCACTCTGTGGAAAGTGGCGTTGACAGCTCATGGAACAGCAACCGCTCCCTGAGCTGAGGCCGGTGCTGGAAGAGAATATCCAGCAGCCGCTGGGCAAACTGTTCTTTAAAAGCTTCGTAATCTTCACCTCTTTGACTCCAGATTGAATCCTGCCACCTTTCAAACCAGTCCCGATTGGCAACTGTAACCACCTCAACTGTAGACTTGTTCGGATAACGATAATTCCAGTCCTGATCCTTGGCCGACGGGAAAGAGATATATACCAGCGGGAACTCCTGCTCTGGGTCATCCAGAAATCGCTTCAGGTTAAGTTCATGGTGCCCATCTGGATAGATCCACAGATTCGTAGTGCCCAGATTCAGTCCTTTGGCTGTACCATCAAACCCGGCATAGAGACACATATGAGCACTGGAGTGTTTAAGTTCAGTGACCCATTTGTCTGCACCTATACGGCTGCTTACAGAATCCGGAAGCAGCCGGTTGAAAGTTGTGAGAACCCCCGTATTACTGACCACCTGGTCGGCACGGATCTCACTGCCATCCCTCATGCGTACACCAATAGCCCTGTTACTATTCACCAGCACCTGCTCAACTTCTGCATATGTGAAGACTTCCCCACCACCAGATTGAATAGTGGGAATAATAGAACGGGCGATAGACGACGATCCCCCCAGAGGATAAGCGCCACCAGCCAGATAATGTTTGGCTACCAGAGCATGCATCAGGAATGCACTCTCTTCCGGAGGCAGACCATAATCCCCCCACTGCCCGGTCAGCACGGAAATCAGTTCCTGGTTAGTGGTCAGTTTCTCAAGAACCCTGCGGGTTGTTTCGAAGCATTCTGCGGGAACCAATAAGGGCCGAACCAGGTTATAGAGCCTGGCAAGAGCAGGAGGCATGGCCTGACCGGCAAAAAATCGGGGCGTCCTGTGGCTTATCTTCCGAATCAGTTCAACATAACGGGTTATGGCTTCGCCTTCCTCAGGAAAGCGCTGCTTAAGCGTCTGGATAAAATTATCCCTGCCTGCCACCAGCTCGTAAGATTTACTGCCAAGGTAGATCCGGTCATACACCGGCTCCATCTCCACCCATTGCAAACGTTCCTGACTGACAACATCAAAGACCCGCCGCAGAGTTGAATGGGGATTATGCACTTCACCGATATAGTGAACACCCACATCCCATTCAAAACCATTGCGCTCATAGGCGTGGGTATAACCGCCGGCAGTATAGTGCTGTTCGAGAACACAGACCTTTTTCCCCAGCAGGGAAAGCAGGGCTGCAGTGGTCAGACCACCAATACCGGAGCCAATAACAACGACATCATAATGCTTTTCAGCACGACCAGATCTGTATCGACGACCTGTGCGGACAGTAGTCATTATTGCTTTCCTTTATCATTATTATTTACGACGCAACAGCCATGAGTGAACAACAGCTTTGAGTGGGCCTCTTGTGCCCTATGGGTGCTTTGCACTCTCTATGGGTGTTTTACCCTATAGATATTTTATGCCCTAAGGTCGCTGTATGCCCCAGAATAGATATCATACTAACCCGCACAGCGAGACAGCTGCAAAATTATTGCATGTTTTTCAGTATTAAAAATATAACAGTGCAGGATGGCCGTTTCTGTCAGTTCAGAAACCGGCCAAAGTGATCAGCAATAGGAGATCCGGTGTAATTTGCGACCCAGCCCTCGGGGTTATTAAACAGGCGGATAGTAATCAGGCTGGGATTGGGCCCCATATCAAACCAGTGCCGTGTACCGGCAGGTATTGTCAGGAAATCCCCTTCCTCACACAGAACATCATAAACAAGATTGTTAATATGCAGAGTGAACAGCCCGCTGCCGACAACAAATATCCGCACCTCATCATCACTGTGGGTATGTTCCCGCAGAAACTGTTCACGCAGCCTCTCTTTATCTGGATCATCAGGACAAACACTGAGCACATCAACGGTTTTATAACCTTCTTCAGTCATGAGCCGTTCAACCTGCTCACTGTAGGCTTTTAATACCAGCTCACTGTCTGCGCCAGCTGCCAGGTTACCCCTGGTTTCCCAGCGTTCAAATCTCACCCCGACATCGTGCAGGGCTTCACGAATCTGACTGTTTACCGTGTAGTGCCGGAGAGGATTCTTGACTCCGTATTCACTAAAAATTTTCAGTTCACTCATAGTGCCAGCCCTTTTATTTATATCCGGCATCCGGTAAATGCATGGGTCTGATCTGGCAATGATTCCTTCCAGTCAAATAAGTCATCCACACCTTCAAGTTGCCTGGGGAGCTATTACGTAGCAGGATTCATATTATCCATGGTCACATAGTACTCAAAGGGTACACAGTCCACTCATGGTGGCTTGAAAGAGAACTGCAGGGCGGGAACAGACCGATATCACTTATCGTGATCCAGTCTGTCAAATAACCTGTTATTCAGCAGGATACCCGTTCAGTGCGGTTTCACCATTCATCCAAAAAAACTACCAACAACCCATATTTTGTTTGAATTCTGAACAGGGCTGCATTGTAAGGGTATTTACGTAAAATAGAAACACTAGAATTACTTTTCCTGAAAAACTCCTTAGCATTCACCTGCTTTTTTAGACTAGGCCCGTATACAAAATCACATTTTGCCGTGGCCTAATTGCTTACGAACGGACAGGTCGGTCTTAACCATGAGTCATATAAAACGATCCGGGTTCGCCCTTCTGACAATCATTATTTTCAGCCTGCTGGCCTGCATCAGTGCTCCGGAAGTACAAGCGGGTGTCCAGACCATCTAGATAACCTGTTACGAGACCGTTCACCACGGTCTCTGGAGTCGGGTCAATCAACAGGTTCAGCTTCAGTCTTCTCTCTCTGATTTTCCTGCCTGAATCTGTAGCAGGAACTTAATCGGCTGTAGCCAAGTCCCTGCTCCTTGCTCACTCCTATCTGGACAGGAATACGCTCTTTCAGTGCTTCCACATGGGAAATAACCCCCACCATCTTGCCACGGGCATTGAGACTGTCGAGAGCATCCAGAGCTGTTTCCAGCGTTTCAGGGTCTAGAGTCCCGAAGCCCTCATCCAGAAACAGAGAGTCAATCCGGGTCTTGTGGCTGACCAGATCGGACAGCGCTAAGGCCAGAGCCAGGCTGACCAGGAAACTCTCTCCCCCTGACAGCGTCTTGGTATCTCGGGTGGTATCTCCCTGCCAGGTATCCAAAACTTCCAGGCTCAGCTCTTCATGACCCCTGCGGCGTAGCTGGTAACGGCCATGGAGTCGCTCTAATTGACTGTTTGCCAGATAGACCAAGTGATCCAGTGTCAGCCCTTGGGCATATTTACGGAACTTATCGCCTTTGGCGGATCCAATCAGACTGTTGAGATGATCCCAGACTTCAAGCTTTCGCTCCTGAACTTTAATATCTTCCAGTAGCTGCTTCTGGCCGATCCGTTTATCCCGATCACTCTTAAGAGCATTAAAGATTTCACCTTTACGCTGGGTAGCCAGCTCCAGTCTGTTCTCAAGTGCTGTCAGAGCCTGCTGAATATCATCCAGAGAATCATCTGTCAGCGGCTCTTCCTGCAGCTGTCTGAATGCCTGCCGTGTTTTTTCCAAAAGAGCCCGGTTACTGGCCAGTTCCTGATCCAGTTGCAGCTTCAGCTGTTCCAGCTCAACACGCTGTTCTGCAGAAATCAGAGATTGCTCAAACTTCTGAACTGAACTGAAAGGGCTTTCCGAAAGGGATTTTTCCCAGCTGTTTTTCGCCTGAACCTGTCTCTGCTCCAGCTCCAAAATGGTTTTGGTCAGCTGTTGAACAGAACCATTCAACTGGTTGGCCTGTTTGGTTAAAGACTCTTTCTGAGCAGCTATATCCTGCACAGACTTTTCGGACAGGCGGACAGCTTCAAGTAAAATTCTGCGCTGTTCTGCACTGTCTTTATCACCAAACAGAGCCTGCCGTTCAGTCGTTAAGGCTTGCAGAGTTTGCTTCAGATCCCCCAGCCCCTTGTCAACAGTGATTTTCTGTCCTTTGAACTGCTCAATATCCTGGGAAACAAGAGCTATATCCTGGCTTAATACATCCAGCTTCTGCTGTTTTTCCTGCTTTTGCTTCTGGTAATCCTGCCACTGGTTCCAGAGCAGCTGTTTCTCTTTCAGCCACTCCCGGGTTAAACCGACCTCCGGCAATACAAAAGAAAAAGATTCAAAAGCCGACAACAGTGCAGCTTCACCATTTTGCAACTCAGAAGCGGCGCTCCTGCTCTGGCTGATGATCTCTTTAATCCTGCCATCCAGCTCCTTCTGCCTGGTTTCTGCCAGCTCATGTTTATGTCGGGCAGCATCGGCCTGGGATGCGGCTTCTGCCAGTTTCTGCTGATGCTGTTGAATATCCTTGTTCAGTGCATCCAGCCGCTGAGTTAAAGCCTTCAGCCTCTCCCCTTTCTCCTGACGACTGGCTATCCAGTGAGAAACTGCTTCAGGGTTATTCAGCTCAAGGGTGACCCGCAACCCTTCACAAGTGGCCTGCCATTCGCTCTGGCATTTCTCAAGCCTGCTGCCGATCTCAGCCAGGCTCTTGTTCGTTGCTTCGATAAGCGTTTCAAGTCGGGCCACCTCTTCACCTGCAGCCCGGCCCTTTGCTTCTATCTCGTCAACTCTTTTTATCTGAGCTTCCAGACGCTGCTGAGTCTCAGATTGATTCACCTGCAGATACTGTTCAACTGCAGGATGTTCCAGTGAACCACATAAAGGGCAGGGCTGACCGGGCTGAAGATTGTGGCGGTGCACACTCAGGCTGGCGATGGTCTTTTCCTGGTCAAGGATCACTTCAAGGTCACGCTTCTGCTGGTACTCCTTTTTGTACTCCTGACGAAATTGACGAAGAATCTCCTGTTTCTGCCGCAAAGTTTCCTGGTGACCACCCAAAGCCTGGCGCACCTGGGAAAAGGACAGCCCTTCCTGACGGTTCTGCTCCTGCAGATGGTGCAGGGTCTGAACCAGGGGCTGTTGCTGCTGGAATTTCTCCAGTCGCTGACGCCAGTACCCTTCTTCACGATCCGCCAAAGTGACCTGCCGCTTCTGCTGCAAATCCTTAAAAGCGGTATCGATCAGCTGACGATTCTGGTTACAGATCTGCAGCACACTTTGATATTTGCCTATCTCAGCCTGAGTGGCTGTTAGTCGTCCATCCAAGCTTTGCTGCTGTTGCTGAAGGTCATGTATGCGAGCAAAAAGCTGTTCACGGTTTTCCAGCTGCAGCTTCCAGGCTGGTAGATTTTCTCCAAGAGACTGGCCCACAGAGTGTTTCGTAAAAAAAGTCTCAACCTGTTCCAGATCACGCCGGAGAATTTTCTGCTGCTTCTGCAGGCTTTTATAACCTGTCTCGCGCTGAACCAGCTCTTTTCCCAGTCGCTGGCTCTCTTGCTCGACACCTGCCAGTCGTTCCTTCTGATGGCTGATTTTTTCATCAAGGGGAACAATTTGGCCGGCAATCAGGTTCTCTGTTTCCTGCTGCTTCTGACGGGCCTGTCTGAAACACTTTTCGGCTTCAGATATCTGGCTGTTGATCCGTTCAAGATCAACCCCGTTGCTTTTCTGCTGCCTGCTATATTCCTGCAAAGTATCCACACGCTGCCCGTGTGTTTTAATAAGTTCCTGCCAGCTGTCCCACAAAGGGCGGATTTCCAGGGCTGGCATGGCATGCTTCAGAACTTGCAGATCAGCAGCCCGGTTATGCTGTTCTGCTGCGGCTTGTTTATATTTATGCTCACAGGATGCCATTTCCGTTTTAACAGCCGTGATTTTTTCCAGCCACAATTTCTGTTCTGTTAATGTCTTTCTCTTGGCAAGCCCGGCTTTCTGCTGCTCTTCCAGTCCGGCCTGTTCCGTTTCCAGTGCAGCTATCTGCTCCTGGGACAGAAGTTCAATCACTTCAATTTTATCTTTCAGTCGATCTAGACAATTTTCTTCTTCTTTTTTCCGGGTATACACACGGCGGGAAATTTCTCCGTAGATCTCCGTACCCGTCAGCTCTTCCAACAGTTCCGCCCGTTCATTGGCACTGGCCTCCAGAAAAGCAGCAAAGCCGCCCTGGGCCAGCAGCATAGACTTGGTAAACCGCTCAAAGTCCAGACCAGTCATGTTGCTGATCAGTTTTAACTTATCGTTTATCCTGTGGGTCAGTATCTCCCCGCCAGCCTTGGCCAGTTCCACCATGGGAGCCTGTAATTTTCCTTCCGGATTATTACGTGCCCGTCGTTGGGACCAGAAAGAGCGATAGCACTCGCCCTTCACCTCAAACTCAACTTCCGCCAGAGATTCTGCAGTATGGCGAGTCATCAGTTCATTCTCAGAAGCTGATACATGCAGGCGGGGCGTCTGGTGATAGAGGGCCAGACAGATAGCATCCAGTAAGGTTGTTTTACCGGCCCCTGTTGGCCCGGTGATGGCAAACAACCCGTTATCGGTAAACTGCGGATCGGTAAAATCAATCTTCCACTCCCCTTTCAGGGAGTTAATATTTTTCAGGCGCAGGCTCAGGATTTTCATGCTGCTGTTCCCTCTGTCGCCGCTTCGTCAACAATATGCTCTTCCTCAATTTCAGCCACCAACTGATGAAAGGCTGCAATCAGTTGCTCCTGTTTACCAGCATCCAGCTCTTCTTCGGTCAGACGACGGACGAAGACATCATCCACTTTCAGCTCTGCCAGGGTTTCCCGCTCTTCGACAACTAGCCCCGAGCCTGACGCCTGAGGTTTACGACGCATCCGTAACACTTCCAGGGCCATGGTATCGGTCACTTCCTGAATGCGGCTCTGCAAATCACTCAAATAATCATCTTCTTCCACAACCACTTCGACCCATGGAGTCAGGCTGCGATCACTCTGTCTGGATAAAAAGCATTCAAGTTTTTCCTGCAGGTCATCGACCCGCCCCTTAACCGAAGCCAGAGGACGGAACAAAGGAACATCAACAGGGGTTACCTGATGTAGCTTGCCCTTATCGAAATCCACCAGCACAACCTGCTTGGCAGAGCCTGCTTCATCAAAGCTCAGAGGTACAGGAGAGCCAGAGTAACGAATATGCTCGTTCCCAGCGACCAGCTGCCCCCGGTGCAAATGACCCAGGGCAATATAATCAGCGGGGGGAAAAGCCGAAGCCGGGAAGGCTGACAATGTGCCTATATAGATTTCACGGACAGACTCGGACACCTTGCCCCCCACAGTCGTCAGGTGCCCTGTAGCGATCACCGGCAGTGAATGCCAGTTGCCCAACTCCCGCGCCTTCTGTTCTGCACACTGGTAAACAGAGAGATAGTGTTCGGTCATGGCCTCAAGCAGTGCTTGCTGCTTGTCTTCAGCTGACTCACCAGCCCTGCTGGACAGAACATCCCGGGGACGGATAAAAGGAATGGCACATAATACCGCTCCGGGTTTTCCCCGACGGTTATTCAAAACCACAACCTGATTTTCTGGCTGATCCGAAGCTGCGCCAACAACGTAGGTATTGAGATATTCCAGCAGTGAACGGGATTCGTGCAGTGTTGCAACCGAGTCATGGTTACCACCCACCACAACCAGCTGCTGGCAGCCTGTCATTCTCAGGCCAACAATGAAGTGATTATAAAGTTTGCGGGCATAGCTGGGGGGAACGCCGGTATCAAAAATATCACCGGCAATCACCACAGCATCGACCATATGCTGCTCGACCGTTTTCAGCAGCCAGTCCAGAAAAAGAGAGTGCTCGTCTTCCCGGGTCTTCCCCATAAAGTGCTGACCCAGATGCCAATCTGATGTGTGCAGTATGCGCATGACTCTTCCCTGCTAAGGCTGCCCGGTATTTAAAAACAACCGGCTAATCATACACTGCAATGGCACTATTTTTATAAGCTGGTTTTATAAGCCAGCCTGATAAAACCAGCTTATAAATCTCTTTCCATAACGTGGCTCAGCATAATCACGCATCCCTGCCCCATAACCGCATCAAGGCGTTATGCAACTGACTCTTCCGGTTCCTCTTCGAGTTCCTTAAGCCGGGCTTCCTGCTCTTTCACCTGACGGGTCAGGCGCTCAATTTCTGACTTTCTGCTCCTGGCCAGTTTGGCGGAATCAGCGGCCTGCTTCTTGACAGTCTTCAGTTCAGAGGTTGCTTCATGCAGGCGCCCCTTGAGCTTTTCCGGTTCCAGGTGACGCAGACGCTTGAGTTCAGCCGCGTCCTGCTTGGCCTCACGCTGACAAACCTTGACCTTCTCTTCCAAAGCATCCACTTTGCGCAGAGCAGAGGTTTTCTCTTGGATCAGGGTTTCCCTCTCCTTATCAACCGTTTTCAGCTTCTCTTCGAGATGGGTGGTGGTTGTCAGCTGCTGGTTGATCTCTGCCTTGGAACTGACACCTTGCTGAGTCAACTCACGGATCTTGGCCTTGGACTGCTCCAGACTGGTCTTCAGCCTGTCCATCTCTTTCTGATGGAGATCTTTTACTTTCTTTTCGCACTCCGCGTAAAATTCCAGTCGATATTCAATGATGGCTTTCAGCTCAATTTCAAGAGCTTCTTCTTTAGTTAATCCCATTGATTTATTTGCTGCTTTTCTGAATATGATCCCGTGATCATTGTAGGTTCTATTGGCGTAAGCACAACACCCATCATAATGATAAAGAGTGTGGCGCAGGAAATTATAAACATTTCTCAGCCTGGAATATGCATTTAGATCAATTGATTGTAATTGTTTGTTGTGCAATACCAGGATTAAAACCTTATCAGATATAAGAAAGCCCCGAAATACGGGGCGTCAAAGTGTAGCTATCAAGGGCCAGAGTTCACTTATCAGGTATTAGCTACGCACTCTCTTTCAGCCTTCAAGCCGAGTTTCTTGAACACCATAGCTGCCGGGCAGAAGCCACTGAAGGAGAACTGGAACATGTTGGCTCCCACAAAAACGGTAAACCACACAAACCCCGGGTGCACATAATGAGTCAAAGCTACAGAAAGCAACACCATAATTCCGGCAAAACAGAAGACAGCTTTTTCAACAGTCATGGTTTTCACTCCATTTTTTTGGTTTTAATTCTGGATTGAGTCCCCTCATCCGAGGAGTATTCACAGTTAATAGTTATACCGCACTCTCATCCAGGCATTACTGTTATCTTCATGCTGGCCAAAGAATGTGTGTTTATCATCACCAAGGAACAGGTTGGCTCCAGTGGCAAATTCCCAGTTGTCATCCAGCCGGTAGCTGACACTGGGACGCAGATAGGCATCCTGATCAGTCCAGGACCAGAAGGTAAACAGCGACCAGGTCAGCTTCTGCTGCATTGCCTGTCTGGTCAGACGCAGTGTCAGCAGCTGGCGGTATTCATCCTGCTCGTATTGTGGTGCAGAAGAATACTTCTTCAGATTTTCGTAGTCCTGAGTCCATTCCAGATAGTACTGGACAGCAGCTACCATATTTGTGGCTACTTCCTGTTCATATCCCACCAGCCAGCGCAGTTGGGAGTTGGAAATCAGTGAGTCTTTCCCCGAACGATCTTCCCGGCTGTCATACCAGGCCATTTCAGTGTTTAACAAGCCTTTGCCAAGGGGACTTCTCAGGCTGGCTCCCCAAGAATTCAACTCCGGATAGATAGCACGTCCCTGATGATTCATTCCCACAGGAGTCGGCCAGTAGCCCATATAGCCATAAAGCGCGTACTCAATACCTCCATATGTGGTTGCCAGGCGAGCTGACCAGGTACCACCTGAAGACTCATCCGGATTTAGCTTAGGGTCAGGAGCTATCTGTTTCCCGGCAGAAGGTGAGAAAAAGGAGAGTCTTTCACCATTAAGAGAAGTATCCGGCTGGAATTGCGGTGTCAGGACAAGATCAACACTGACAGATGAACCAAACCAGCTTCCCATAATGCTGTCTGATGGAGCCTTAAGATACTCATCATCCCGCCCGGAAAAAAAGGACTGCCAGTCTTTGGGGAACAGGTCATTAAGAAACAGATAATCACCGGTTCCCCAGGTCAGAACCTGTCGGCCGACTTTCATGTCAACACTGTCAATTGGACTGAACTGAACCACCAGTTTGCGGGTTTGCCACCGGCCTTTATTGACAACATCGTCGTACAGAGCATCACCCTGGGCTTCGAAACTGAACAGTTCATGGTGGTACTGGTACTCAACTCTGGCTCTGACTTCACCCAAAGTGGTTTTTTGGTTAATAGCCTGATCTTTTTGCAGACGACGCCCGTAGCCAGCCTCAACGAAACCAAAAAGCCCGATAACATCATCGGTACTCTTTATGGACTCTTCGGTACTCCAGTCACCCTCACCCCAGCCATCCCACTCATCATCAGCTGAAGAGTCAGCCAGGGCAGAAGATTCTACTCCTGCCAAAAGGCTGGCAGTTATAAAAAAGATGGGCCACCGGGATTTCACTGAAACTAATTTCATTAAAGCCAATTTCATTAAAGCCAATTTCATCAAAACCATAGTCGTTCCCACATTCCTGCTACTTCAGCCACTGCTGGGGTGGTTTGCGCAAACTGCGTTCACTGAAAATATTTTGCGAAAGACCAATGTCGTATTTAACTCCACGCATCTGCATTAAGGTCTTGCTGCCTCGCTCCAGATCAGATATCTGGGCCTGCAGAACTGTAGGATGCCCCTGGATAGAATCGACTTTAACCACTTCCATTGTGCGATAAACCTTGCCACGGCTATCGGTATACTCAACCTTCATGGGCAGGAGAGTATCCTTGCTGATCCAGCTCTTGTAACTGACAAACTCAACTGACCGGGACTCAATCGGCTTGCTTTCAAGTACATAGTGATCACTGGTGGTTTCCAGCAGTTTGTGGGTATCAGCAGATGGATCACGCCCGGACACATCTTCATAAAAGAAATCAGAACCCACGAATGAAGTACGTTTGTCCCCCGCTGAAATACGTTTCACCAGATCCAGACCCGGCAGGTAGAGCCAGCGGTCATCATCAGCCCCGGGATGACGTACCACCCGGAACACAGTGTTCCGTACATCACTTGGACGGCTGAAGAACACCATCATATCCTGTTCGCCGCCGGACTTTTCACTGCGCCGCAGGATAGTGAACTGTCGAAGCTGTTTGCGCCCCTGGGCATCAATAATCCTCATCCTGGCCTCGGCCCGGCCATCACTGCCGGCATAGTAGGAGGCAAGGTTGGCCCGTTTCACTATGTCGTCGGCACTGCTCAGATCTGCCCCCCGTACCGGGGAGACTCCCGCAAGTGTCAGGAAAACTGTGGCTATCAAAGGTAAAGCTTTCATACCGCTCTCCTTAAGCTTGTCTGGTCAAATGGCTGGGAAATCAAACGGCTGTACAACAGAGCCGGTAACAGCAGCAGGGTTACCAGGGCAGATGCCGCCATAATGCTGGCCAGGAACACGCCAACTGTGATGTAGGGAACCAGTGGCGCAAACAGCAGCGGAGTAAACCCGACGGCAATAACAATGGCATTCCTGGTGATCGCCCGTGCCGGCTCTTCAAACATTCCGGCCAGAGATTGATCCGTAGACAGATGCTTGCGCAGCTCCCGGTAACGCTGAAGGAAGTGGATGGCAAAATCAACGGACAGGCCAAGGGTGAGAGCAGACAGAACCGCTATCGGCATATCGTAATCCTTGCCAATCCAGCCGATCAGTCCGTAGATAAAAGTGATGGTAAAGGTCAGTGGCAGCATGGCCAGCAGTCCGTACTTGAGGGAGCGGAACAGCAATACCATCATCACAAATACCACCGCGAAAGATGACAACAGACTGTCTATCATCCCGCTGACCATGGCATCCTGCCAGATCACGTTAAGGTAAGCTTTTCCGGCCCAGCCATGCACTAAACCGGCAGGTAAAGGATTACCGGCAATATAATGATCTACCAGTTCAACGACCTGGGTCATATGCTGGTTATCGCCACTAGTCAGCTGCAGCCATACCAGACTACTGGTGTAATCCGGGGTCACAAAGTGCCACAGATCCTGGGGACGGTGGGAAGACTGGTACTGAAGCAAAGCCTGAGCCACACCATTTGCTGTAGCTGGCAGGCGGAAGTCCCTGTCTTCACCTGTGTTCAGTTCACGATTTACGGTACGAACCACATCCGGTAAAGCATTCACCTTACCTACCAGATCAGTGGACAGCAGGTGATCCTGCAAGCCAGAAACCCAGGCCAATACGTCCGGATTCTGGAAGATACGTTTCTGTTCCTGCTGTTGTTCTACCAGTGTCAGCAGTTCTTCCAGCAAGACTATCTCTACATCATTCACCTTAAGCAGCCCTGAGCTGGAAAAAATCCGGTCATCAACAGCTGTAGCAATTTCATCAAGGTCGGTATTGCCGTTGATCTGGAAGCGGCTGAGATCAATATTCTGCTTGCCTGCCTCACTGATAACCTTGTTGTACTGGTCAACAAAGGCTTTCGAGTTGGCGTTGCCAGAAGGTTGCTCCAGAACCAGCCAGGCATCGTAAGTTCCGGCAAAGTGATCATTGAGAACCTGGTCGGCCACGCGAATTTCGTGGTCAGACTTGAACCACTTCACTGGATTGTCATTAATCTGGATCTTACTGATACCAACGATACTGACAGCGAATAACGCCAGGGACACCAGCAAGACAATATGACGCCCCCCCGTTGCCATCCGCCCCATCTTCGGTAGCCAGCGCCCCAGACGTCCACCACCTTCAAGCCGGTGAATAGCATCCTGCATGGATTCCAGGGATTCCGGCTTCATCCGGGAGATATAGGCCGGGATATAAACAATGGTCAGGACAAAGGCCAGGAAAATACCGAAACCGATAAAGGCACCAAAGATGCGCACCGGAGGAATCGGGGTCAACATCAAGGAGAGGAAACCAATCGCTGAAGTCACCGAGGTATACAGCATCGGAGTAAACAGATGATCCATGACCTTGATAATCACCTGCCTGGGATCTTCACCGGGACGGAAACGATCTGCGAATTCCGACAGAATATGGGTCGAGTCCACCACGGCTATCGGCATCAGGAAAATGGCGATCATGGAGGACATGATATGAACGGTAAAGCCCATGCCTATCAGCAGCCCCATGGTGATCAGCACTGTCGCCATAGCCACAACCATAGGGCCAACAACCAGGGGAATGCTACGGAAGAAAACCCACATCAGCAGGAAGATCGCCAGACCAGCCAAAGGAGCAGAGATCCCCATCTGAATAAACATCTCCACGCCGAACTGATCTTCGGCTACGGGCAGTCCGGTAATATGGTAATCATCAGAACTGTTAAGTCCGGCGACCAGTCCGCGAATATCTTCAGCTATTTTGTAACTCTGGTCCTTGGACTCTACCGGAACATAGATTGCAGCCGCTTTGCCATCACCGGATACTAGGGTATTGGCCAGCATCGGCAGACGACTGACTGCCCTGCGCAGCTGTTCTGATTGTTCTAAAGTTGTCGGTGCATCCTGCATCAGCCACTCAAAGCGAATGACTCCAGGACCTTCCTGGGTAATATTATCGACTGTATCCAAAGACATCTGGTCACTGCGAACGATTCCTTCCAGCTCCAGAATCCCTTTAGAGAGCTGATGCAGGGCCTGAAGTGACTGGGGATTATAAATACCCTGTTCACTGTTGTTCACTGCCCCCACTACGATCATGTCATACATGGTGAACTGCTGTTTCACCCGGTTATGAAATACACGGGCGGGGTCATCTTCCCGCAGCATGTTTTCCGGATCAGTGTCGATAGTCAGAAACGGGATCATGGCTATACAAGCCAGTGTGGCCAACAGCACGATGGCATAGACTGTGCGTGATCTTTCAAGTGCAAACCGGGTGATGGACTGTTTCATATCATTGTTTATTAGCTGCCTCTAATATAAAATAGAGACTACATTAGATTTTTCTAATATACAACCTGCAGGAAGCAGTCAGGTTTTCCAGATAAGTACCCAGACATGTGGAAGCGCATATTTCTGGATACTTATGTTTCGTCAGGTAGGCTACGTCGCATAAGACGTAATAAGTTGTATAAAATGGTAGGAAACGTAGTATGTCTATCAATAAAGTGGTCTCTGTTAACGCCGAGATGGGGGAAGGATTTTCGCATCCATGCTCAACTGGGAAACCACCTGGCGATAATTGATCAAACCCAAGGCGGCTGGCGGTACTGATGAAGGCCCGAACCCACTGCAATACTTTCTGTTCTCTCTGGCCGGCTGTATTGCCAGTATTGGACGCATTGCTGCCCAGCAGCGCAAAATTGAGCTGCGCGGTATGAAGGTCAACATAGAGGCAGGAATGAATGCTGCTGGCCTGATGGGCAAACCGACCGAAGACAGGGTCGGCTTCCAGAGCTTTACAGTTAAAGCCGAGATTGATGCCGATATGGCTGCGGAAGAAAAGCAGGCTTTTCTGGATGAAGTCTGCGCCCGTTGTCCGGTCCATGACAATATTATGAGAACTTCAGTCGTTGAACATACGGCTGCATAGAAGCGGAGTACCAGGAACGATGCCAGCAATCGCTCCAATGGTTTGCCTGCACGGTTGAACGGGAGAATTCATGGCTGAAAAGCTGGATGTGAATATGCAGACTATGCGGGCCAAGGCCCGCCATGTAGCTTCACTGCTGAAAATGGTAAGTAATGAAAACCGGCTGATGATTCTTTGCCATCTTGGTCAGGGAGAGATGTCAGTTACAGAGCTGAATGAACGTTTTGATCTCAGCCAGTCCGCTTTGTCACAACACTTGGCCAAACTCAGGCAGGATGGCTTGGTAAAAACCCGCCGGGAATCACAAACTATCTATTATTCACTGACCAACTCAGAAGTTATCCGGTTAATTGAGTTCCTCCATGGGGAGTTCTGCTGAAAGGCAGTCTCCCTTGCCACAGGCTGCCCCAACAGCCTCGTCAACTTCTTCGAACTTACCTCTAACTGCATGGTCTATGGTCTATCTTGTGCCTTTCAAAAAAATTTGAATCAGCAGGTAGAGCTATGCCCCAGACACTCAGTGACACAGATATTCAGGCAGGACAAGCAGTCTACTCCAGGGCTATGCTGGCCATCTACGATCTGTATGTACTGGGACTTTCCAACCAGTTCATCTGGAAAAACCCAACCTCCGGCCTGTTGTGCCTTTACAATGACAACATCAGTTCCAGGCACTTGGATGTCGGTGTAGGTACCGGATACTACCTGGACAAATGTCAGTTCCCTGTTGCAGAGCCAGAAATAGCCCTGCTGGACCTGAACAGAGACAGTCTGGAAGTGACTGCCCATCGCATCAGTCGCTATAACCCTGTCTGCTATACCCGAAATGTACTGGAACCGATTTCCCTGCCAGAACCTGCCTTTGGCTCAATCAGCATCAACTACCTGCTGCACTGCATCCCGGGAAATATTTCCGAGAAAGTTATTGTTTTTGATTATCTTCTTCCACATCTTCAGGAAGGGGGCGTGATCTTTGGGAGCTCTCTTGTACCACACGGTGTTCCTACTTCATGGGTTGCCCGTAAACTGATGAAGTTTTATAACGACAAAGGGATTTTTCATAATCATGACGACTGTCTTGAAGATCTCCATGCCGCCCTGTCCAGCCGGTTTACCCGTTATGAAATCGGTACCAAAGGATGCGCTGTTATCTTCAAAGCCTGGAAGTGAAAGCTGGATTCAAACAAGATTTACAAGCTATAGATCAGCTTTATGGAGCTGGGAAGTTTTGTTGATATAAGGTGAATCCACTTCAATTCGGCAGACCTCATCCAACGGAATCATCTTCCAGCCCTGAGACAAAGTGCTTTTCGAACCATAGGTCAAAACCTTCAGCCACTCACTGCTGGATTCAACAATTTTGACCAGATTCAAGCCCTCTTCCTCTTCATAGGTATAAAGCCCGATACATTCGAGCCGCCGCCCAAGCTCAACCACACTGGCAGAGAAAGAGACTTTGCTGTTCAGGGGCAATACCCGTTTAAAGCTGCTATCAACCAGACTGGCTATAGCCTGGTGTTCCCGGTTTCCCCAATAGATCTGGGTAATCAGGCTGGTTTCAAAAAAAGTCCAGCCCTGATATTCCCCCTCGTCACTATAAAGGACAAGGGCGGTAACACGATTGTTGGCCATATGAATAATCCCTGTAAGGGATTGAACCCCGGCCTCCAGGGTAACGGTAACCAGCTCGGAAGCTTTTCTGAGAGCTGTCAGTTCATTGTGTAACATCTGTCTGCCTCCGGCTCTGAATAGTCAGTATCTGCTGAAAATATTCTCCCAAAGGGTTTGACCCAAAAAAGAGACAAATACTCCTGCCATCTGACCAAGAGGT
The DNA here is from genome assembly GCA_965243775.1 of Sansalvadorimonas sp. Classification (GTDB taxonomy): domain Bacteria; phylum Pseudomonadota; class Gammaproteobacteria; order Pseudomonadales; family Endozoicomonadaceae; genus Sansalvadorimonas. The sequence goes on from CBDEWF010000048.1 coordinate 22,488, forward strand.
TAGTATCAGGTATTCTACTGAATATCCTTGTTTAAACCTGCAGTAGCTTTGCCGGAAGAAAGCCATGGGTCTTCCAGCAGTTCAGAGAGTGGGGGCCTCTCATCCGGATTAATTTTCGCTCCTTTTAAAATAAACTTTCGGGCCTCTTTTGATGGCACCTTGCCGACCTGGTCAAAAAAGAACTTTTCATCCTCTGAGCGGAAAACGACCTCACCTCCAGGTGTTACGTTAGGCTCCTGCCCCAATTGAGTTGCCAAAGCGATTGAGGCAAATGACCATACATCAGCAACATCGGCTTTATATTGCTCTCGCCTGATTCCATTTCTTCTAATAAGCTCTGGTGCTTTATAATTCTTGGTTCCATAACTTTTTTGGGGCTTTCTCAGGTTGGCAGATCATATCTGAGCCTCCTGCCGGATTTTCAGATACAGATATTCAAGGTCGTTATAGCCACAAGCCTTGTAGACAATACGTTTGATCACACCGTTAAAGGCCTCAATTTTTGCACTGGTTATTCGGTGCTGACAGTATGACAGGAGTCCTTCTCTGGCCCGATCCAACCCTTTGGCAAACCGCCTGAGTTCGCCAATGCCTGTTTCTGTGGCCAGCTCGATCCACCTGTCGAGAAACTTACTGGCACAACCTTTGTAAGTGTACGTCCAGAGCTGCTTGAGCATATCCTTCAGGGTGTAGGCTTGGTACAGGTCTTCGTTCATAGCCAACAGTTCTTTCAGACAGCTTTCTCCCTTGGGGGTGAGGTTCTCAGGGTTCCTGAACAAATTGAAGCGCTGCCCCTTGATGAAAGGCTTATCATCAACTTCAGCCTGCCTCCATTCCCGACGACGGATTTTATCTATGACATCGTTGTAATTGGCAATAATGTGAAACTTGTCGTAAACGATATCGGCGTCAGGAAGGTGCTCCCTGACCGACGCTTTGTAGCTACCACCACGGTCTATACCCACACATTCAATGCGAGACTTTTGTTCCGGAGTTAAGCGGCTGAGGAATTGGTCCAGGGTGGCTTTTCGCTTGCCTTCACCAAGGAACAGGGTTTCGCCCGTATCAGCATTCAGAACAACAGTCAGGTAATGGTGTCCTTTACCAATGGATTTCTCATCAATCAACAGGGCTCGTATGTTATCCAGGTCAGGGGCTGGCAGAGTTTTCATCAATATCTCTTTATCCCAGCGCCTGGCCGTATGATGCGAGATAGAGATGAATTCAGGAATCTTGTTGCAGGGCATATAGCGGCAGAGATGACTGACATGTTGCTTCAGCCGTTCAGTAGCCTGCGCTTTGGGAGCCAACCCGGGAGGCGTGACTGTTTCAATGTGCCCACAGTGGGAACACCGTCCCTGGTAAACAGTGAAGCATAATTGCACATCCAGAGTACCCAGCGGCAAGTCCAGCACGGTACGCTCATTCTCACGGATTTTACCCATTGGGTTCTGACACT
>CBDEWF010000049.1:0-30628 GCA_965243775.1 Sansalvadorimonas sp.
TGGCTTAAAAGAAATATTGTGGTCAAACAAATGCTTTTCAATCGTCTGAATTTTTATGGCAATATCAGTTAATATATTATCCATATAGAAGCGACCATCATTTAGTGCATTGTATTTCTTAATCAAACGCTCACGATAGGGGATTCGTGACTTAGCCTTATCAAGCGTAATCACTTCATGTTGGCATGTATTGGAAGAACGATCCGAAGAGCAAATTCTATCGCAGTCTGGTTTAAAACAGTATCCCGTTGGATGATCTACGACACTTACAGATCCAGAGCGGACTTGTCTTTCTAATTCCGAACGAGTCTTATAAAAAGTTCCTTGATATTCAGACTCATCTCTCTCTTGAATTATTTTCTCACCCATCCCACCAGTAAGAGTTTCTGAATTATAAATCTCAAATAAAATATCAGTTGTAACAGATATATTTGATTCTTCGATAACCTCCTGTAACTCTTGATCTACCTGCATATCAAAGAATCTTGCAGTATCGCTATTTTTGGCATACCACTGGGTCATAACAACATTCAAATGCTTGTATTGGTACTTTAGCGCCATCAAATTTCCTAATTTATTTCTAACAAGGAATACTGCAAATGTACGTCTAAAATCATGAGGGGAAATTTTTGGTAAATACCCACCGAGTTTGAGATCGCCAGCCCTTTCAGGATTAAGCATGTCAAATTCTTTTACATCATCAACAGTTGCAATTATCTTATTTTTCTTGAGAAGATTTGTGATTTTTACATCTAAAGATCTAAATAGAATTTTTTTTGATTTCAGTTTAGATAGATTACAATTGACAAAAGGACTATTCAAACAACCTTTTACAATAGGATCATCTTCGCCAAATATATCAACCACATACTCCCTAACATGTCGAGTAGCATCATATGCTAAATCGATTGCTTTTTTGATGATTGGATGCGTTATCCACGCCGTTTTCTGAGGTACTCCACCTTCTTCTGTTTTCGTTATATATCCCTCAATTACTGGTATTGTGAAATCTCCATACTCTAGCTCGGTGTAACTATCTTTATTTAGAGAGAGGGCTTCTGTATTTCTTATTCCCGTGAACCCAACTGTTAAAATATAACAAGCAGAAACAATCTTATTAAGCATCTCACCATTGGCATCTAAAGAAAAATCATCAAAAGGTATCTCGTGCTTTAGATTATCATTCAGATGTTTTTTAAAAGCACCAGCATAACCCCTCTCAGCCTTGTACTCTTTGAACATACTAAAACTTACTTTAAACAACCTACTAAGCTCGTGTCTATATGGATAATAGTTTTCAACTACATCAATAGAAGCCTTAAAAATTTTAGATACCATCAGCTCAGGTATGGCAATAGACTGTTTAGTTTGCCTATCTCTATCATTACAACTGTACTTCTGTGGAAACCTATCACTTACATCTATATATCTTCCTGTTAAGCCTAAGGCATACAGCATGTTTATTGTTGAACGCATTTGCCTCATATAAGAGATTGGTCTTTTTTGTTTCTTTATCCCTTCTTTAAATGTTCTGAATATCTCGTCATCATCAAGTAATGACCAATTGGTAGATTTAATCAACTCGGCTATAACATTAAGCTTGTATTTATAACCATCCAGTGTGCTTAGAGAGTATGTACGATCTTTCTTAAGAAGTTTTGATATGACCTGCTGTATGCCAGACTTATAATCTGGCATTAACGTTTTAAAGCTCAAAATATGAAGTTGCCCCGCCCCAATTCTACGATCATATGAAAAATCCCACTCATCATGATCAATATATGAGAGCGGATTACCATTAGCATCTCGCGTTATGACGTTTTCTTCCGAAGTATCACTATCGATAGATACAATATCAATTAGCTTCATGTTAGTTATATCTTTATTTATCATTATTACTTCCTTTATTAGATGGATAAACCCCTAACATATCCTCTACTGAATCCGCATCATTCCATAACGGATGAGCTTCATATTTATTTAACTCATAAGCTTTATCGTATTCACTCTTATCTTTCTCTTCATAGCGTTCGAGTATCTGGTTAACAGTATTTAGAATTTTATTAAATTTTTCCGAAGGAGTACTGTTATATGATGGTCGAGCTATAGCTTCAATTATGCTATCTCTAAAAGAAAGCATTAACCAAATATCATCTTTCTCACAAATCAAAGCATGATGTACACACCCAAAGCAATCAAGAAAATCGACGCAAGCTCCATCATCGACTACCGTTATTCTTTTTTTAATTTTCCCAATTGATCTTTTTGCTTTCTCACCAAATGGCTCTTTACAACGCATGCCAGTTGGTGTTTTATTTGGCAAATAATCATTCCATTCGACGAGCGTTAATGGATCTTGAAATTTATAAAGTGCTTTCTTTATTGCGTCATCTTTGCTTGATCCATCAGCAATATTTTTCTGTGCTTCAAGTGCTCCTGCTATTTGTCTCATATTATCTTCTTCGACACCATGCAGGTAATGGCTGGTTACAGTTTCTACAGAGCTTTTATTCGCATCCGCTACCACAAAATTATCATTGAAAGCCCTTTTAAGTACATTGCTTCTTGTTTTTCTAAATATACTTGTACTTATCGTGCTTAAGCCAACTCTTTTTAAATATCCATTTGTGTATTCCTGCGGCCTCCTTGCATGGCTTCCCTTACCATTTGTTTGCAATTCCCCTTCTTCACTAAAAAAAGGAAACAATGGAGAATCATCACTAGGAGATAATTTTTCAGATACTTGGAGCCAGCTCTCAACAAACCTTTTTGTTGGTTTTTTAAAGCCTATTCCGAGTTTATTTTTTTGGTACATAGCTCTTGCTTTTGTTGAGCTAAACTCAAAATGTCTTCCACCATCGTTGCTCTTCATCGTGACATCTTTACGCCTTAAGGTAGTAAGAGCAGTAAGATTTGCTCCTGTCCATAATGATGTAATCATCAAAGCAACAGATGTCATATGGTTTGTGAAGCACCAAGGGCGGACTCTAACTCGTCTATAACAAAAGTCCCTTATTTCTTCTATCTCTTGAGAATTAAAATTGAATTCTTTAAGCTCTTCCTCATCAAAGAATGGACATATATCTGGCTCGCTTCCCGACAAATAGATATGGCAAAAACGCTTATAAGCTACCATTATTTTTCTTCCGATAATTTTAAGCTCTTTATCAGAAAGAGTTTTATATGGTTTTATTTCTCGATGCGTTCCCTTTACTTGTGGAATATTTCTTGCGATCTCTTCCTTACCCATTGCCTTTAGTATTGCTACTATCCCCACTCGATGTTTTGCTATAGAGCTTTTTGACAACTCTCCTTTTAAATACTCATTACTCAAAACATCAAAAAACCACTTGATATTCTCTTCACAGAAGCTAATTTCCTTACCATTTGTATCTAGCTTACCAACATACAAACATAGAGCCATGAAATGGTTATATGGCGATTGCGTTTTAACAGAGAACGTTTTAAAGAGTTCATACATTTCTAAAACGAACTCTTCTCTCTTCATATCCTCTGCTTCTGCAAACTCCTTTGTAACACCATTACCACTCCAATATGGTGGACAGCATTTTTTGTTAAGCCTGAAGAAAAGTGCTTTATTTCCATTGAAGGAAATAGTCATGTTTTCTATAGAAATAGGAGTTATATTATCTATAACAATATTATTGTCAGCTACTTCCTCAAGCCCCTTTCTTCTCTTATTTCTTTTAAATGCCATTTAAAACTCAAACTCTTCCATATTGAACATGAAGTCATATACAATTTCGGCCTTTTGATCACCTGAAGCTTTTTCTTTTACCTGTTTCAGATATTGTGTTGTAGTGCTTAAATTGCTATGCCCTAACTTATTTTGAATAAAATTCAATGCATCATCTGAATCTACACCGGCCTTAATTAATGTTAACAGCCTGAATACAGCATAGGTTGGTCTCAAATTGTGCACTTTATGCTCAAATGAACGCCCAAGTTTTCTTTCTAGAGTTTTTCTTATTTCAGACCATCGAGCATTCACAGATCCGCTTGAATATGGCAACCCTCTATTGTTCAGAAATATTGGAATATAATCACTATCAGCTCTTTCAAACTTCACTCTTCTTTCTATGTAGCGACTTGACTGCATGTACTCATAAAGCTGAGACATCAAGCGTGCTGGAATTTCTATCTCTCGCTCTTTATCATTTTTTGTTTTAACACCAACTATTGGGGATATTTTCAGTTTTATATATCCACCTTTTAGCTCTTCGGTTGTCGGTTTATATATAAGACTCGTATTGAAAGTTAGAGCTTCTATGCGGCGCAATCCTACATATCGCATAAGAAGAAACATTAGGCTAAATTCAATTGCCAGCCTACGAATCATCTCTACTCCATTTACATTTTTTATTATTTTTCTTTCTTTTCGAATTAGATGATCGAGTTCATTCCAGTCTGACTTAGACATAGCCATCAACTTACTTGGAATATCTTCTTTCTTGTTGGCGATCTTTAATCTAATGTCGGCAGAATGCACTCCTATTTTTCTTGTAGCTTGCATATGAGAGCCTTTGTTTGGAGTTGAGATCGATACTATTTCGCTCTCGAAAGGATCATTCGCAAAGGGATATCCTTTAACTATCTTATGTCTGTAGAAGGCGATAATTCTACGCATGTATGCTTTTGATGTACTAACACTTAATTTATCTTCTACTTTCAAGTCACGATATAAATCTTCTAAGTGCTTCTTGAATCTATAAGTTGGTCTTCTATTTTTTCTTATTGGCATTTCATCCCAATTCATGCCAATTGTATTTAGAAATGTGAAGTATTGTAGAAATGCTCTCGTATCAACAGATGTGTCTTTATTTCCTTTATTTAGTGCTAAATGCATTAAATATGCATTGGCAACATCTATCCCTCTGGCTTTAATTATCTCACTGGACTCTTCGTCTCGTTCAACTTCAAAGATAAAGGTCACTTCACCAACATGGATTGGAGATTCATTGAGGTACTGCACCTTAGCTTCACCATTTTTATCAATAGAAACATAAGGTGTTCTGTACTCGAAGTTTTTTAGTTTATAGCTTTCTACTTCCTGCCCCATGACTGCCACCAATATCTTCAGCCACTACACGACATTGGTATTATTACATATTCATTTCACACTATCAATAGTGTAGGAGTTCAATTTAACACATAGAGTGTAGCGGTATCCATAAAGTTGCGCATCGCCAGACGGTGTCGAATATTTTCCTGGTGATAAAATTCCCCCCGGGGGTTCAGAGCATGGGCTGCTTTTTTCAAGACTTCTGCTGCCAGGGGAATATCTGCCGTTATCACCAGATCTCCTGGCTCACACTCCTGCACAATATGATTATCTGCCACATCAAACCCGGACGGCACCTGTACAGCGGTAATTAATGGAGAAGAGGGTGTGCGAAGGTACTGATTTGCCACCAGAGTCAACACAGTTTCCGTTCTTTGTGCGGCTTTGAACAGAATATCCTTGATTACATTGGGGCAGGCATCAGCATCAACCCAGATTTTCATTAAAGTTATCCACAAGTTAAATTTGCGGACAGAGTGGCATACTCACTGGTAAAAACCAACCTCCTGCAAGCTACCACTCAGTTCATAACTTCTAGAAGGTCAATCGCTGCTCTTCTTAAACTGATCCTGGCTGGGCTCTTCAGAAAGCTGGACTTCCTGCTCGTCGACCTGTGGTTTTATTCTTACTTCAGATAAAATCCCGTCTGCAGCAGAATTAGGACTCTCTGAGGCAGGAGCCATGAATTGAGGGTCCGGTAAATCTGCTTTTCTACGGTTAAACGCCACGACAAAACTGTCGATAACTCCCTTCTTGCACTCTTTTCTCAGGTGTTTGTACCAGCTAATAAACCCTGAAGATGAAGCACCCTCGTTAGCCATATTTAATTCCCTTTAAATAATTTATTTCCTTTTGATAATCAGCTTATAGCGGATATTTAAACCTTTCCAATCCGCTTTATTTAATAAACTGATAATGGACAACCCGCTGGTCTATAGCTCCAAAGATCGACCGCCCCTCCTTATCGAACATTTCTATCCGCACCTGTTCACCAAAATCCAGAAACGGGGTTCTCGCTTCCCCTTCATCCAGGGCTTCCAGCATACGGCGTTCGGCAATACAGCAGGAACCGGCACTGCGGTCACGGTTGGAGACAGTTCCGGAACCGATAATTGTTCCAGCTGTCAGGTGCCTGGTTCTGGCAGCATGGGACACCAGCTTGGGAAAATTAAAGGTCATATCCGTGGCACAGTCAGGGTGGCCAAACAGATCACCGTTACGGTGCACAAACAGTTGGCTGTGCACCATGCCATCAGACCAGAGATCTTCCAGTTCATCGGGGGTAACAAAAACAGGTGAGAAACTGGAAGCCGGCTTGCTTTGCATAAAGCCAAAACCCTTGGCCAGCTCTCCCGGAATCATATTGCGGAGAGAGACATCATTAACCAGCCCCAGAAGAAGAATGTGCTTATCTGCCTGGTTCGGACAGATCCCCATGGGAACATCACCCGTCACCACAGCCACTTCCGCCTCAAAATCTATGCCCCAGTCCTCACAGCTGAGGGGAATATCAGCCTGGGGGCCCAGCATCTGGTCAGCTCCCCCCTGATACATCAGAGGATCACTCCAGAACGATTCCGGCATTTCGGCACCACGGGCTTTACGCACAAGCTCCACATGGTTGACATAGGCACTGCCATCAAGCCACTGGTAAGCCCGGGGCAGGGGGGCTGCACAGAGTAACGGATCAAAAGCCTCCGCTGCAGCCACACTTTCACTGTTCAGGCGTTCATATCTCTTTTGCAGTTTGGGGCTTATCTCTTTCCAGTTATCCAGAGCCTGCTGTAATGTGCAGGCAATATCCGACACTGTGGACATCCTGGTCAAATCCCTGGAAACGACAACTAAATGACCATCTCGTCCTGCTTTTAAAGAAGCCAGTTTCATAACTTTTCCTTCTCTCTTCTTTACCAGACAGTTTTTCAGGCTTTCGGTTTTTTCCAGGAATCAACATAGGCCTTTTCTTCTGCCTGCCACATGGTGTCCACCATTTTCAGGGGACGCCGGGAATCAATCATCACCGCCACTTCATCAGTCTCTTTGGCTGGATCCTTCATACTTTTTGCCAATGCCTTGGGATGGGGGCCGTGAGGAAAACCACAGGGATGGAAAGTCATCATCCCTTTCTCGATATGGTCCCGACTGAAGAAGTTTCCCCTGTGATAGAACAGCACTTCGTCGTAATCATCATTGTTATGGAAAAAGGGAACTTTGAGCGCCCCCGGGTCAGATTCAATCGGGCGGGGAACAAAAGTGCAAACAATACAGCCTGAACCAAGGAAGGTTGTATGAGCAGATGGGGGAAGATGGTAACGATGACTCATTATGGGACGAATATCTCTCCAGTTAACCCGCAGAACCATATTGGTGCCATGCCACCCAACAGCATCCAGGGGGTTAAACGGGTAAGTGACCTTTGATATATGCCCGGTGCGCTTAATATAAATCTGCCAGCTGTTTTCATCCTGCTGAGCCAGAAAATGATCATTGATTTTCGGATGATCCAGACAGGCAGGGTCAAAAATAGCGTTGTAACCAGCCAGACCTTTATCTGGCAGGGCGAACACACCATCGGTATTTTCAATCATCAGAAACAGGCAGCTTTCATTCACATTCAGCCGCCAGGCTGTTCCCCTGGGAATTAAGAGATAGTCACCTTCACTGAAGTTCATATGACCATAGTCACAGAACAGTTCACCACTGCCTTCATGGACAAACAGCAATTCGTCACCATCACTGTTCCTGACCAGATACTCCATATCTTTGACAAGAGACCAGAAACGCAGGCGAACATCGCGATTATAAAAGAGTGGGGCAGCCAGCCAAGGGCTGACAGCCTCGGAGTGCAGCCTGCTCAGATCAAATGCATGGGGGCGAAGCGGACCTTCCCACTTACTCCACCCTGTTGGTGGATGCTTGTGATGCATATGGGAGACTGGGCCATAAAAACCTTCACGTCCCAGTTCCCGCTCGTAAGTACCCTCGGGAAGATCACAGTGAGCCTGCCGGGAACAATCTCCTTCCTTAACCGGCAGACCATTCCAGTATTTATTGGCCATTTTCAACACCCGTTGTCGTATTTAACTGCACTTTGTGCAGGCAGGCGTTATCAACTGCTCTCGAAAGCGTCAGGTTTTTATTTAACCAGAAGCAAGACTTTCTGTTTTCGCCGCCATAATAAAATCGTTACGGTGTAACCCTTTTATCTTGTGGGTCCACCAGGTCACCGTCACTTTTCCCCACTCTGTCAGCAGTGCCGGGTGATGCCCCTCCTCTTCAGCGACAGCACCAACGGCATTGGTAAACTCCAGTGCCATTTTAAAATTCCGGAAAGTGAAGGCTTTCTCCAGCTGCAGGATGTTGTTACGGTTTTCAATGTTCCAGTCCGGAACCAACCCCATCAGTTCAGCCATCTCCTCATCGGTAACCTGGAGGGCTCCGGCATGACAGGCTTCGCACTTTGCTTCTGCAAGATCAGACATCTGCATTTCCTTAGAATGTTTATGACACAGATACCAATTATCGTACTTTGTTCACGACTTGGGATAAAATCAGTCTTGGGTATAGAGCGGTGGAAGCAGGCCTGTTTGCCGTGCCTCCCCTACCATCAGCATAATATCTTCACTGCCCAGGGCATGGAGTTCGCTCATGCTGTCTATCACATAATAAAGGGGCTGCAGAATATCAATGCGGTATGGAGTACGAAGTGCCAGTACCGGATCAAACTTATCCCGCCGTGGAGCTATACCAAGACACCACTGTGTCTCCTTGAAACTGGAAAGGATTCCCCCACCATAAACCCTTAATCCATCTGGTGTGTTTATCAGCCCAAACTCAACAGTGAACCAGTAAAGCCTGGCCAGGAAAACTCTCTGCTCCTGACTGGCTTCCCGCCCCAGCTTTCCGTAAGTATGGGTAAAAGATGCAAACTCCGGGTTAGTCAGAAGCGGACAGTGACCAAAAACCTCATGGAAGATATCCGGCTCTTTCAGGTAATCCATATCTTCCGGACGGCGGATAAAGGTTGCCACAGGAAACTTCTTGTTAGAGAGCAGATTAAAAAAACGGTCAAAGTTGATCAGAGCCGGAACCCGTTCCACCTGCCAGCCGGTTGTTTCCTGCAAGACCTTATTCAGGTCAGCCAACTGGGGAATACGATCACGGGGCAAGGCCAGTTTCTCAATACCATCCAGGTATTCCTGACAGGCCCGACCGGGAAGTAACTGCAACTGCCGCTCTACCAGCTGCTTCCAGGTAGCATTTTCCTGTTCGGTGTACTCAATAAAGCCATCGGCATCCGGCTTATGTGCCGTGTATGTTGATCCTTTCATGCAGAATTATTGCCCGACTCTTGGTTAGTAACATCTTCCAGAACTCCCCGGCGAATCTGATCCCGTTCCATACTCTCAAACAACGCCTTGAAGTTACCTTCCCCAAAGCCTTCATCACCCTTGCGCTGGATAACTTCAAAGAAGATAGGGCCAATCACTGTTTCTGTGAATACCTGCAGCAACAAGCCGCCACGACCATCACCATCCAATAGTAAACCATCATTTTTCAGGGCCGCCACATCTTCTCCATGTCCAGGAAGACGTTCATCCAGCCCCTCATAATAGGTGTCCGGTGGTGCTGTCATGAACTTTACTCCGGCTTTGCGCATGGAGCTGACCGTCCTGTGGATATCTGAAGTTGAAAGTGCAATATGCTGAACACCTTCCCCGTTGTACTCCCTCAGGTACTCTTCAATCTGGCTTTTGTCATCAGAAGGTTCATTGATAGGAATGCGGATCTTGCCGCAGGGGCTGGTCATGGCCCGGGATTTCAGCCCTGTGAGCTTACCTTCAATATCAAAGTACCGAATCTGCCTGAAATTAAAGTAATGTTCATAGAAAGCAGCCCAGCGATTCATATTACCCCGATAAACATTGTGGGTAAGGTGATCTATTTCCTGCAGGCCAAAACCTACATGTTGATCACTGATGCCCTGTATCGCTTCAAAATCCACATCATAAATCGAACCCAGATCACCAAAGCGGTCAACAAAATAGATATGACTGCCGCCCACACCTTCAATACCGGGAATATTCAGCTCCATCGGCCCGACAGGTGTAGAAAGAGGGTTGGCACCCATGCCAACAGCACGCTCCATGGCATGCTTGGCATCACCGACACGCAAAGCAAAGGCACAGACACATGAGCCATGCTTCTCCATAAAGCCGTGGCTGAAACCTGTTCGCTCTGCATTGATCAGGAAGTTGATATTGCCCTGCCGCCAAAGAGTAATATTGCGTGACCTGTGACGGGCAATAGCTTTAAACCCAAGAGATATAAACAGCATTTCCAGTTCATGGGGGTCTGCTGCAGCATACTCAACAAACTCAAACCCATCTGTTCCCATCGGGTTTGCATCTGTTATCAACCCACTGTTAATTTTTCGGCTTAACCCATCCATAAGGCCTCCGTGCTTTCACTAACACGCTTTATCCAGCTAAGTATAGATTTGCAATGCGGACACTATTTTAAATTTTTGGATAACAGAAACTGGTCAATATCAGTACGCGCTGCTGTGGCTGATAAGTCCTGACAATGTTGTTAGTGAATCTGCGGTAAGTGGCTGGTAATTATGGTACCCAGTCAGAAAACAACGACTTAACTGAAGCATCAAGCAGGTAGCTTTATGGCAGAACCGATAAAAAAAGGTCCAATACCTATTCCTGAAGAAATAGATGATGAATTCTGGCAACTCAATAAATTGCCGCCTGCTACGTCGGCAACAATGCAGGGTAAAACGGTGCACGAGCAGAGCGTTGAGCCGTTGTATAGCAAGGAAACTGCAGGATCCAGGCCTAAAAAACGCAAATTGTCTGGCCTAAAGGTTTTACACCCCAGCCCCTCAATAGACTATAAGGAAGAGGCAGCACGCTATGCGAAAGCATCGGACACAGATGGTGATGGTAAAACATTGCCAGACTCTTTTTTAGAGGATTTCTGGTCGCTTAACACCTCGGATCATCCTGACTACGGCAGCGCTCTTGTTTTTCTATGTATGGATTTCCAGCTTCACAAGCTGGCTGACGATGATCTCAAGGATATTTTGGTGGAGGCCATCAAGCGAGCAGGTACGGATAAAGTGAGTTGCCCTGAACCGTTGCTGACTGAAGACGATGATATGGACAAAGGTTCTGGTGACTCCAGGTTACCTGATAGCAGAACCTTGGCTGATAAACTTATCGCTTCGTTATCCCAGTCTTCGAAAAAAATAATAGCGGCAACAGATCTTGATGAAATCGTTAAAGGCGTTTTTCCTGAAAAGAGAGAGGAAGTCTTAGTAGAGTTTATGAAACTACATCATGAGCACAGACTTATGAAAGGTATTCAGGGCCAGGATTCTGAAAGCGAAGATAGCGACTCTGATGAGGATGAATACGGCTCAGAGGAAGTAACACCCTCCCAGCCGGGATACTCAAGTAGAGAATAGCGACACCAGCCAGCTCTGATCAGCACCTGTTCACCAGGGGAGTCGCATAACCCAGTTCCATATCCCAGGGAAAACGTACCCAGGTATCCTGAGATAATTCATAAACAGACGTATCCACCAGCTCTTGACCGGCCGGTTTAACATAAAGCGTGGCAATATGGGCGGCAGGCAGTCGTTCACAAACAGCACGAAGGGTTTTTCCTGTATCCACAAGGTCATCAATAACCAGATAACCATCGCCATTGGTATCCAGCATGGTGTCCTTGATCACATTCAGCTCACCAATGTGCTGCTCGTCATAACAGGATATGCAGAGAGTATCTATAAGACGGATATTCAACTCCCGGGCAACAATGGCTGCCGGGATCATTCCTCCGCGGGTTACAGCAATAATTCCCTTCCACTCCCTTTGGGTCAGCAGCCGATGAGCGAGCTCCCGGCTATCCCTGTGCAGTTCCGACCAGGATTTGATCAAGTCTTTGGTATAGGTGGTATTAGACATATTCTGAAGATATTGGTATTGGGTAATATCAGTCATAAAATTTTAAAACTGACACATCCAAAAGAACAGCCCGGGCTGTTCATAATTAAACATCTGCCAAGTATCACTGACCATTCTGTCAATTCCTCTGGCCATGTGCCCTAATCCAGTATTGTTCAGGGATTGTTTCAGGCAGAATACGCTTCTTTTTTCATAACACAGCCATGAATGAGCTTTGTACCCTGTGGGTGAAATACCTTTTCATGGTTATCGCTGTAAGAGTGGAATATAAACGTGGAAGTATGGAGCGCAGCCTTAACGCTGTTTCTGATTATGGACCCTCTGGGCAACCTGCCCGTATTTATGTCCATCCTCAAGGGTGTTCCCGAAGAGCGGAGAAAGAAAGTTCTGGTCAGGGAGCTGCTTATAGCCCTGGTCATCATGATGATATTCCTGTTCTCCGGTGAAGCCATCCTCAAGATCATGCATCTGCAAACTGACACCGTCAGTATTGCCGGTGGCATTATCCTGTTTATCATCGGAATCCGCATGATTTTCCCATCCAGGAATGGTTCCAGTGCTAATGAGCCACTGACAGAGGAGCCTTTGATTGTCCCCCTGGCCACCCCCCTGGTTGCAGGGCCTTCACTTCTGGCAGCCCTGATGCTGCTGGCTAACCGCCAGCCCCATATGGCCATGGAGTGGACCCTGGCAACAATCGGAGCCTGGGCTGCCTCTTCCGCCATTCTGATGAGCTGTGGCCGCCTTTATAAGCTCATCGGTGATCGTGGACTTATGGCCATTGAACGCCTGATGGGGATGATTCTAGTCATGCTTTCCGTGCAGATGTCCCTGGACGGCCTGGTTCATTACCTGCACCTGCAGTAAGCAGCTTTTACACCACTAGTCGGAAACAGTTGGTTTAACAATCATCATATTGTTACATTAACATTTCACACCATTTTGCAGCTTTGCTGTAGCAGCAGCAGAAGGGCTGCAGAATGATGTCAGCAGTCGATGCTGCTAAAAACAACAGGGGGTGAGGAACCCTGCACAAATACTGCAAACCAGTATTGAAGAAGCCCTGAGCCTGCCAGATGAAGCAGGATTCAAACAGATACTCAGGGCTGCCAAAGATGAAAACCTGAACAATAAAAATAAGAATTTAAGGGAATCACAATGAAAAACATCCTCAAGCTGGCAGGTGCCGTCCTGGCATTATCTGCCTTGTCAGGCCTGTCTCAGGCTGAAACTCTTCAGTCAGTTAAGGAACGTGGTTATCTCCAGTGTGGTGTCAGCACAGGAGTTCCCGGCTTCTCCAACCCTGATGACAAGGGCAACTGGACAGGAATAGATGTTGACGTATGCCGGGCCATGGCTGCAGCAGTACTGGGTGATGCCAACAAGGTTAAATATGTTCCCCTGACTGCCAAGGAGCGTTTTACTGCGCTGCAGTCCGGCGAAATTGATGTACTCTCCCGCAACACAACCTGGACCCAAACCCGTGACACCTCACTGGGCCTTAACTTTGTCGGCGTGAACTACTACGACGGTCAGGGTTTTATGGTCAATAAAAGCCTCGGTGTGAAAAGTGCCCTTGAGCTGAACGGGGCAACAGCCTGTATCCAGGCAGGCACAACCACCGAGCTGAACATGGCCGACTATTTTCGCGAGAACAATATGACCTTTGAGCCAGTGGTGTTTGATACTTCAGCCCAGAGTGTCCAAGGCTTCGAAACAGGCCGTTGTGATGTTCTGACTTCTGACCAGTCCCAGCTCTATGCCCTGCGCACCAAGCTGACTAATCCTGAAAATGCGGTTGTACTGCCGGAAGTTATCTCTAAGGAACCTCTCGGTCCTGTTGTTCGCCAGGGCGATGACCAGTGGCTGAATATTGCCAAGTGGTCTCTCTACGCATTGATCAATGGTGAAGAGCTGGGCCTGACATCCAGTAATATCGACACCCGGACCAAGAGCAAGGACCCAGCCATTGCCCGTTTTGTCGGCAATACGGGAACCGGGGGCAAAGGTCTTGAGCTGCCTGATGACTTTGCCTACAAGGTGGTCAAACAGGTAGGTAACTACAGCGAAATCTTTGAGCGTAATATCGGTTCCAAATCGCCGTTGCTGATAGACAGAGGCATAAACGCTCTCTGGAAAGATGGTGGCATTGTTTACGCTCCTCCCTTCCGTTAATTCAGACTGACTCTGGCTGCAGTGTCCGCTCTCCTGGGCTGCAGCCAGAACTTTCAATCCTGAAGGGTCGGAGCTATGGCAACCCATAATAATGAATCGGCGGCATCAGCTGCCGGTATACGCTTCTGGTACAACCCAAAAGTTCGCAGTGCTCTGTTTCAGCTGTTTTTTGTTGGACTGCTGGTACTTCTGGTGGCCACTATTGTTAACAACACTGCTGATAACCTTGAACAGCGGGGCATCACCACTGGTTTTGATTTCCTGGGCCAGGAAGCCGGCTTTGGCATTCTGCAGAGCCTGGTTGAGTACGATGAAACCCATACCTTTGGCAGAACATTTATAGTCGGTCTTTTAAACACTGCACTGGTTGCAGCCCTTGGTGTTTTCTTGTCCACAGTTGTGGGTTTTTTGGTGGGAGTAGGGCGGCTGTCCGGTAACTGGCTGATAGCCAGACTCTCTGCCATCTATATAGAAATTTTTCGCAATATTCCTGTTCTGCTGCAGATACTGTTCTGGTATATCGCTGTACTTCGAACACTGCCGTCACCGAGACAGAGCCTTTCATTCGGTGACTCATTATTTATTAACCTTCGTGGAATTTACCTGCCCGCCCCGGTCTTTCATGAGGGAGCATCCATTGTTGTTATTGCCTTGGTTGCCGCCATTGCTGCCGGAGCTGTTTTTTCCAGATGGGCTAAACAGAGGCAGACATTAACTGGTCACACACTGCCTGTTTTTCGAATTAACCTCAGCTTGATTATTACACTGCCCCTGGCAACCTGGCTTTTGGCAGATCAGCCAGTCAGCTGGGATACTCCCGTTCTGCAGGGTTTCAATTTCAATGGCGGTGCGACGGTGATTCCCGAGCTGATAGCACTACTACTTGGTCTTACTTTCTACACAGCCTCTTATATTGCAGAGAATGTTCGCTCTGGAATAGAAGCTATTAACAAGGGGCAGACGGAAGCATCCCATGCTTTGGGATTGCACCAGGGCCAGACCATGCGTCTGGTAATTATTCCCCAGGCCATGCGGGTGGTTATTCCGCCACTGGCTACTAACTATATGAATTTGATCAAGAACTCATCCCTGGCTACAGCTATCGGCTATCCCGAACTGGTCAACGTTTTTATGGGCACCACCCTGAACCAGACGGGACAGGCCATAGAGATCATTGCTATGACCATGGCTGTATATCTCACCATGAATCTGCTCGTTTCCCTGTTTATGAGCTGGTTTAACAAACGCATGGCCCTGATTGAAAGGTAAAGGCAGGAGGCCGACATGATTGTTAACGACAGAGCCATACCTCCCCGCCCGGCTCCGGCATCACGCAGGGGCATTCTCGGCTGGCTCAGAACAAACCTGTTCTCTTCGCCGGCTAACAGTCTTCTATCCCTGGCTGGAATAGCATTTTTAGCATGGATTGTTCCGCCAGTTCTGCAGTGGGTCATTTTGGATGCAGACTTTATTGGCGGCAATAAAAATGCCTGTACCAGCGGTGGAGCCTGCTGGGTGTTTGTCAGCGCCCGACTGCAACAGTTTCTTTATGGGTTTTACCCAGAATCCGAACTCTGGCGGGTTAACCTGTTTTTTGCCGAAATGACCCTGGTTCTGGCCTGGGTTCTATGGGACAGAATGCCCAAACGGCTCTGGGGAAGTATCTGGTTCCTGACCGGTTTCCCGGCCACCAGTTTTATCCTGCTATATGGTGGCATCGGGCTGGATACTGTTGAAACCCACAAGTGGGGCGGCCTGATGCTGACTCTGGTGCTATCACTGGTGGGAATGGTTATCGCACTGCCTGTTGGTATTCTTCTGGCACTTGGACGCCGGTCAGATATGCCGGCCATCAGCTCCTTCTGCACGGTTTTTATTGAACTGTGGCGTGGTGTGCCGCTGATCACTATCCTGTTTATGGCATCGGTCATGCTGCCGCTGTTTGTTCCCGGAGATATTGAACTCGATAAACTGGTACGGGCCATGATAGGTATCAGCCTGTTTGAAGCCTCCTTAATTGCTGAAGTGATTCGTGGCGGCCTGCAGGTCATGCCCAAAGGGCAGTATGAAGCAGCAGATGCCATGGGGCTCAGTTACTGGCAGGGAATGCGCCTGATCATAATGCCCCAGGTTTTGAAGATATCCATTCCTGGCATCGTGAACACCTTTGTGCAACTGTTTAAAGACACCAGTCTGGTACTGATTATTGGCCTGTTCGACCTGTTGGCTGTTATGCAGGCCGGCATTGCTGATGTGAACTGGCCTAATGTTGCTATTGAGGGTTTTGTTTTTACCGGTTTTGTTTTTTGGCTGTTCTGCTTTGGCATTTCGCGTTACAGTCAGTTACTTGAACGTAAACTGGATACCGGACACAGGAGCTAATAACAAGGCCAGAAGCACCAGCCTATAGGAAAAATTATGCAAGCTGAACTAGAACAACAAAAACAACAAAAAAAGTCAGCTGTCGAAACACCTGCACTTAATCTTTTAGATACCCGTCATGAGAATCATGCAGATTTTATGATCTCTCTGAAAGGTGTCAACAAATGGTATGGAGACTTCCACGTCCTCAAGGACATCAACCTTCTGGTGAAAAAAGGTGAACGCATCGTCGTATGCGGTCCTTCAGGTTCCGGCAAATCCACCATGATCCGCTGCATCAACCGTCTGGAAGAACACCAGGAAGGCACAATTGATGTGAATGGTGTGACGCTCACCAATGATCTTAAAAACATCGAACATATCCGCAAGGATGTAGGCATGGTGTTTCAGCACTTTAATCTTTTCCCCCACCTGACAGTGCTGGAAAACTGTACTCTGGCGCCGATCTGGGTTCGCAAGATGCCTCAAAAAGAAGCAGAGGATATTGCCATGAACTATCTTGAGCGGGTCCAGATTCCCTGTCAGGCCAAAAAGTATCCTGGACAGCTTTCCGGCGGACAGCAACAGCGTGTCGCCATTGCCCGCAGCCTGTGCATGAATCCTCAGGTTATGCTGTTTGATGAACCCACATCAGCCCTTGACCCGGAAATGATCAAGGAAGTTCTTGATGTCATGGTGGAGCTGGCAGAGGAGGGCATGACCATGATCTGCGTAACCCACGAAATGGGCTTTGCCCGCACGGTAGCCAACAGAGTGATCTTTATGGATGGTGGCCAGATTATCGAAGAGAATGCTCCAGAGCCTTTCTTTAATAATCCTCAATCTGAGCGTACCAAGCTGTTCTTGGGCCAGATTTTGAGTCATTAAATTAATTGAGAGCAGGTATTACCTGCTCTCAAGCATATCTCTTACTGACTGAGGGAGGATAGAGCGCAGCCGCCAAGTAATGACTTCTTCATGCTTTTGCCAGTAGATGCCAAGCACAATAACAGCAAGTCCGATCACGGTAAGGGCGACAGGGAACACCCAGGAATCTTTAAACACGTCATATGACAGGTGCCCCAGGTAACCACAACAACCCAGCACTCCAAACACCACAAATACCCTCTGGACAACAATGGCTCCAATGCCTATCAGCACGATGTTGACACAGAAGTAGAGAAACTTGCCCAGTTCCGTGTTGGACTCCTGGGAAGTCATTCCTCCCCAAAACGTCAAGACTCCGAATATATAAAGCCAGAAGCCGTAATCCCGCCCCTGTAACAGCTGCGACCGGGAACATACATCAACCCAGAATGCCAGCAGGGTCATCACCAGACCAAACCACATGGTCACCTCGCCCCGCTCACGGAAAGAGAACTCTGGCCCCAGGAACAGCTCGGTTATATCCATCGACATATACCAGAGCGTTACAGCTACCGGCATCAGCAGGAAAGGGTAACGGTATTTCCAGATCATCAGGGTACCAGCAAGCAGTGTTCCCAGTTCCATGTAGATCCAGAGAAACTGGATAGTCCGATGATAATCCCGGTAAACCGATTGATCCGGCCACCAACCCATGGCCTGCTGAAAACCATAAATACCCAGGGGAACCAGAACAACGACAAAAGCAGCACAGATTCCTGCAGGAATAAGGTGCTTCCGGTTTTGAAAAAAGTGGGTCAACAACAGACCCGCTACAGCATAAAGACAGCAGATAGAGACAATGCCCCAACCACCAAACTGCTCCCAACCCAGGTTCATAAACAGTGACAAAGCACCAATGGCAATCAGCCCACCGAAGTAATAAAGCACATGGGTAAAATCAAACCGGGGAGAGTGAATTCTTGCACCATTAAGAAAGATATAAAGAGGGTCAACCTGGTTGTGCTGCAGATAACCTTTTTCCGCTGCTTTTTTCAGCGATGCTTTACTGATTGACATGTTTTCCCTCCATAGCAGCAGCTCCTGTCATTGTACTTTTTATCATGTATGCATCAGCCTGCGTATGGCTCTTTTTGCCCATGGCCGTTTTTCAATAATGTCTGGAAACAACCGGTTAAAGTGTGAAATTATCTGCTTTGGATAATGATAACTATATATGAGTCATAACAATGACTGAGCAGTCCAGATCAACAGCAACCAATAATTCCAGGGTTTTATTTGAAGTGAAGGGACATATTGCCTATGTGTCTCTGAATCGTCCTGAAAAGCACAATGGCCTGGATTTTCTTCTGTTTCAGCAGCTGGTTGACACAGCCAGGCGCATACGAAAGGATAAAAACATCCGGGCCGTAATTCTCTTTGGGGAGGGAGATTCTTTCTGTGCGGGTCTGGATTTCAAATCAGTCAGTCAGAAGCCATCCATTGTACCCAGGTTGTTTTTAAAGCTTCCATGGACGTCTATGAACAGCTTTCAGCGAGTAGCCCTGATCTGGAGAAAACTGCCGGTACCAGTTATCTCTGCTATCCATGGCAACTGTTTTGGTGGTGGATTGCAGATAGCCCTGGGGACAGATTTTCGTATTGTTCATCCAGATGCAA
Organism: Sansalvadorimonas sp.; assembly: GCA_965243775.1. Taxonomy (GTDB): domain Bacteria; phylum Pseudomonadota; class Gammaproteobacteria; order Pseudomonadales; family Endozoicomonadaceae; genus Sansalvadorimonas. The sequence continues at coordinate 19,144 of CBDEWF010000049.1, forward strand.
AGCTGTCGGTTATGGAAATCAAGTGGGGGCTTATTCCCGATATGAGTGCAACGGCCACCCTGACCACTCTGACACGTTACGATATTGCCGAAGAGTTGACCATGACGGGCCGTATATTCAGCGGCCGGGAAGCATTCAATTATGGACTGGCTACCCGGATCAGCGAAGTTCCCATGAAGGAAGCAGAGGCCCTTGCCAGCTTGATCTGTGAGAAGTCGCCAGATGCCATAGCAGCCAGTAAATTCCTGTACCGAAGAACCTGGAAAGCCGGAACCCGTCTTTCCCTGTTGTGGGAGAGGTTAATTCAGATGCGTCTCCTGGGTAGGAAAAACCAGCGTATTGCCATGTCTAACGGACTAAGGAAAGAGGGACAGGAACCCAGGCCATTTGCCAACAGGTCCCTGTTTTAGCGGGTAGTTACGCAGGAGCATCAGAACCCTGTTTCTGGTGCTCTTACGCTGTTTATTTTACTGTCTGAACCTTGCCAGCTTTCGATTGAAAACTTCCATAAACATTGATCAAGGCACCCGCAATAATCAGGCTGCCTCCCACCAGCGTCCAGAAAGAAGGGGTTTCTCCAAAGTAAGCCCAGCCTATCGCTATGGAGAAAATGACCTGAACATAAGAGTAAGCTGTCGCCTTACTGGCTTTCTCTGACTGCATGGCTTTAGTCAATCCAACCTGACCAACCTGGGTAAAGACGCCTATCAGTATCAGCAACACCAGGGCTTCAGCCCCCGGCATAACAAAATTGCTTCCTAGCAATACGACTGACACTGGAAGAGCGATCAGAGGAAAATAGAAAATAATAACAGAGCTGTCTTCACTGCGGCTGAGCTTTCGGATAATCACATAAGCAACGGCACTGCCAAACGAGCCCAACAGGGCAACGGCAACACTAAACCAGGGCAGCTCACCAGCTGTGCCAAATAGAAAGCCCGGTTTTACCATAACCAGAAGTCCGGTAATGGAGAACACTATGCACAGAAGTGTTGTTTTTTGAACCTGCTCCTTCAGGAAAAACAGCGCCAGCAAAGCAGTAAACACGGGATGCAGGTATTGCAGGATCGTGGCTTCAGCAAGTGGCAAAGTGGTGACAGCGTAGTAAACACAGATAAGCGCCATGGCTCCGGTCATGCCCCGGGCTACCAGCAGTGGCCTGTTATTGCCCCAGACAGAAATCCTTTTTCGCTTTACATCCAGATAGCTGATAATCAGAGAAACCAGGGCGCGCGCAGCTACAATTTCAAAAACTGGAATACTATAAGTGCTGACTTTTTTAACGCAGGCTGTCATCAGAGCAAAGCCAACAGCAGAGAACGCCATATAGCCTATACCAATGGGAAAAGTGTTTCTTAAAGCAGATATCATGAACGTCTGTTAATCAGGCTCCCAACAGCTCCTGGCCCAGTAACAAAACCGGGATAATCAGAAGAACCAGAAAAGAGCAGGTTGAAAACCCGGTAGTGTGAAGCTTTTAAACAGTTATTAAAAGCGCCTGCCCATTGCTATCTGATGATCTTTTGGGGATTATCTGTAAATATACCGGAGACTCCCCAGCTCCATAACTCCCTGGCCCTGCGCTCTGAGTTCACTGTATAACAGTACACCTCATAACCGGCTTCCAGTACTTCCCTGACCTGGTTGCGCCTGATTGATCTATTTCCCAGATTGATACTGACCGCCCCAACGGCTCCAGCCATTTCTTTCCAGTTCTCAGGCAGTTTTTCAAACAGGTGGGCAATGGGAACATCAGGCAACTCCTGATGAAACAGTTTCAGAGCATTATGATCAAAGCTGGATATCACCAGCTTGCCTTGCGAACATGGTTTTCGTTTCAGGGTCTCCACAACTGGAAGAACCAGTTTATCAACAGGATGGTCATGCATCTTGATCTCGAGATTCAGCCCCATCTCCAGTTCAGTCAGCAGATCCAGAATCTCTTCAAGAGTGGGAACTTTTTCACCCATATACTCTGAGGAAAAATGCCTGCCTGCATCCAGAGTCCGCACCTGCTCGAGCCCCATTGATAGCAGGTTGCCCGCGCCATCAGTACAGCGGCTCAAGGATTGATCATGATGAATCACCAGTTTTCCATCACCAAGAACCACAACATCCATTTCAACCCAGCTAACACCACAGCCATGGGCGGCCCGAATACCTGCCAGGGTGTTTTCCGGAGCCAGCTGTGCCGCTCCGCGGTGCCCAATGACAGCACTCATTTTCATTGGTTCTGTTCCTTTAACATTAATTGGCACATTCAGCGCCTGCGGGCTTTCCATCCTTCTCCATGGATATTCCTTCCACAGGGCTTAGTCCACTCACGGCTGTTTGAAAGGTTCCGAAACTACCCACTATATGCAGACTTTCCGACCGTGATAGCAGGGCCGGGTGTGAGCCAGGCAAACCTTGAGGAACCTCCATATTCCTTTCCTGGTAATACTGCTTCCAGAACTCCATCACCAAACCTGTATCCGGGTCCCGGAATTCCAAAGGTGTATCCCTAAAGACTGGGGTCCCACCATTGGGCTCCAATGCACAGCGCCACGCGTGAGTGATAAGGGAACTGCAATACCAGCTGTCTGCACATGGCATGTAGGTCTCGTTATAAGGCATGCCGGTCTGTTCGCAGACGATAGCAATCACACTGCCAATATTTTTTCTAAGGGCTTTATCAACCCTGCAAACCAGAACCCGTGGCTGTCCAGCCAAGTCCAGACAAGAGTTTTCCAGGAAACGTGCAAGTGAGATCCGGCGCACAGCCGGCGGAATAGCCTCGACCACTTCATTTTCTGCAACACAGAGTGCCACGTGGTCGATAACAAAATTATGAATGCCGGAAAAAATCCGGGAGATAGCCGCCCGGTCTGGTTCATCAGAAGTGTGTTGGAAGAGCAGATCCCCGGGGAGGGGAGTACAGGGACCAGGCAGGTCAGGATATATCATAACTGCCTGCCCCCTTCAATTTACATCAAGACAAGGCGTGTATCTGTTCGGGACAGAGCCTTCATCGGCTTGCCTCCAGCCCCTATTCCCCGGAGGGTACGGAAACCTTCGTCGATAACACTCATTAGTTTTTCCAGAGTTTCCGCTTCGGCATAAAACACACCATCATGGCTGCCAAGCACATTATAAGCCGCAATCAGTTCGGGGTGGTGATCAATCAGTTTTGCAGTCAGATGCTTGCTGCTGATTTTCTGATCAGTGAATATCCAGGCTCCCTTGCCATTCGGTACTGCATGGGTTTCAGCAGTCATCTCCTTGCCGTACTTATCAAGAACAAGCAGAGTTTCGGTATGCTCAATGGGATTGAAATGGTCTTCCAGCAGGCTGGGAACCTGCTTTTCCATCAGAATCTTTAACTCATCAAGGCTGGAGACAGAGCCATAACAGATCAGGTCAGTCGGCCCCAGAGGACAGTGAACAACTTCTATGGCATCCAGTTGCAGAAAGGCTTCTCGGATTTTATGTACATCATTGTCCCCGGCATCGACCAAAGTCAGAAAGCTAAGTTGCTCTGCTGCCATATTGCTGTCCTCACAGGTGCATTACTTCTGAATTTACCCCTGCGGCCTATCGTATAACTTAACTGATTCTGTCGCTACCACCCTTTTCGCGCAGATTTGGCAAAGTTGGCCAATCTCCGATTCATAACAAATCTTCACTCAATCAATAGAGATCTGACCGTTGTTATAACTTCATCAGTTTGGGGCTCAATACCTCTCCATAGAGAAAAGGACTCTGCGGCTTGCTCCACCAGCATTCCCAAACCATCCCATGTATATCTGGCACAGTGGTTCTCGGCCCAGGCACTGAAAACAGTTGATCCCGCAGCGTACATCATATCGTAAGTAGCCGTATCACTATTGATAATACACACAGGCAAAGGGGGCAGTTCTCCATGAAGGCTTGCGGCCGTACCATTAATAATTATATCGAAGGGTTCCACAAGCTGATCAAAGCGACAGCCCTTAACAACTGTCGCTTTGTTTGTATCAACAAATAGATCAGCGAGTTGTTTTGCTTTACTAACGGTTCTATTGGCGATAATAACTGTTGCAGGTTTTTGCTCAATCAAAGGCTGAAGCACCCCTCTTACAGCCCCCCCGGCCCCTAGAACAAGAATCTTTTTCCCTCTTATCACGGCACCATGATTGATAGTAAAATCCCTGACCAGCCCGGCTCCATCTGTAGTGTCACCACATAACTGTCCGTTATCATCTTTCCATAAAGTGTTTACGGCTCCAGCCCGTTGAGCCCGGTCAGTCAGATTATCTGCCAGCTCCCAGGCCTGCTGCTTAAAGGGAACCGTTATATTGACCCCTTTTCCACCTGCAGCGAAAAACTCTTTCACCGCTATGGAAAACTCATCCAGTTCTACATGGATCGCTTTATACTCCATTTTCTGCCCGGTCTGGGCAGCAAAAGCGGCATGAATCTGTGGGGATTTACTATGACTAACGGGGTTACCCATTACTGCATACTTATCCATATGCTTCCCTTGTGAAAGAGGCCTTATGCCCAACTTTTGCTAATCAAAAACTTGTCATACAGCTCAGCTTCCGGTGATCCCGGTTCAGGACTCCAGTCATAGATCCATGCAACTTCAGGAGGCATGGACATCAAAATGGACTCAGTCCGACCACCCGACTGCAAGCCAAATATCGTCCCTCGGTCGTATACAAGGTTAAACTCAACATAACGACCACGACGATATTTCTGGAAACTCTTCTCTCTCTCCCCCCAAGGCATGTTTCTGCGCTTTTCAACTATAGGCAGATAGGCCCGCAGATAACTGTCGCCAATACTGCGCATAAAGGCAAAGCTCTGTTCAAAGGACCATTGGTTCAGGTCATCAAAGAATATCCCACCAATCCCTCGAGGCTCGTTTCGGTGCTTGAGATAAAAGTACTGGTCACACCATTTTTTGAAACGGGGGTAAACACTCTCACCAAAAGGATCACAGGCCTCTTTAGCAGTCTGATGCCAGTGCCGGCAGTCTTCATCAAAGCCATAGTAAGGGGTCAGATCATAACCTCCACCAAACCACCAGACAGGAGCAGCGCCCTCTTTCTCGGCCACAAACAGGCGTACATTGGCATGGGATGTCGGGATATAAGGGTTATCTGGATGCATAACCAGAGATACCCCCATAGCCCTGAAGCTTCGCCCAGCCAGTTCCAGCCTTCTGGCACTGGCGGTTGCGGGAAGAGAATCGCCCTGTACTGATGAAAAGTTCACCCCTCCTTTTTCAAAGACATTGCCACCTTCGATAACACAGGCCCGGCCACCGCCTCCCCCAGAATGTTCGGTGATATCCTCCCGAAACTCAGTCCCTCCATCAATGCTGGTCAGTTCCCGGCAAATGGTGTTCTGCAGTCCCCGCAGATACAGTTCTACAGCAGCTATATCCATATTTGTTTCAGGGCTGCTCATACTACTAATCCTTATTTCTCAGTCCTTGTGGCTTTGCTTATGGTGCCGTCTGAATTACGCCCTTAACACCTGTCTGGATAACAGGTCACATATCCGGGAGGGAGTGTTCTGCCCACCGGTTTCCCCGGCAACGACGTAATCGACCTCTGACCCCAGCTCGGCATCCACACCGATACGGGTTGTATGGGCAGGCTCACCAGCGCGATTAGCCGATGTGGAGACTAGAGGTTTTCCCCAGTTCAAACACAACTCCCGCACCACAGGATGGGCACTGACTCGAACAGCAACCGATAGATGCTGACCACGTATCCATTCCGGCACCCATTGACCGGGATCTGGTATCAGCCAGGTAACCGGGCCGGGCCAGCTTTCATTTAAAAGCTGAATTTGTTCATCTGTCACTGTTTCCAGCAACGGTAATATCTGATTCTGGTCAGCAGCAACCAGAATCAGGCCCTTTTCAACCGGGCGTCTTTTAATGCTGAGAATGCGTTCAACAGCCTTTTGGTTCCAGGGGTCACAACCGAGCCCCCAGACGGCTTCCGTGGGATAGGCGATAACACCGCCACCGCTTAGAACAGAGTGAATAGTCTCAGAGGTAGCGGGATCCAGCAGTTGTTCAGTCATCAGTCTTTCAGTTGAGCCTGTAACGCTTCATTTTTTTCCAGCACAGCTTCCGCATTGGCCCTGCGGTCATCTTTCAGCCGTTGGGCCAGGCCGGGATCAGACAGAGCAATCATCTGAGCAGCAAGGTAGCCGGAATTTTTTGCACCAGCCTTGCCTATTGCTACGGTTGCCACGGGTATACCTCCAGGCATCATCGCCGTAGACAGCAGGGCATCCATTCCGTCCAGAGGGCCGGCATCAATCGGTACGCCGATAACTGGTTTTACCGTAAGGGACGCAACTACCCCGGCAAGATGGGCCGCCATTCCCGCACAGGCAATGAAGGCAGCTGCACCGCGGGCATCAGCATCTGTTACATATTTATGGGTGACATCCGGCGTACGGTGAGCGGAGTGAACCCGTACCTCATAGGGAATATCAAGCTTTTTCAGAACATCAATAGCGGCCTGAACCTTGGGCAGATCCGAATCGGATCCCATCAGAATACCAACAAATGGCTGACTCATTATTATTTTCCAACCCTGCTTGGTGATTAACAGGCGGTTAAAGCTATACGATGGTGCAGTGAGAGTCCAGATCCATATTAATCAACCAGAGTGATATATCCTGACAACGCCACCAGGTACAGTCTTTACAAACCCATCCAGCTCCAGCATCAGCAGTATCTCTGCAATTTTTCTGCTGTCCATACCTGTTCCGATGATAAGCTCATCCTGGTGACAGGTATCAGAACCGATCAGGGAGAGCACCTGCTGCTGATCCGGGCAGGATGGTACAACAACAGGCTCTGATAAAGCTTGAACTTCAGGGAGGGTAACACCCTCTATCTCCCTGATAACCTGCTCTGCATTCTCCACCAGAACAGCACCATCCCGAATTAGTGCATGACAGCCACGCACTCCCGGATTACTCACAACTCCAGGCATGGCGAGCACCTCTCGCCCTTGCTCCAGGGCACATTGAGCCGTTACCAGAGAACCACTGGCCACAGCGGCTTCAATGACCAACACGCCTGTACTGAGCCCACTGATGACCCGGTTGCGACGGGGAAAGTGACCCGCTTTAGGCTGAGTGCCCAGTGGAAATTCAGAAACAAGGGCCCCACAGCTTCTTATCCGTGCAGCTAAAGATTTATGGCGAACCGGATACACAATATCTACCCCACTGGCCATAACGGCTACAGTGCTTCCGCCAGCCTCCAATGCACCCAGGTGAGCCGCACCATCAATGCCACGAGCGAGGCCACTTGTCACTGTCAGGCCGCTCTCTGCCAGATCACAGGAAATATTCCGGGCATGTGTTTTCGCAGACAGGGATGGGTTGCGGCTGCCGACTACAGCCACCTGATTTCTGGAGAGGGCTTCAACACATCCGTTGATATAAATTACGGGAGGAGGATCATAAATGGTCTTTAGCAGGGCAGGGTAGCTGGCGCTATCCAGGGTGATAATTTGATGATGAGTCGAGTCAAGCAGCCACTGTTTATCACGTGTCAGTGCAACATTAACAAGAGTATTGCGGCGACAGGTTACAATGGCTTTCGCCACCCGTTCCGGAACCACCGACTTCAGCCGGATCAGGCTGGCAGAGAAAATTTGCTCAGGATGATGAAAAGCCTTGAGCAAGGCCAGGTAGCGGTTTATTCCCACTCCAGGAATATGAAAGAGCTGAAGCCAAGGCTCCAGTCGTTGCCATTGTTCAGGTAGTTCATCAGCCATGGAGACGAACTATAGTACGGCATGATTAGCTTTGCTTTACTCAACAGGCTCTAAGGAACCCTGAGAATATCTCCTGTCTGCAGAGGTTCTGTAGCCTCCATTACGACAGCGAAGCTGATCTTTTCGTAGGAGCGAAAAACCATCACCAGACCAACCCGGTGCAGTGGCAGCCCCAGAGTTTCCCCAGTTACATGGTCACGGGTCGAATGACCACGGTAGATAGCCAGCACATCACCATCTTCAACCGTGTCTCTGGTTCCCAGGTTAATCACCACATTATTGTAAAGGCCGATGTTGCGCACCCCTCCAACAACATCAAGAATCTCACCTTCAATACTCTTGCTTTCCGGAGAACCCGGAGTAAATGATGTCGCCAGCCGTCTCTCTTCAGAAACCAGGAGCCGATCACCAGTCCGAATCTCCTTGCCAGCCTTGGTTACATACATAGTGGCAACATCATCATTGACACTCTTCAGGTTCATAGAGCCGACATTTAGCATCATGGTACCAAGGTATTCACCAGTCCTTGGATCCTGGTAAGCCTTCCCTTTCCTGAATACCCCGTAGACTCTTTCTCCCTGGTTGAAATCTCCCCGGGCAAACACTGTATCTCCACTACCACTGACAACCTGTTCTCTGCTATTGGACAGAATACGGGGAGCCCTCTGCAACATGCTCTCACCATCAATGATCCGGCTCATCCCCAGGAAACTATGGATGGCATCAAGAGGTATAGCGGGTATTGCATCAACCAGAGGCGTTGAACGGACTTTGGGGGTCAGTTTGATGATTCGGTCAGGAATGGGCTCGTTTCCCTTCGCCCGCGCCAGAGTTAAACGAAGCTTCCCTTCAACAAGGGCCACACTGACAACATCGCCAGGATAGATAATATCTGAGTTTTCTATATCAGGATGTACTGACCAGACCTCTCTCCAGCTCCAGGGGTCGACCAGAAAATGACCGGCAATCCCCCACAGGGTATCACCCTCTTTAGCCGTGTAGGACTCAGGTCTGTCACTGCGGAAAAGTTCATCTGTATCCTCTCCCCAGACAACATGGGTCAGACTCAAGAGCAACAAAGCCAGAAGTGCTTTTCTCATCTTGATCATCCCTAATCTTTATGTATACGCACATTTCCATATTAGCAGTAGAAACAATCTCCTCAGACTCTTCTTCTTTTTCTTCTTAAGCGGTCTTGTGTATCTTCAATGTCCCGCTCTGTACTTGAATCACGCCTTTTTCTCTTTTTTCTGCGTCTCGTAGGTGTACTTTCGGTAGCGCTTTCTTCAGGTGAATTCTCATCGGTTGCACGATGATAATCCTCACTACTGGGTTCAAAGCCATTTTCTGCAGAAGTTTCTGTCGTTTCATCCAGGAGGTTATTGCTTGCCCCTCCTTTAAAAACATAAGCCATTGCTGCTCCCGCACCATGAAGCGCATTGGGAACAGTTTGAAGCAAAGGGCGAACACTCCATCCGTTATAAGCCATTACCGGAAGAACCCTGGCCGCAACAGCCGATGTCATCTTAGTACCTGACTTGTATCCTAAAGCAGCCAGCCCTACCCCTGTGGTAAGAGCTGTTATAGCCGCTTCTTTCAGGTTACCTTTCTGTATTTCCTTTAACAGGGCCACGAATGAATAAGAAAAACCGGCAAGTGCCAGAATCTCCTGAAGATAGGGAAGAGAGACCATATAGAGTATTCCCTCCACTAAAAAGCAGGTATACAGAATTCCTTCTTGATCTTTAAAAAGCCTCTGGGCTCCTTTAATCGTGTCTGCTTTAGAGAAAAGCGTTCCAACCAGGTTTCCAATCATTACTCCCACAATTGGCTGACCACAGTGTGCTCCCACTATGCCTCCAATAGCCATGCCTCCGACTCTGTAAAGCCGGCAGTTCTGGTCATCAGGAAAGAGCCTGGTACCTTGTAGCGCTCCAGCACCACCACCTGCAGCCAGGGTAAAAGTAATACTTGCCGGGCCTTCACCAGCCAGAAGGCCGACTCCTGCCCCAGCACATGAATGAAGAGCTGCCCTTGTCAGAGACTCTCCTGTAGCCACGGCTCTATCGACATACTTTTTATACTTCGTTGCCTCTTTATCTATAGGGCCGGACGGTTTGTTTTTTTGCCCATAGGTGCTCTGACAATAAGCCTCCACTAGAACTCTGCTTGCTGGTTTTCCCTCGGGCACTCCTCCTGAGGCAAAGAAGTGCTCCATGTCCTCAGCGGGAAACGTCGGCATATGCACGGGATAGCTTTTAATAACACGTCCAACAAAGAAGTTGGAGCCAGGTCCGCCAGCCTTCTCTTTCTGCACAATCATACCGAAGGTATAATTTTGGGCATCCTCTGCAGTAATGGCCTGATAAAGGTCATACTCCGCATCAACAATTGCCAGCTTTATACTTCCGTCGTCCCTGACATCTACTCCCTCTTCAGAATCCACATAGATGTAAACTCCAATATCACTACTGCCTTCTGGCGCAGTTAACTTGTTGTAAGCCAGACGCAGCTTAGAGGCCAGGAAATAATCCCCCATTTTCCTGGCTTCCTTTTCAGCCCTTCTTATGTGAGCTTCTGGTATCTGACAGTGCAACAGTGCATCTACAAGTTCAATATCCTGCACATGTGTTACAACAAGTTCCAATGTGCTTGCTCCACCGCTGTCTGGAAAATCCTTTGCTACCAGCTCATTATATTTTTCGGGATAAATGGAGCCCCTTGCATAATCTTTCTTTAGTTCCCTTATATCACGATCATCCTCAATAGCCTGACGAAGGTCCTCTTGTCCTTCAACTTGCTGTAGATATGGAAGCTGTCCCTCAATAACTGAGTCTGCCTTCTGCTCAGGACTGCCAGTGGATACTAGTTGGATATATTTGGCTGCATCTGCTCTTGAAACCGGCTTGGTTGCACTACAAAATTTTTTCTTAGCATAACTGGCCTCTCCAAATTCGCTTAGATACTTGAATGTCGCTTCATTTAACGCTTCTGGGCTAGCCATATCAGATAATGATGATGAACCATACCCGACAGTTTCCAGAAAACTTAAAGGCCTGTCAGACCACCTGCTATCAGGGTCAAATTCATCTGTTCTTGGAATATAACGGCCAACCTGGTCACCCAGGCACTTGACCGCCCGGTGAAAAACGTAGGGGGAGTGCTGGATGTGGGGACGAACTGTTGCCCTGGAACCTATGGGGCGATTACCCAGGAAAGGGCAGAGGTAACGCCCATTTTTTGCACTACCAACCCTGTGGGAATATCTGGAAGTTGCTTCAGCCATTTCTTTAACGCCTTTAATACACAGCGCGGGCAAATTACCCGGTTATATATCCAGAAACACTGACAGTTGAGACAGAGGAGGTAACAGTCTCGGGGAGCTCTCAATTGAACATTGGCATCTGTTACCATTACTAACCCTGTGGCGATAAAATTACGGATGCCTGCCCCGTACACTTTACGTACAATAGAATGGATATTGACTATAAACAGCCATGAGTGAATGAATACATTTTTATCTCCATGAAAATGTATTGACATGGTAGAGAGCAGAGCTGAAATAATATATGGCAAAACTTGAGATTCTGGAGTTTCCTGACCCACGTCTGCGCCAGCCTGGTGTAAAGGTTGAGCAGGTCGATGATGCCCTGCGGGCAGTTATCGACGATATGTTCGAAACCATGTATGCCGCAGATGGCTGT
>CBDEWF010000050.1:0-5230 GCA_965243775.1 Sansalvadorimonas sp.
CCGGAGAACAGCCTGTCACCCGCTAAAATCTCAAAGCAGTTAATTCGATTCGTATGCTCGCTCAGCGTGTATGTGCAAACATCCGGAGCCAGCTGGTAAAAACGAGCCAGAAAGTGCAGGACGGTGAGCGGGAAAACGCTGAAATTAATGGTGTATTCCGTCTTTCTTTCAAAAAACTGCCTGAGCCTTTTTTTAAGCCCTGTTGCCTCATTCGGGAGGCTCGGTGCTATATCTCCTGCTTCTGCTATTTCTCCTCGATATTGGTTCAGCGTCTGGCACAAAAGAACCTTTTCGAGGTATAAAGCTTTCTTTATGGCTGGAAAGCAGAGTGCTATGGCGAGTCTGTCAGAAAGTTTTGTGAAACTGAAAATGTACGCCAGAGTTTCTGGAGAAAAGTTCAAAAAGATGAGTAATCGGCAAGGCTTGTTATCGCAGACAGGGCAGAGGGTTTTGCTCAATGTATGGAAAGGTTGTTTCGGACCGGGAGAACCATCGCCTGAAGCGCCTTTAGTGCCACTGGGCCGGGATCGGCGTGTCTTTTTTTTCGGAGGTAGACCGATTGACTCTGGCTGGTCTTTATTGTCTGCTGAGCCACGGCTACGGGTGCGTCTTTGTGTGTGGCCGCCTTTTGACTGACAAACAGGGCGTTGGCGGTAACAGTCAGTGTCAGGCTCATTAACTCCCTGATCGGTCAATTCCGTTACCCGGTCGGCATTCTCCTGCAACGCCTGAAAGTGATCCTCCAATCCCGTCAGCAACAGCGCCTGAAGTGCCGGGTTAACAGGATTCTGAACCTGACTGAGTGACCACAGAGTCCGCCTCGATCACCATAATCCGGTTGCCCAGAATCTTTGCCAGATCCCTGTGTCCGCTGGCGATGGCCTGTTGAACCCGTTGCCTGAGTGTTGTCAGTAACCGGTGTCTGGACAGTACATTCTGTTCATAAAGATTGGGAATCCAAGGCAGGATCATGCCATCACCGGCCACGGACAGGAGTGGCGTCTGGGTCATCGTCCGGTTCCCGATCCGGGTCTCCTCCATCGCCACCGGCCGCAGCGGCGATGACAGATTCATCCTCTGGCAGTAACGCCAGAAGGCCAGTTTGAGCCAGTGCCTCCTGATAGATAGTTTGCTCCTTGTCACGCAACCAGTGGGAAAACCTGTTTAACAGCGACGCCCTGATGACTTGCCCCGAAACAAGCACTGCCTTCAGCCGCCCGTTCACTAGGGCAACAAACAAAGACGTACGACCTTTTTCCTGACTTAGGAGGTTGTCGCAAAACCTTTTTTCGTAGGTTGGTTCACCTGAAAGGGGAGCCGACAGTGCGCTGAAAGCGCACAAAATCTGGTATTTCCTCAGCATTTCATGCTGATCGTCGGCTCCCTGCTTTGCAGTGAACCGACCTACCTGAGTTTCGCGACAGCTTCTTAACTGCTGTCGTGTATTGTAGAGCAACCAGAATTGCTCACTGAGCCTGAGTCGTTCATCGTCATCGACCTCACCAAAGGGAACCAGCCCGTTGAGCAACTCAGCCCCGGAGATTCTGGAAGGTGGTTGCCAGCCTGTGATTGTCGGCTCCGGATCAGGAGCGGGCAAAAAGCCGGGCAGTCCCGCCGAAAATGGCGATACCACCGCAAATAAGGATGACACAAAATAAAGGTAAGGCATAAAGCCTGTTCGAATGGGCGGGTTATTGGCGGGAAAGCAGGCTTTCTGGCTACCAAGTGTAAAAGGCGGAATCAGGTCACCGGGAGACAAAGACTCCGTACTGACACACCGAATTGAAGGGCTGGCCATAGCAGTCGGTAAAAATACAACAGCAGTCGCCAGTAACAGAGCGAGCAGGATATACCTGAACCAGCAGATTAAGCCATTATCTATCACGCGACACTCGTTGCGTACAGCATGAGATGACGGAGCGTATTCACTGCACCCTGTCATCATCTGGATAATAGTCCCAGACGTTTATCACTCCATTAAAGTAGCCAGAAAACAGTCGGCCATCTGGTAAGGATTTAAGACAGATGACCGAACGCTCATGCGCTTTCCAGCAGTGTGTGCATTCCTGTTTTGCAGGCTTGTCTAAATCCCATACGCTTATCGATTGATCACAGGAGCCAGAAATTATCCGGTGGTCGGGTAAAGTATCAATACAGAGAGTCCCTTCGTGATAGCTTTCCAATGTGCGTATGATTTCCGGCTTTTCAGACGTGTTTAAATTCCACACTTTGATCATATTCTCAGCGAATCCAGCAACCAGCAGATTCCCTCTCAAAGACTTAAGGCAATAGACAACTCCAGCATTCCCATTCAGTACGTGTTGGCATTCCTCTCCGATACTCTGGTTTAAATCCCACACTCTGATCGTTCCATCACAGGAGCCAGAAACTACTCGATTGCCTTCCAGATACTCCATGCACCAGACAATCCATTCATGCCCATTCAGGGTACGTATGCAAAGCGCACCTGCCGGGCTTAAAGTCCACACTTTGATGCTTTTATCCACAGAACCGGAGAGAACCCGGTCGCCTTTTAAAAACTTAAAGCAAAGAGTATATCCGGTATGCTCTGTCAGTTTATATGTGCAGGGTGCGACACGCGGCTTTGTTAAATCCCATACTTTTACTGTTTTGTCTCGGAAGCCTGCATACAGAAAATTGTCCGGTAAAACCTCAATACACTGAAACCAGCTGTCATGTTTCATCGGTAGAAGGGAGTCACACTGCCGGTCAGGTCGGGTTAAATCCCAGCTTCTTATTGTGCGATCTACGGAGCCGGAAAGCAGCCTGTCACCCGCTAAAATTTCAAAGCAATTAATTGACTTGGTATGCCTGCGCAGCTTGTATGTGCGAACATTCGGAGCCAGCTGGTAAAAACGAGCCACAAAATGCAGCGCGACCTGCGGGAAAACGCTGAAATCAATGGTGCATGGTGCTTTTTTTTCAAAAAACTGATTGAGCCTTTTTTGAAGCCCTGTTGCCTCATTCCGGGAGATCTGTACTCTGGCTTCTGCTTCCGCTATTTCTTCTTGATATTGGTTCATCGTCTGACAAAAAAGAACGTCGCCCCAGTTTAGAATTACCCTGAAACTTTTACAGACTTTCTCCAGCTTGAGCCTCGTAGTCAGGTTTGTGTAACGGAAAATGTATTGGAGAATGTCCAGAGGGAGGTCTGACATTTCAGTGGGAAGGCTGATCAATGCATACTGGCAAGGCTGGTTCTTACAGAGCGGACAGGGAGTCTTGTCCTCTGTATGCTTAGGCTGTTTCGGACCGGGCGAACCATCGCCTGAAAGGCCAACAGCTTTACCAGGCACAGATGGGCAGGGTTTCTTTTTCGAAGAAGGATCGGCAGGTACCTGCTCTGTATTGGTTCCTGTGCCAGGGTCATCGGTGCCTTTTTTTTCTGTGTCGCCTCCCGGCTGACAGACAGGTTTCTGATGGTGCCCCGTCAATCCCATCAGCAGCAGCGCCTGAAGTGCCGCATTAGCCGGACTCTGAACCTGACTGAATGACCACAAATCCGCCTCGATCACCATGATCCGGTTGCCCAGAATCCTTGCCAGATCCCTGTGGCCGCTGGCGATCGCCTGTTGAACCCGTTGTCTGAGTGTTGCCAGTAACCGGTGTTTGGCCAGTACATTCTGTTCATAAAGGCTGGGAATCCACGGCAGAACTACGCCATCACCGGCCACAGACAGGAGCGGTGTTGGATCATCGTCCGGTTCCCGCTCCGGGTCTCCTCCGTCGCCACCGGCCGCAGCGGCGATGACAGTTTCATCCTCTGGCAGTAAAGCCAGAAGGCCGGTTTGAGCCAGTGCCTTTTGATAGATTGTTTGTTCCTGGTCACGCAACCAGAGGGAAATCCTTTCCAGTAGCGATTCCCTGATAACCTGCCCCGAAACAAGCACTGCCTTCAGCCGCCCGTTCACTAGGGCAACAAACAAAGACGTACGACCTTTTTCCTGACTTAGGAGGTTGTCGCAAAACCTTTTTTCGTAGGTTGGTTCACCTGAAAGGGGAGCCGACAATGCGCTGAAAGCGCACAAAATCTGGTATTTCCTCAGCATTTCATGCTGATCGTCGGCTCCCTGCTTTGCAGTGAACCGACCTACCTGAGTTTCGCGACAGCCTCTTAACCGCTGTCGTGTATTGTAGAGCGACCAGAATTGCTCACTGAGCCTGAGTCATTCATCGTCATCGACCTCATCAAAGGGAACCAGCCCGTTGAATAGCTCAGCCCCGGAGATTCTGAAAGGTGGTTGCCAGTCTGGCATCGTCGGCTCCGGATCAGAAACGGGCAAAAAGCCGGGCAATCCCGCCGACAATGGCGATACCACAGCGAATAAGGATGACACAAAATAAAGATAAGGCATAAAACCTGTCTGAATAGACTGGCTGTTGGCGGGAAAGCAGGCTTTCTGACCACTGAGTGTGAAAGGCGGAGTCAAGTCACCGGGAGACAAAAACTCTGTGCTGACACACTGGATGGAAGGACCGCCTAGGGTAGTCGGTGAAAATACAACAGCGGTCGTCAGTAACAGAGCGACCAGGATATACCTGAACCGGCAGGTAAAGCCATTATCGATCATAAGACACCGGTTTGGTGTGAATTATCACTGGTATCCGGTTAAAAATCGGGAGAGGTTTGAGAAGTATGTTTATCCATTCCACAATAGACACCAGCTCGTATATAAGCTGCTAATCTAACCTTCTGCCCATGGTGTACCGGGTTCAGTATTTTATATATCAGGTTGCTTAAGTCACAGCTAATGGCATGAAGCGCAAAAATATTCTAACAGCAATAATACTAATAACCGTTGCCTGCTTGTTCATTGAGCATGCCCGGGCACAGGTTCTGCCCTCTCTTCGGGAAGCTTTGGTTTACAAGAGAGAAAAGCACCTGTTGTCCGAGCAGGGTGTACTTCTGCTCCACAGTTTTTCGCCCTACGCACCAAAAGCGATCTCACACCTGATTCCTGCTCAGGTACCAGACATTATTCAGAATACTGCGTCTTCAGGAAACCCTTTTTCTGAAGTGCTCTATCTGGCTAATCTTCGACAGGCAGAGTTTGGCTCATCAAAGTTTGGCTCATTAAAGCCAAACCATCAGATAACACTGTGTTTTCGCATAAAATCGCCTCCCTTGGACATTAAAGCGATAAATGGCCTGACTCCCCAATGCTACTCAGAATTTTGGGAGGAAAATGCTCAGCATGCCCGTTGTGAA
>CBDEWF010000051.1:0-10890 GCA_965243775.1 Sansalvadorimonas sp.
GGAATCGTACAGCTGGGGATTGGAGGCTACATCGCCAGCCGTGGCGTTGAGAAAGTTGCCACCAGTCTACGACGATGACCGAACAATCTTTGCGTCCTGCATGTCCCACGTCGCGGGACACAGGACAGCCGGGGACCCTGGGCAGGGATTCTGACTGCGGGTACCACGCACCGCGAGATTTCGCTAGCGACAGAGCAAAAATCGGGGTTGACCATTTGGTTGACTTTTTCGAAGTAAATCCAGCAATAACAAGTGGTTAACGGGTCAACCAGAGTTCATTCCAGCCCGTGGAAATGGTCAACCTGGTTGACTCTCGTGGTTGACTCAGCGGTTGACCCTCAGGTTGACTTTTCCTTGCCTCCTCCGTGGCCAACGAATGCCAGAATAGGCGGGAGATTTTTTGCTCCCGAGCAAATCGAGTCATCTCATTGGAGGAGCGGTAGAAGCGAGGCTGGTGCTCCTGCCAGGGTTCACCCCAGTCTCGATGCAGAGCAACCACGCCACGGCCTGCCACATAATCCAGGTTTCCCTTTTGCAACAGTGCCAGTGCATCAAAAAAACGGGGATACCATTTGTTGAGTGTGACCAGGGTCCGGTTGTCGGTACGATTAACCTTACTGATCATTAGGTGGCTGTTAGTCAGTGGCAAAATAAGGAGAGCCGGAATCTCACCGGCTCGATAGTTGGGGTTGGCTGGCATTAGGCCGTCTCCAGCCCGGCGGTAATCCGGTAGACGCGATCCTTGCCGTCCGGTTTTTCTGATTCGATGGTCAGCCCCAGTCGTTTTTTCAAGGCTCCGGCCAGGGTGCCGCGCACCGTATGCTGTTGCCACCCGGTCTGCTTCATCATTTGTGGAATGGTGGCTCCTTCCGGGCGGGTCAGCAGCTGAATGACCTGATGTAACTTACTGCCGGGGCGGGTTTTGCTTTTGGGTTTGTCGGTTTTTTCTGAGGCTTCAGGCTCCTCTACCCCGATAGCCTGACGGCCTGCCGGTGTGAGTGCATAGTCGAACCACTCTCCCCTACGGTTAATCGGTTTAATTAACCCCCTGTTCAGCAGGCTGTCGATCACTTTTTTCCTGGCACCACCGTTCAGGGGCAGGTCCTGGGCAGTGAAGTTGCCCTTATCGTGACCAAGCTTCAGAACTTTCTCCTGGGTTTGGGTCAGTGCTCTCTGTACACGACAAAAAAGTGAGCTGGCAACGTAGCAAAGCTGCTATGAAAGGCTGTGAAAAAAGAGCCATCGGAAGCAGCCATGGACATTGCCAGCTCACTCTCCCAGCAGATTAAGCCATATCTCGCTCTAAGCAAGCCGCGGCTTGAGCTTATTTCCATCTTGGTCATCAGCATTATTCAGTTGCGAACAGTGAATCTTACCCGCCTTGCCGCAAACTTCCCGGGTTTTGCTCAAACAGAGTCCTGCTATCGCCGTATACAGAATTTTTTCCAGAAGGTCTCCCTCGATACAGTCACTCTCGCCAAACTTATAGCCTGTTTGTTCGGCCCCGAAGGGCCTTGGAAGCTCAGCATGGATCGAACAACATGGATGCTGGGACGATCCAAGTTCAACATTCTTTATCTGGCCATTAACTACAAAGGTATGGCTATACCCCTGTTGTGGGTCATGCTCGACAAGAAGGGCAACTCGAATACTCAGGAGCGCATTGATCTACTGAACTTGTTTCTGGACATCTTCCCTGACCAGAAAGTAGAGCGCCTTATGGCAGACAGGGAGTTCAAAGGAAAGAAATGGCTGGGTTACCTGGTCGAATATAACTGGCCGTTCTGCCTTCGGATTCCAGTGAATACCCAGATACCCAACAAGCATCAAAACCGCCTGCTGCCTGTTCGGCGCATCTTCACCATAAAGGTTGGTGAACACATGGTGATACGCAAACCTCGTAAGGTGTGGGGGTATACAGTTTATCTTGCTGCTGCTCGGTCTGAGAAAGGTCTTATGGCTCTCATTTGTCAGGCTGACCCTGAACGTGCTGTTCAGGACTACCTGGAAAGGTGGCAGATAGAAACCATGTTCCAGTCTCTGAAAGGACGCGGGTTTAACATGGAGGAAACACACCTCACCAAGTTGGATAGAGCCTCAAAGCTACTGGGCATTCTGGCTATCGCTTTTGTCTGGTGTTACAAGACCGGCGAGTGGGTGAATGAGGAGAAACCTATTCGCACCAAGAAACACGGCAGGAAGGCCAAGAGCCTCTTCAGAGCCGGACTGGACAGGCTTCAGCGCACACTCGGCCACGTTGACCAATGGTTCAGTGATGCGCTTCAGTTTATAGCGTTACTCTTCGAACCCAGGCTGGTACTGGGCTCGTGAGGAATTGTCGTGTACAGAGGTCAGTGCTTTATTTTTCATGGCATTTATCCTTTGCTTCGGTTGGGTTAGGCACGCTCAATCCCGAGCGCGTATTCGAGATGCTCGATCATATGGTCCAGGTCGCCGACATGACCCCAATGGCATTGTCCATGGGCAAGATCAACGTGCCGATCAGCCTGTTTCCTAACCAGTTGAATCAGCTGATCAATCTTGATTCTTTTCTCCTTCAGGACCTCCTGAGGGCTGGGAGTGGATTTATTCATTGAGGCCTCCGTACATGTGATTATTGGCTTGTTGTACCACCATTCAGGCTCTGTTCCGGGCACTTATCAAGTTATTTTTCCATTAATAATCAATGAGTTATAAATAGGGCGACATATGGCTGGCGAGCGGGTTTCACAGGCCGAATTTGCCCGCCGTAACGGCTGGTCCAAGCAATATGTGGCCAAGCTGGTCAAGCAGGGCCGGATCAAACTGGAAGGCGGAAAAATCGACCCTGTGGCCGCCAAAAGGGCCATAGATCAGCTGGCTGAACCATCAACCGCTCTGAGGGACAAGCCAACCCAAAGCCGTACACCTGTTCCAGCCTCAACAGCGCCCACAGATAACCGTAAAGCGGTGGATTACGCTTCGGCCCGTACTATGCGGGAGGCGTACAAGGCCAAGATGGCCAAGCTGGATTATGAGGAGCGGGAAAAGCAACTGGTGGATGCCAGGAAAGTTAGAGAAGAAGCATTTCAAACCGGTCGTCTGGTGCGGGATGCCCTGCTGGGCATTCCTGATCGTATGGCAGACATCCTGGCCGCAGAAAACGATCCGAGTCAGGTTAGAATAAAACTCTACAATGAAATCGAAGCCGCTCTGCAATCTCTTTCAGAATCAACGGGCGCTTGACTATCCTGACAGCCTCTCCAAACTAAATGAAGAAAAAGGATGTTGGGAATAGGAATATGGATAGTCAAAAAGAACAGGAAGACAAAAAACAGCGCAAGTATGATCAGACCACTTGTTGTCAGATTAATTTCAATGTCGTCAGTATTCATGGTGTAGTCAATCCGAAAACGGGTGCTCTGCCTTCACACCTGACGGTGAGCTTGGTACCGGCTTCGTTTCAGCGATTATTGGCAGCTAAACGAGCCATCGACTCCGGTGTCAGTGTTGCGGGTTGCCACCTCCGCGACCATGACTTCCAGACAGATATTCCAGATATGAAACTGCATTGGGGAAAGCTGTTGATTTCGGAAGGAAGTACCGGTCGATATGCCATTGAGGCCGAGTGTTTTTGTAGAGTGACACACTGTTTTCTGCAGGCAGATCGAGAAGTGGATGAAAGCTGGTTTGATGACGTCCTGATCTAACCGTTTTTCTGCATTATCTTGTCTTTCCGTGACAAATCGGGCACGGACACTCCATGAAACAACATTACCTTGAAGGATTTCTGTCAGGTCTTCGGCCTGATACGCGCCTGACTGTGTCTGAGTGGGCCGATGAGCATCGCATCCTGCCCATGAAAGCCGCCAAAGAGGCCGGACGCTGGCGCACAGTACGAACACCCTATCTCAAAGAGATTATGGATTGTCTGTCACCGTCATCTCCGGTGGAACGGGTCGTTTTTATGAAGGGCGCACAAGTCGGCGGAACAGAGTGTGGCAATAATTGGCTGGGTTATGTGATTCATCATACGCCAGGACCGATGATGTATGTGCTGCCCACTCTGGATATGGCCAAGCGAACATCCAAGCAGCGTATTGCACCCATGATTGAGGAGATGCCCATTCTGCAAGAGCGGGTGAAAGATGCCCGCTCCCGGGATTCCGGCAATACCCAGCTGGTCAAGGAGTTTCCCAATGGTGTGCTGATTATTGCTGGAGCCAACTCGG
The DNA here is from genome assembly GCA_965243775.1 of Sansalvadorimonas sp. GTDB lineage: Bacteria > Pseudomonadota > Gammaproteobacteria > Pseudomonadales > Endozoicomonadaceae > Sansalvadorimonas. The sequence continues at coordinate 4,212 of CBDEWF010000051.1, forward strand.
CCACCGGGCTTCGCTCCATGCCTGCCCGGTTCCTGTTTCTGGATGAAGTGGATGCCTATGACGATGATGTGGATGGAGAAGGCAGCCCGATAAACCTGGCAATTAAACGAACAGCAACCTTCTCCCGCAACCGCAAGATCCTGATGGTTTCAACACCCAATATTGCCGGGGCCAGCAAGATCGAAACCGGTTATGAAAACTCAGACCAGCGCCAGTACCAGGTGCCCTGTACAAACTGTGGCCATTACCAGCCTATTGAATGGCAGCAGATTCGCTTTAAAGACAATGATCCGGATACAGCCTGCTTTGAATGTGTTTCCTGCCAATTCCAGATGAAGGAGCACGATAAACCCAGACTTCTGGAAAGTGGTAAATGGGTTTCAATGAACCCTGAAGCTGATGGCAAAGTAGCAGGCTTTCATTTGAGCTCGCTCTATAGCCCAAACGGTTGGTACAGCTGGCGGGATGCGGTGGCTGATTTCCTGGCCGCCAAGAATGATTCGGTTCTGTTGAAAGACTGGACTAATACGGTGCTTGGACAGACTTGGCAGGAACAAGGGGAAACCGTTGATCATGAACTGTTGTACCAGCGTCGTGAACACTATCCCGCTGAAGTGCCCTGGTCGGCAGAGGTATTAACCTGCGGTGTTGATGTTCAGGATGACCGGATTGAGTTTGAAGTGGTGGGCTGGGGCGCAGGTGAAGAGAGCTGGTCCATTGAGTATTACCGGCTCTATGGAGATCTCTCCCGGCCAGAGATCTGGAATGTCATTGCTGAGAAGCTTCGCCAATCCTATAGACGCGAAGATGATGTAATGATGAATATCGCTCAGGTCTGTATGGACTCAGGTGGTCATTACACCGATGAAGTATACGCGTTCAGCCGTCGGATGGGCATTGACTGGCTGATTCCGATCAAGGGAGCCAGTCAGGCTGGTAAACCCATTGCCAACTTCCCCAAAACCCGCAACAAGAAAGGTGTCTATCTCACCCTTGTGGGCACTGATACCGCCAAGGAGCTGATCTACCAGCGTTACCGTATTCTGGAGCCTGGTTTTGGCTATTGCCACTGGCCTGTCAAAGATTGCTTTGATGAAGATTATTTCAAACAGGCCACGGCTGAAGAGAAAGTGCGCAAGTACAGAAAAGGCGTGGCTTACTTTGAGTGGGATGCTCGCAAGAAGCGCAATGAAGCTCTGGACTGCCGGGTTTATGCCCTGACAGCTGTCAGAATATTACAACAACACCGTGGCCTGAATCTGGAGCAACTGGCAGAGCAGCGCCCCGAACCAGACGTGATGGCAGAAACGGCAGCATTGATAGAACAAAAACCTCGTCCAAGACGTTCGTCCCGCAGCTCCTATCTCGGTTAGCAAGGATCAGCATGATTACAGAACAGGAATATATCGCCCTTAAGCGAGCTGTGCTGCTGCGCGATACACGCACCGTAGAGTTTGAAGGTCAGAAAGTAGAATACAGCAGCTTTTCTGAAATGGAGAAACGTCTGACTGCCATTGAGCAGGAGCTGGTGAAACAAAACAGACGTCCTCGGCAGTATGGTGTTGTCTCCTCCCGGGGCATCTGATGGGAATTCGGCAAAAGGTCACCGGCTTTCTATTAAGAAAGCTGATCAACTATGCCTATACCTCAGCAGGCCATGGTCGGCGGGCTGTTAGCTGGATGGCACCATCAACCGGGCCAACCAGTGGCCTGACTGGTGACCTGGGCACACTGATCAACCGCAGCCGAGCGGCGCTTCGCAATGATCCCTGGGCACAGGCAGGAATTACCAAGCTGGTGGCCAATATTGTTGGCACTGGTATCAAGCCCAAAAGCGAAGCTGTTGATGATCAGTTTCGTAAAGAGCTGCAGCAGTTGTTTCTTGACTGGACTGATGAATCCGATGCGGATGGTATGTTGGATTTTTATGGTCAACAGTCGCTGGCTGCCAGAGCCATGCTGGAAGCGGGCGAGTGTTTTGTCAGGCTGCGCCCAAGAAAACCGGAAGACAATCTTTCTGTTCCACTCCAACTTCAGGTTCTTGAAGCGGAATTTGTTCCTTGGGGTTACAACGACCAGCTGGCGAATGGTCATACCATTCGGGCCGGGATCGAGTTTAACAAGATTGGTCAGCGGGTTGCTTACTGGATGCACCGCTCTCATCCAGTGGAACAGTTCTCAATAGAAACGGCTGATCTGCATCGGGTTCCAGCTTCAGAAGTTCTCCATCTTTATGAACCTCTGCGTCCAGGGCAGCTCCGGGGGCAGCCGCTTTTAGCCAGTGTACTGCTGCGGATGTTCCATCTGGACAAGTTTGATGATGCCACTCTGCTTCGGCAGGAGATCGCCAACCTCTTTACAGGCTTTATTACCAAGCCGCACCCAGAGCAGGAACGGGTTGATCCTCTCACAGGGAAAACTATTCAAACCAACTTTGAAAATATCCCCATGGTCACTATGGAACCGGGCACCATTCAGGAACTGGCTCCCGGTGAAGAGGTGGATTTCAACACTCCGCCAGGATCTGCCACGGGTTACCCGGATTTTATGCGTCAGCAACTGATGGCATCCGCTGCAGGTATGGGCCTGCCTTTTGAGCTCTTATCCGGGGATATGAAAGGCGTCAGTGATCGAGCACTTCGCGTAGTGCTGAATGAATTTCGCCGCCGTATCCAACAGATTCAGCATAATCAAATCGTATTCCAGCTTTGCCGTCCGGTCTGGAACCGCTGGCTGGATCTTGCGGTACTCTCCGGCGCAATTTCAGCTCCTAATTACGATACCCAAAAGAACAAATATCACAGGGTGAAATGGATTCCCCATGGCTGGGCCTACATTCATCCGGTGCAGGATATGCAAGCACAGAAACTGGCGGTAAGAAATGGTTTTAAGTCCCGTTCTGAAGTGGTGTCTGAGCAGGGTTATGACAGCGAACAAATCGATGACGAGATCGCTGCCGATAACCGGCGCGCTGATGAACTAAACCTACAATACGACAGCGATGCCCGCACACATCAAAAGGAAACCAAGCAAGGAAAGCCAAATCATGAGCAAAACCAATAAACCCTGGTTTACCCTGAAAAATCAGACGAACAAGCCAGTTGAACTTCTGATTTATGATGTGATCGGTGACTGGCAGGGGCTGTCAGCCAAAGAGCTGGTCAATGAGCTGAAGGCCGTTGATACGGATGAACTGGTGGTAAGAATTAACAGCCCGGGCGGATCAGTGTTTGATGGAATCGCCATCTACAACGCCCTGCGTTACCACCCGGCTAATATCCATGTCCGTATTGAAGGACTGGCCGCCAGTATTGCCAGCGTCATTGCCATGGCCGGGGATATCATCACCATGGCTGAGAACTCCCTGATGATGATTCATAACCCGTTAGGCTGGGTCGGTGGTGAAGCGGAAGATATGCGGCGCACGGCGGATATGCTTGATAAAGCCACAGAAGCCATTGCCCTGGCTTACTCTGGAAAGTCCGGTAGTCCTCTTGAAGATATAACTCCGCTGATGGCCAGTGAAACCTGGTTTACCGCCAAAGAAGCCCATGAGCATGGCCTGATCGATTTTGTTGACCAACCGGTTCAGCTGGCAGCCAGCCTGGATCTTTCTATTTTCCAGAATGTGCCGGATGAGTTGAAGTCGGCACCACAAGCCAGTCAATCGCTGTCGTCCACCAGACCACAAATGGCAACTTCAGCACCTGATGCGCTGGCTATCGTCCAGCTTTGCAACCAAGCTGGGTATCCGGAACTGGCAGAATCCTTTTTGAGAACTCAGGCATCTGTAGAGAGTGTCCGCCAACGGCTGACCGATTGCGAAACTATCAAAACACTCTGTGCAGCTGCCCATTCCGATCAAGCCGCCACCTTTATTCAGACCGGAAAATCTGTCGAGCAGGTACGAACGGAGCTGTTTGAAACGCTGGTTGCCAGTCAGACTTCCATTGATAACAACCTGACACCTCAACAGCAGCACAGCTCACAGGAGCAGAATAACAGTCAGAGTCTGAATATCGACAGCGATGCGCTCTACCAGAAGCGCAATAAAAACTGCTACGCCTGATCGCTCACCTCATCAGCAGCCCCCTTCATAGATAAAGGACAAAACCATGCCAACCCTGACGGAATCCGTGCACACCGGAGAATTTCTGGTGTCCGAAGGAAACAACACAATCAGCCGGGAGCAGATCGAATTAGCTCCCAGTTTAACTCTGCAATCCGGCACCGTATTGGGCAAAAACACAGCCACCGATGTGTATCGCCCCCTGGACGTTGACGCTTCAGGTTGTGCCATAAGTTTCTCGACAGGTGGATCGAGCTGGCCACAGAAACAGGCATTGGCGAACTCAGGCGGTTTGCCAAAGGGTTGGATCGGGCCAGAGAAGGACTCCTGTCATACTGTCAGCACCGAATGGCAGCCAGATGTCAGCAGGCATTCTCTATAACAACACAACAACGGATACGACTGGCGGTGAGGCTGTATTGATTGCCCGCAGTGCTGAAGTGGATCAAAGCCTCCTGATCTGGCCTGAAACTGAAACAATCACCGATGAGCAGAAGGCCACCGCCATCGGGGAGCTGGCGGCTATGGATATCATTCTTCGCTAACGCCTCCAAACAAACACGCCAAATACCTCGAGCAACCGGGAGATTTCACGAATGAACCTTATCGATATTTTCAGTAATGATGCGTTCAGCATGACTAGCCTGACCGCAACCATTAACGATGCGCCTCATAAGCCGGGCCGAATTGGCCAGATGGGGCTGTTTGTTGACAGCGGTATCAATACCACCACAGCCACGGTGGAATCCAAGCAGGGAACACTACAGCTGCTGCCCACCAAAGAACGTGGAGCACCGGCCACCCAGGGCAAAGCTGACAAGCGCAAAGTACGCGCCTTTGCTGTACCCCATATTCCCCACGACAGCACCATCCTTGCCGATGAGGTCCAGAATGTGCGGGCTTTCGGCTCCAACAGTGCTCTGCAAGGTATCCGAACTGTAGTCAATCAACGGTTGGGGAATCTGAGGGCCAATCATGAAGTGACTCTCGAACATCTCCGTTTAGGGGCAATCAAGGGTCAGATTCTGGATGCCGATGGCAGCTCGGTGATTTACGACCTGTTTCATGAGTTTGGTGTGGAACAGCAGACCCACGACTTTAAGTTCTCCGATGAGATGCTGGATGTGCGGGTCAACTGTATGCAGATGCGCCGTAAAGTGGACGAAGCTCTGGGTGTCACCATGTACGACCATCTCCATGCATTCTGCGGGGCCAATTTCTACGATGAGCTGGTCGGCCACGACTATGTGAAGGAGTCCTACAAGCGGTTACCAGGCCGGAGCCATGTTGCGCAATGATATGCGCGATGGTTTCCACTACTGCAACACCATGTGGGAAGAGTATCTGGGGCAGATTGAGGGCGTTCCTTTTATCGACCCGGATGAAGCCTATGTGTTCCCGGTTGGTTCCGATATTTTCCAGACTTGGTTTGCCCCGGCAGACTTCTTTGAAGTCGCCAACCAGATCGGCCTGCCACTGTATGCCAAACAGAAGCCACTGGACTTTAACAAAGGGGTTCAGCTCCACACCCAGTCCAACCCGCTGCCTATCTGCCTGAAGCCCAGGGCGGTGATCAAATGCACAATGAGTTAAGTCAGACAGTGCTGGCCACCTTTGGTCAGCCACTCACTTTGAATCGCAGTAACGTCCGCTCTCAACCGATTACCGGAATCATAAAAAGGGATGTGCAGCCTACCGGCAGTTTTGATGCTGTGATGCTGAAGATCACAACGCTTACCGTTGATCGCAATCTTTCTCTGCAAAGAGATGATCAGGTTGTTTCGGGAACCGACAGTTGGGTTGTCGACCGCCGGATTTATGATAACGGTTACTTGGCTACCTGGAGCCTGCATGCAGATTGATCTGGATTTGGACAGCACGCTGCAAACGCTGGTTCGGGAATTCCAGGAAGCACCAGCCAAAACGGATAAGGCCATTCAGCGGGCACTCCGAAAGCTATCAAGCTTTGCAGAGCGGCAGGTACTGAGAACCTTAAGCCGTGCAACACAGGTTTCCCAGAAACAGATCAAAGAGCTAGGGCGAGTACGACTCACACTTCATAAACCCGGGGAACGATCAGAACAATATGAGTTGGTAATCTGGATCGGGCTGAACGATATCCCGGCTCACTATCTGGGAAGGCCTGTTCAAAACAGCCGTGGAGTCAGAACAGGCAGGCATTTCTGGGAAAGTGCTTTTACCGTCCAACCTGCCAGCAGTTCCCGGGAAATGGTGTTCCAGCGAGCGCCTAACTGGAAACACAAAAAACAGCTCTCCCTGAAAAGTGGCCGAACAATCTGGATGGGCCTTCCCATTGAGAAAGTCAGCCTGCCAATTGCGGAAGCGTCCCGTAAAGCCATAGATGTCCTTCAACCGCAGCTAGTTGAACGTTTCAGCACACTCGTGCAACAGGAACTGAACTATGCCTTCCGAATCGAATGAGCAGGCGATAGTGGATGCCATTGTTGAGAGATTACAGACAGTCGCTGACACCAGGCTGGGTTATTCTGCCACAGGACTGGAAGATTCCTTTTCAACACCGGCCATTCTGGTACAGCTGGAAAGTCTGATAGAAACTGCACGACAGGGTTCCAGGGAGAAACTTCAGCT
>CBDEWF010000052.1:0-4977 GCA_965243775.1 Sansalvadorimonas sp.
CCGCTTTTATGACTTCTCACACTTAGGGATACAAACACATCAATAGACGCCAAAAGCCATTATCAGAGCTAGTCAGCCAGCCAACAGGTTCAGATAACTTTAAAGGACTGTTTTTTATGGCCGTCGGCATGTTTCTGTTTTCAGCTGTAGATGCGCTAGCAAAATTTCTAACAGACAGTTTTCACCCTTTTCAGATTGTCTGGATAAGACAGCTTGGGCTGGTCTTTGGCACCTGTCTTTTGCTAAGGATGTATGGCCTTCGTATCTTCATTACAACTCATCCTGTTCTGCAACTGGGACGGGGAATTCTGGCAGCAGGGTCCGCCACATTATTTATTATTGCGATCAGTCAGGTACCTTTGGCTGATGCCATTACCGTGACCTTTATTGCTCCACTTGTTGTCACCATGCTGAGCGCAGTTTTACTGGCAGAAAAAGTAGGGCTGCACAGATGGAGCGCAATCATTGCCGGTTTTGCAGGTACAGTTGTTGTTATACGCCCAGGCTTTGAAAACTTTCACTCTGCCTTGCTACTGGTGTTTTTGGCCGCTATTTTATTTGCCGGCAGGCAAATTATTTCGCGCCTGTTAAGCAGCAGTGACAATGTTTATACAACAGTTGCCTATACTGCCCTGGCAAGCTCGGTAATCCTGTCTATGCCCGCATATTTTGTATGGATAACCCCGCAGACCAACCAGCAGCTTATCCTGCTGACTTTAATGGCCCTGCTGGCCGGACTGGCCGAATTCATGGTTATCAAGGCCCTACAAATTGCGCATGCCGGGCTGGTTGCACCGGTGCAGTATACAATTCTGATCTGGGGCACAATTTATGGCTTGATTCTGTTTGCGGATGTCCCAGACATATTTACTTTCATCGGCGCGGCTATCATTATTGCTTCAGGCCTTTATACCGTTCACAGAGAACGTCTGCGCCAGGCTGATGAGCTTGCAAACTAAAAACAGAAGGGCAACGAAAGTTATTAATATGAAAAAACTAAAGCTAACAGCTGCACAAATGGTCGATGATGCCCGCGCGCGCATTAATGAAATTGAGACAGCAGACCTGATCGCAAAGCTGGACGACCCGAACCTTGTTATCATAGATATCCGCGATGTCCGCGAGCGGAAAAAAACTGGCTTTATTCCAGGCAGCTATCATGCGCCACGCGGTATGATTGAATTCTGGGTTGACCCAGAAAGCCCCTATTTTAAGCCTATCTTTGGAGAAAACGGCAAACATTATGTCTTTCACTGCGCCTCTGGCTGGCGGTCAGCATTGAGTGTCGCAACACTGCAGGATATGGGCTTTAAAGCCTCACATTTGAAACATGGCTTTTCTGACTGGGTTAAACAAGGTGGCCCGACAGAGCAGTCGGAATAAGCCCTTACCAGCAACTCCCCTCTCATCCCCTTATTTTGAGGACATCACTGAACATGCATAAAATTGATCATTTTGCGATTGGCGCCACCAGCCTTGATGCTGGGGTTGATGCCCTTGAACCCACATTAGGCGTTCGAGTGCCAGATGGCAGCAAACATACGCTAATGAGTACGCACAATTGTGTGATGCAGTCAGGCAATGAGAGCTTTTTTGAGCTAATCGCCATTGACCCTGACGCACCTGATCCCGGCCGCCCACGTTGGTTCACGCTAGATTTTACCACAACCCAGAAAAGACTGGCTGAGCGGCCGCGTGCCTTGTGCTGGGTTGTCAGTACCGACAGGCTGGACGAACTTGTTGCAAACAGTCCAGTCGAACTCGGCGAGATTGTCACCTTTGTGCGCGGCGAACGGTCCTGGCGCCTCACTGTGCCAAAAGACGGCCATCTGCCTGAAGGGGGTCTTTTGCCAGCCTTTATTGAATGGTCACCTGGGCCACATCCCAGTACTGCCCATAAAGATATGGGAGTTACTTTAAAACAAATTCAGCTAAACCACCCTGACCCTGACAGCCTGACAGCTATGCTTACGTCCCTTAAGGTTGACCATCTTGCTGTTGTGGTACAAGGAGAGTGTGGCCTGCGTTTTGTTCTGGAGACCCCAAAAGGCGAGGTCGTGCTGGACTAACAGGCGGAAGGCAAACCAGATGAACGGACAGAGCCTTTATCCTTATCGGGTGATCAGATGCGATGAGACAGATGCCGCTTTTTTGAGACGGGCAGATCTGCCCGCAAACCCACAACAGTTTGGCACCGCACTTGCCGAAACCGTCTCACACATCAGAGACACTAAAGACACCCTACATTTGATTGTATTGGTCAACCTATCTGAGGAAGAGGGTGTTGACCTTGATTATGAGGTTGTCTACCCGGCACTGACAACAGAAGGGGTTGCAGAGGCGTGTTTGTCCGTTCTGGCGGGGGCAGGCACTTTTGCGTTAGAGACAGGGTTGGTCAAAAAAGTTGGTCAGGAAGCTGAGATCTGCGTGAAGATCATCAATACAAATCATAAATGTGATCTGCTTTTCGCGCTTAAAGACGGGCGGCCAGATTATGAGGATGAAGAGACTGCCCCCAAAGGTCAGGGGGCGGCAGCCGAAGTCTTTTGTCTGCTTCATGGCCTATCAGGCGCCATATGTGGCGGCATTCTCCCCAGCGGACATATGCAGGATGAATTTGAGAGCATTCAGGCCACATGTGTGGACAATGGGGTGCCAGTAGTCTGTTTACGGGCAGATGATTTTGGCCTGAATGAACAAAAAACTGCTCAGCAGCTAAACCAAAATAAGAAATTCTGTCGGCAGTTAGAAGCAATCCGTATAAAAGCAGGCATGGCTATGGGGCTAGCAGATGTTACAGACAAGTCTGTACCGCATCTGTGTTTAGTCAGCAGCGGCCCAGAAGAGGCCAGTTTGCGTGTCCGCAGCTTTATCCGTTCAGTCTGGCAACCCTCAACTGACCATCTAGCCGCTCTGTCTGTTTCAGCTGCCGCGCTCTATACGAAAAGTGTTCTTCATCATTTGACCCCTCTTCCTGAAGGGCTGGCCAGACAAATTCAGATTATATCAGAGTCCGGCCAGATAAATGTCCTCCTAGAACTGAACCCTAAACGGCCAGGTATTGATATTATGCGGGCTGGCTTTATACAAACTATAAAGCCTGTCTAGCTGAGAGTAATCAACAACGTCTCTTAATCAGAGAGCTGTTTTTGCGAAAGACCAAGTATCTGACGGGCTTGCTGCGGCGTCGCAACAGGACGTTCATAGCCTGCACATAGCTCTGTCACCCGCTTCACAAGTGCCGCATTTGACGGAGCGAGCGTATGTCTATCAAGCCTAATATTATCTTCTAATCCAGTACGAGCATGCCCACCTGCGGCTATACACCACTCATTAACCTCCAGCTGATGTCGACCAATGCCAGCTGCGCACCATTCACTATCCGGCAGCAGGCGCTCCATAGTTTTTATGTAATACTCAAATACATCCCGGTCAGCTGGCATAGCATTCTTTACCCCCATGACAAACTGCACATATAAAGGGCTATTTAGCCGTCCATCTGCGCGCATGGCTGCAGCTTGATGAATATGGGAGAGGTCAAAAGCCTCTACCTCTGGCTTAATCTCGTACCGCTTCATTTCAGCTGCCAGAAAATCCACAAGGTCTGGTGGATTTTCATAAACGCGATTAGGGAAGTTATTCGACCCAACAGTCAACGAAGCCATATCTGGGCTCAGCGGTAACATACCACCACGCTCTTGTCCTGCACCAGACCTTCCTCCTGTTGAAAACTGAATAATGATGCCTGGACAATGTTTTTCTAGGCCTTGTTTTAATAATGCAAATTTATTTGGATCGCTCGATGGGCTCTCATCATCATTTCGGACATGCGCATGACAAATTGTGGCCCCAGCTTCAAAGGCTTCTTGTGTGCTTTCAATCTGTTCAGCCACAGAAATGGGTACAGCCGGGTTCATCGCTTTGCGAGGCAATGAGCCCGTAATTGCTACACAGATTATGCATGGTTTTTGCATTTCTTGGCTCCTCACTCAAACTGAAAATAAACCTAAATCATGAGCAGATTACTCATATTGAGCATTTTTTTAAAATGTAATTTGTATTACCTTTTTTACGTTGTAGCTTTTGGGCGATTTTTTAACGAAGGAAACTAAATCAGATGTTTAGCTTAGATTATTTAGTTCATGCTGGCGCGTTATTATTTCTTATGGGATTTGTAGTTCGAGATCAGCTTTTACTCCGTGGTTTTATCGTTATAGGCACAATATTTTACGTTATTTATTATCTGCTCCTGCCGGAGCCATTATGGTCCGCACTTTCATGGAATAGCCTTTTCATAATCATCAATTGTGTAATGATGTTTTTAATTTATTCGGATCGAGCCAAATTCTCAATGACCAAAGAAGAAGAACAACTTTACGGGTCATTCTACACCCTTTCTCCTGGCGAATTCAGAAAGCTTATGAAAATAGCAACGTGGTTCAATGCAGAAAAAGAAGAAACAATTACTACTTGTGGTGAAGTGCCCGATAAAATGTTTTTCATCCTTAAAGGCACTGCATCAATAAAAAGGGGGAAAAAAACATTTAAAGCAGGTCCAGGGATTTTCATCGGAGAATTAGCATTTCTAACGAAGAACCCTGCGACTGCTGATGTGAGCTTAAATAAGCAAGCAAAGGGTGTCAGCTGGAATTCTTCTGAGTTAACAAGGTTATTGGCAACACGACCACAAATGAAAGTCGCCTTTGACTCTTTGCTTAATAATGATTTAGCCTCTAAACTGAGTCACGACTAAAACAACTCGGGAGGTCAAAATGAAGCGTCTCGGAGCCGTCTTGCTGGCAGATGTTGCTGGTTACTCTAAAATGATGAGTTATGATGAACCTGGAACCCTGCAAAAAATCAAACAATTTTCAGAGCAAATACTTCGCCCTTTGCTTGAAAAATATAAGGGGAAGCTAATTAAAGGCTTGGGTGATGGCTGGCTCCTTGAATTTAACAGCGCCTCCGAATGTGTAG
>CBDEWF010000053.1:0-64332 GCA_965243775.1 Sansalvadorimonas sp.
CCTGCATCCTTGCTACTACTCTTGATGGCTTGGGCAGACAGATCTGAGCATATCTGAGGCGGTATAGATATTAGAGCTTTCCGGCACTAGTTTCCATTCGGCTGGGTACCAAACCCTGGTAGTGGGTCAAATGTGTGTTTTAGGGGGGATGTTGGTGGGTAGCCAATATGGGGTTCATTAGGGCAATATGCTTCGTTTTCACAATGACGTGTTCTACAGAAGTTCTCTGCCCAGGCTGCACCAGCTCTAATATCCGAAAATCAGGCCTCAGCCGGAATGGAGAACAACGTTACTCCTGTGAAAATACAGACTGCAGTATGAAAACCTTCATGCTCAGATATCGCTACAAAGGCTGTATACCAGGCATTCACAAGCAGGTTCTAGATATGGCTATCAATGGCAGCGGTATTCGAGATACCAGCCGAGTTCTTCAGATCAGCAAAGGTTGTGTGATCAGCAAGATCGCGAGTCAGGAGGGCAAGCTCATATCGGTCAATCCCAACATTCCTCGGCTGCTGGGTGCCGAGGACGATATTGCAGTACACATTCTTCCGGCGTGTGATGCGGCCGAACTCGATGAGCAGTGGTCATTTGTCGGTAGCAAGTCCAATCAGCGCTGGCTTTGGTATGCTGTTGATCATAAAACCAATACTGTTTTGGCCTACGTTTTCGGCAAAAGGAAAGACGAGATTTTTCGCAAGCTGAAAGAGCTGCTGGAACCTTTTGGTATCGAGAAATTTTACACAGATGACTGGGGTGCTTATACAAGAAATCTCGATGAAGACAAGCACGAGGTGGGCAAGAGAAACACGCAGAAGATAGAGCGAAAGAACCTGAGTTTCAGAACGTGGATCAAGCGTCTGGCCCGTAAGACTATCTGTTTTTCCAAGTTAGAAAAGATGCACGATATTGTCATCGGAATGCTGATTAACAAGGTCGAGTTCAGTAGGGATATTTACGCATGAAACACACATTTGACCCACTACCCATTTCTTCTCCAGATGATTAGGTTACCGGCATGGAAGCCAACTCCCCGCCTTGTCCGATGATCCTGTTGTGGCAACCAGCAAGTATGTGTATATGGATGGTTTGCCCCTGTACCGGCAGGAGCAGTTTGTGCTTTCCCGCCTGGGTGTTGATATTCAAACTCATCCGTTACTGTGATGAGGGCTACCTGCGTATGGATAACAACCTGGCAGAAAACGCGATCCGGCCTTTTGTAGTGGGGCGCAAGGCATGGCTGTTCAGCAACAGCCAAAAGGGAGCCGATGCCAGTGCCAATCTGTACAGCCTGATTGAAACCGCCAAAGCTTGTGGTGTGGAACCCTATGCTTACCTGAAAGAGGTTTTTACCCAGTTGCCTTCCGTGAAATCTGTTGAAGATATTGAGCAGTTGCTTCCCTGGAATGTTCAGAGCATAGAAATCAACCGGGTTTAAAATGGCCCCTGACTGTTCTGCTAACCTTTAAGGCCGGTTTGGTTCAGGGAAGCTGACTTGTTTTCTGGATTGTTAAAGCCAATATACTTTTGCCTTGTCTTGGTCATTGCCACAGTTCAACCTGCCAGTTCAGGTACAAATAAGCAGGAGAGCTGCACTCTCGTTTTACCCGCAGGCGAAGGGGAGACAGAGATTCTCTCAACAGGAGCCATACGCACTCACGCCCCAGCGGCCCACCCACTGGATGATACTTACTGTGTGCCTGTTTCAGGTGAAGGTTTCGAATGTCGGGGCATTGAAAGTGCATCCCGAATAAGGGTGCCACACCTGGATGATGACACCCTCAAATTGAGTGCTCCAGGATCAGCTTGCACAGCAACGTCCCGTTCAGGCACCCCGCCACCTGAAACAGATGAGGTGATCATTGAAAAAGAATCATGGGATCCACTTATGATGTCTCTCAATCCTGAGCTATTGGCCTGGGAAATTCATTGCCAGAGGGTGGTTAAAAAAGAACCCTCTGTTACCTCTTCCTTTGATAGTTATCCAGGTTACGACAGTCCTCTCACTCTGGAAGTGGAAATAGTGACGCAAAGTGAACAAGCTGCAGTATTCGGGAAGAAGCGCAACACCACCTGTGGCTGCGGCCTGACCTTTGATTCGGTGAGCCTTCTTAACTCCCACCGCCAGGGCAGCACGGATGCGCGCTGCAAGGGCAAGCTGAACACCACCTGTGGCTGCGGCCTGTCCTTTGATTCGGCGAGGCTTCTTGAATCCCACCGCCGGGGCAGCGCGGATGCGCGTTGCAAGGGCAAGCGCAACACCACCTGTGGCTGCGGCCTGTCCTTTGATTCGGTGAGCCTTCTTAACTCCCACCGCTTGGGCAGCACAAATGCGCGCTGCAAGGGCAAGCGCAACACCACCTGTGGCTGCGGCCTGTCCTTTGATTCGGTGAGCCTTCTTAACTCCCACCGCCAGGGCAGCACGGATGCGCGTTGCAAGGGCAAGGGCAAGCGCAACACCACCTGTGGCTGCGGCCTGTCCTTTGATTCGGCGAGGCTTCTTAACTCCCACCGCCAGGTCAGCACGGATGCGCGCTGCAAGGGCAAGCGTAACACCACCTGTGGCTGCGGCCTGTCCTTTGATTCGGTGAGGCTTCTTACCTCCCACCGCCAGGGCAGCACGGATGCGCGCTGCAAGGGCAAGCGCAACACCACCTGTGGCTGCGGCCTGTCCTTTGATTCGGTGAACCTTTTTAACACCCATCGCCGGGGTAGCACGGATGCGCGCTGCAAGGGCAAGCGCAACACCACCTGTGGCTGCGGCCTGTCCTTTGATTCGGTGAGCCTTCTTACCTCCCACCGCCAGGGCGGCACGGATGCGCGTTGCAAGGGCAAGCAGAACACCGCCTGTGGCTGCGGCCTGTCCTTTGATTCGGCGAGGCTTCTTAACTCCCACCGCCAGAGCAGCACGGATGCGCGCTGCAAGGGCAAGCTGAACACCACCTGTGGCTGCGGCCTGTCCTTTGATTCGGTGAGCCTTCTTAACTCCCACCGCCTGGGCAGCACGGATGCGCGTTGCAAGGGCAAGCGCAACACCACCTGTGGCTGCGGCCTGTCCTTTGATTCGGTGAGCCTTCTTAACTCCCACCGCCTGGGCAGCACGGATGCGCGTTGCAAGGGCAAGCGCAACACCACCTGTGGCTGCGGCCTGTCCTTTGATTCGGTGGGCCTTCTTAACTCCCACCGCCGGGGCAGCACGGATGCGCGCTGCAAGGGCAAGCGGAACAAAAGCCGGGGCTACCTTCTCGCTTATGCCCCCACGTGAAAGGGAAAGACTACGTTTTGGGGTGAGGTCATTATTACAGGAATGGAGCCTCAGGGAATAGGCTCCATTCTGTCCGGTATAAGTACCCAGTCATATAATTCAAGGCTGTGTTCACAATAGATGTTGGTAAACTTTCAAAGCCCTGTAGTGGCGCG
Organism: Sansalvadorimonas sp.; assembly: GCA_965243775.1. GTDB lineage: Bacteria > Pseudomonadota > Gammaproteobacteria > Pseudomonadales > Endozoicomonadaceae > Sansalvadorimonas. Next base: position 3,421 of record CBDEWF010000053.1, read on the forward strand.
GGTTCCATTGATTATTATAATTCCATGAAAAGCAAAGCTTCACGCAGGATTCAGAAAAACACCAACATGTGCTGCTAACACAGCCTAATTCAATATGTTCAGATACTTAACTACGGTTATTGACTTATTGCCTGCCCCATTTGAACCGGCATCTCGGTGGTCAGCTTTTCCGCCCACTCAACCTGATCCTTGCCAAACAGAACAATGGCTGTTGAACCCAGTTTAAACCGGCCCATTTCCTCACCACGCTCCAGTTTGATTTCCTTGTGGCTTTCTTGTGAATAATCAAGCGTTTTCACTTTACGTTTATGGGGAGTGACCAGCCCTGCCCAGGTTGTTTCAATGCTGGCAACAATCATGGCACCAACCAGGATGACGGCCATTGGCCCTTTTTCAGTATCAAATATGCAGACGACACGTTCATTACGGGCAAACAGACGGGGAACATTTTCAGCCGTGGTCTGGTTTACGGAGAACAGGCGACCGGGAACATGAATCATCTTGCGCAGGGTGCCGCCAAAGGGCATATGTACACGGTGATAATCACTGGGTGAAAGATAGATAGTGGCAAATTTGCCATCCTGAAACTCACTGGCCAGGTCGTGATCGCCGCCAATCAGTTCCGTCAGGCTGTAATCGTGACCCTTGGCCTGAAAGATGCGTCCATATTTGATATCTCCCAGCTGGCTGACAGCACCGTCTGCAGGACAGACAATAGTATTCCTGTTTTCCGGCAGTGGGCGGGAGCCTTCTTTCAGGGGACGGGTGAAGAAATCGTTGAAAGATGTATAAGCCTCAGGATTTTCTTCAATGGCTTCGCTCATATCAACATTGTATTGCTGTACAAACCAGTTGGTCAGCGGATTCTTGATAGAGGGCCATGGGCTTTCTGTCACTAGGCCCACCAGACGGGAAAGCAGGTGGTGGGGAAGGATGTACTGGAGCCCGATAAAAAGTTGATCTTTCACTGTTTGGAGTCTTCTATTTTTCAGCTGACATCAATCAGCCAAGGTAATTGGAGTATCGGTGCGATTGCCCCATTCGGACCATGAGCCGTCATAGGCGCGAATGTTTTTGTATCCCAGAACTCGCCCTGCAAGATAGGTGAATCCTGAGCGGTGATGGGTCTGGCAGTGGGTGATGATGTCTCTGTCTCTACCCAAACCAAGGGATTCCAGTATCTCGGCAAAGTCACTGCGCATGCGGTAATGGCGTTCAGCATCCATTCCCTGGGTCCACTCGAAGTTGACTGCTCCGGGAATATGGCCCGCTCTGGCAGCCAGCTGTGTGTTGCCATTGTACTCTGACGGAGAGCGGGCGTCCCAGATAACAATGCCTTGGTCAAGTTCTGCCAGAATATCTTCTGCTGTTGCCCGAACGTTCGGGTTTACGATGCTAAGGTTTACTTCAGAATATTCTGGAAAAACCGGCTCTTTCTGCAAAGACCGTTTTTCCGCAACCCAGGCATGCAGCCCACCATTCAGGTAAGCCATTTTTTTGTGTCCGAGAATATCCAGGGTCCAGATGAGGCGCCCAGCCCAGCCCCCACCTTCATCATCATAAACCACGATACGCTTGTTACTCTGGTAGCCAATGCGGCTGAACAGGGCATTCAGCTGATCCAGGGAGGGCAGAGTACCTGTGGCAGGAGGAATTCCTGAAACCAGTTCAGAAGGCGCAATATGAACGGCTCCTGGCAGATGAATCTGCTGGTGGGCAGCCGGATTGCTGACATCAATAATCATCAGATCCTTTGCTCCAAGCTGCTCAGCCAGCTGGGCAGGTTCGAGCAGTTCAACAGGGGGGAGTTCATTACTCATTGTTATAGTCCCGGCAAGGTTATAGCTCCGGCAAGATTTCTGACTGTCACATCTGTAAGAGAAACTGCATTGTACTTGAGGTTTATAGGGTTGCCTATTCTCGGTTCTGGCTGGCAAGAGCCGTGAGATGAGCTATTACTTTGTCGTTAAGTTGTACAGAGGTACTGGTATGAGATCGATACTGCTGGCTTTGTTGGTTTTTGCCAGCTGCCTGGTCAGAGCTGATGCTTGGCTGGTAGCTGTCCTGAGTGGTAATGCCCGGGCCGATGCCTGGCTGGCTCCCCTCTCTGGTACAGAGGAGCCACAGGCTCTCTTACATGAGGTTGCAGATATCAAAACCGATGCGGAATTTCTTGGTTATACCGGTAATATTGCTTTCAACCATTTTCAGATAGCCGATCATTCTGCCGGCCTGCTCACAGACAAACTTTTGAGCAAACTCCTTCCTCAGGTCGAAAGACTCAGGGAGAAAGGCATTCTGGGAGAGTCGCCGGAGTTTTCTTTTCTTTATGCTATTGCCGGTCTGGATGCTGTTGATGGCATGGCGGATGGCTACAGCTCACCGGATGGAAGACAGGCTCTCAGCATTTATGAAGGTCTTGTCGATGAACAATTTCGCAACCATGGACTGACTCTCGGGGCTCTTGTTAACGCCCATGATGGAGCACTATTGCTTGAGGCAGTAAAGGGGCAAGAGATGGATACCCATGTCATCATTTATGACGACACTTATGGGGAAGGCTATCTGGTTCGTGAAGGTACCGTGGTAAAACAGAAAGCCGCTTTTGCTGGAACAATACCTGCCGGTGGCTTCTATCAGCTGGGGTATGAAGGTGGAGAGCTGCTTACCAGTGAGAATGGCGGTGCCGAGAGGCTGTCCCTTTTGGTCAGGGAATTCTGGAAAAAACAGAATGTTAGTTATACACCTGAAGACATTCGTAAGCGTTATTCAAGCACCAATCGCAATGAGCTTGGTGGTGTTATGTCCCGGCTGATTCAGGACAAGGAAGCCTTTCTGCGTCCTGAGTTTACCCAGACAGTTGATAGTCTTGTTGACCTGTCTAATCAGTTCATCTGTCCTTACGCAAAAACAGTTCCTGTAAAAATTATTGGGTTTTACAGTGAGGCCCTCCAGGCAGATCAGCAAATATTACAGGGGCGGTTTTCCCGCCTGACAGAAGGGAAACTGGTTCCAGAGCTGATCACAGGCGAAAGGCTTGATAAGGCGCTCGTCAGTGCGGCTGTCCGGGTCTATAAACAGGTTATGAAAGCCCGTTATGGCTGGGAGTGATCCAGCAGTCTGATTGAAGCCTGGTGCTGGAATTTGGCAAATTTGCTGACAGGCAGGATGGAGACATTATGGACAATGTTCCCAGCCTTGTTTTCTATCCATGCCTGCATTGCTTCTTGGCTACTTAAATCTGCTCTTTTGGCGATGGCTGATTTCTGCCAGTCTCCAGAGCCAGGGTGGGTTTCTCCAATAACTTCCCAGGCAGTTGATGTATATGTACTCAGGCTGGGGAACAAGATATCTGTTTCCTCACCCACAATAATGATATGGGGGTACTGCCCTTCAAACAGAAATTCATTGCGGGCATAAAGAGCCAAAGTCAACTGGATAAAAGCTTTCCTTGCTTTTACAACCATGGGGGCAGCAATTCGCAGGGCATGCTGGTAGGCAGAACTATTAGTATTCAGACCGTTTTTACCGAGTGTTTCCCGGTTAATTTCCATAGCCGTTTCGCCAACCATACGACCGAAGTTGTTATAGCCTTTTCCCTGCTTAAGGCGCATGAAATAAGCCTGCTGTCCCAGCGGATGATTATGGCTGCGTGGATCGTGTTGTATGACATCAACCAAGGAGGAGCTCTCTGTTACCTTGAGAAAGGATTGGAACTCCTGACCAATCTGGAAGACCCCTCCCTTCTTTGCCATGGCTGGTGGCACCCATCCGGCGAGAGGAACGGCCCGGCCATCTTTCATCAGGTATGGCTGGCCGATGGTCGTTGTATGAATCACTATGGCAGGCTGTCCCGGTCTGGTCTTGTTTAGTTGTTTGCCATGGGACCAGGCCATGGCGTTGATCAGGTGAGTATCCTGTTCCACGATCAATTGAATCTTGGGTGATAGTGAAGGCCTGTGCAGTTGTGTTTTCACTTCAAAGGCAAAGACGCACTGATAGAAATCCCTGCGGTTCAGTTCTGGAACATAGCATTGGGATTTTTGCTCATCGCTCAGAAAAGATGCAATTGACTGATCCGGAACCGGCAATGTCTCTGCTTTATCTGCCCCGGCCGCAGAGATATAAACCTGCAGAGGCGGATCCATCAACTGCCTGCGGGTCATCATTTCGTTAAGGAGGTGGGGAGCAGCTTCCCTGAGAATCGTGCGAAAGAACTTCAGTGGGGAGTTATTGAAAACCAGATTGGGTGGGTCGCCATAGAGATCAGTGTGGTCCCAAGTATTGATAGTTAGCTCATAAAGAGAAGATTGTGAGTTGCTCAGGCCAAAGGTCAGATGAACTCCGGCGTTGGTCATATAAACGCTGAGGACTGGGTTTGCCTGTTCATCGGCATAGGCCCTGGACATGGGCACGCACAGCAGAAGCAGGCCGGCAAGACCCAGTGACACAAGAATAATAGAACGTACCCAACCTGAAAACATACGGCATCTCCCTGAAACAGCCCGAAAAACATTGAGGTCATCAGCTTTGACAACCTCAAGGGAAAATGGTTTTCGAGTGGGAGATTAGTCCTTGGGCCTAGTCTTCGCTGAGAGATGAGAGAATATGGCGGTAGGAATTCATTCTGGCAGGCAGGATTTCACCTTTCTCAAGGGCTTCCAGCAGGGCACAGCCGGGTTCCTGTTCGTGGCGACAATCCCGGAAACGGCAGTATCCGGGCAGGTTTCTCAGTTCCCGGAAGCCGTTGATAACATCCTCTGGATCCATGTGCCAGAGGCCAAATTCCCGAATTCCCGGGGAGTCGATCAGGGAGCCGCCCTCAGGAAAATGGAATAATTTTGCAGATGTAGTTGTATGGGTTCCCTTACCAGTTTGTTCGGATAGCTCACCAACTTTGGTATCCACATCTGGCAGAAGTACGTTGACCAGGGATGATTTTCCTACTCCAGACTGGCCGACAAATACGCTGGTGTGGTCTTTCAGCAAAGATTTGATATCGTCGAGGCCATGTTCCAGCTTGGTGGAAGCCGTTAGAACCTTATAGCCAAGATCCCGATAAACCTGCATAAGGTCTTCCAGTTCCCGACGGTTTTCGTCATTAATCAGGTCGGTTTTGTTTAGTAGCAGTACAGGTTCTATATCAACAGCCTCTGCAGCAACCAGATATCGGTCGATAAGATTAGGGTGGGCTTTGGGCTTGGGAGCGACGACCAGAACGATATAGTCGATATTGGCAGCTACAGGTTTGATTCTTCCGTGGTTGTCAGGGCGACATAATTCGCTGGTACGGGGCTGCTGGGCTACAACAACACCGATATCGTCCTTGCCGGGACGCCAGATAATGCGGTCTCCGGTTACCAAGGGGGGAAGGTTGGCCCGCAGATGGCAGCGATAAAGGGAGCCTGGTTCGGAAGGTCGCTCAATATCCAGCTGAACGCCATAGTGAGCAATAACCAGTCCTTCTTCTTCGGGACCGAGTTCACTGGTATTGAGCTGTTCCTGGATTTTGCCCTCCCGGCGTTTGGCTCTGGCGGCGCGTTCTTCCTGGATTTTCTGGATGCGCCAGTTCTGGCGCCGGTTCAGTTTGCGTTTAGCCATGAAAAACGTAGTACCGGAAGGGAGTGTGAGGTTTGCAAGACATTATCCGACCAGATTATGATGACAGATGAAATTTGAATCAACATAAGTTGTAACAGGCAGCCCTATTATGGTGCAGGAAAACGCGGTACAGGCAGATAACCTGGTGTGGCTCGATCTGGAAATGACGGGTCTGGACCCACGGTCTGATCGCATTCTGGAAGTCGCTACCATCGTAACTGATGTCGATCTTAATATTCTGGCAGAAGGTCCGGTTATTGCCGTCCATCAGCCGGATTCCGTACTTGACGCAATGAATGAGTGGTGCGTGGAAACCCACGGCAAGAATGGCCTGACCGAGCGAGTTCGTCAGAGTAAGATCAGTGAAGCCGAAGCTGAGAAAATGACCATCGATTTTCTTAAGCAGTATATTGAACCGGGCAAATCACCCATGTGTGGTAATACCATCGGGCAGGATCGCCGCTTCCTCTTTAACTACATGATGGATCTGCATGACTTTTTCCACTATCGCAATATCGATGTCAGCACCTTGAAGGAGCTGGCCCGTCGTTGGAAGCCTGATTTGCTGAATGGCCTGACCAAGGAAGGATCCCACAAGGCTATTGAAGATATCCGCGACTCGATTGATGAAATGAAATACTACCGGGAGCATTTCATCCAGCTGTAATGAATCAAAGGCCGGAACCCCGGCCCTTTCGATTACTACATCTAATCCAGAGATTCACTTTCTACTCAGGCTGCTTGATTACTGGAACCCACTTCACTAATACAAAAACTCCACTGCGTTCTACTTTTAATTTTACTCTCTTTGTTTTTGCGGTGTATCTGGTGGCTTCAGTGGCCAGTTTTCAATCAGACTTCTGAGTAGTACGAGTTGCCTATTCGGCCGCTCGACTCTTGGCATCAGCCAGGTATATTTTCATTCAGTGATTCGCTGGGGGTTCTAACGCTGGGCTTGCTAAACCACTTTTGCCGGAGCCACTCGGCGTGGCAACGTAGATCGCTGCCAGCATATAGGCTTGAACATCACCTTGCAGGCGTTCAGCCACAAAGTTTCTCAACTACTCGAACTTCTTCTGGTCAGCTCCTGAAGCTTGAGTATTCTGTTTTTCAAAAAGATAAGAATTAAATGACTCAATTACCTCTTTCATATCCCGTTCTATATCTTCAGGGCAGACATCCATTTGGCGCAAAACCTGCTCTTTTACCGTGTTCCTATCACCCATGACCTGACTGAGATGAATAACGTGAGTTCGACTCTTAAACCTCCATGGGGAAATCTCCGGCAAGCTGATCCACATCTATATGTGGCTTGAGCGGTTGTCGAGTGTAAGCAATAAGCCCGGCAATCAGGTTAACTGAAAAATTAAAGGGGGAGCGGTGTCGGGTATGCTCGATTTGGGAAATATTCTTCAGCTGATCATTCACACTTTCACTGATGACCCGCTTGCGGAGCATAACCCTGTCGAACGCCCTGAGAAGCTTGGGCTTCATGTTTCTTCGGGCTTTGTTTACTAGATTCAGACCCAGACCTGCCAGGCTTCCGACCAGGTTCTGGGATATATATATCTTATCTCCATAGAGCCAGCCAGTGAGGTTGCTAACCAGATCAGGTACAGGTTTACGGTCATCGACATTCCCTGGAGTCAAACAAAACGAGAGTAACTCTCCCAAGTGATTGACGATCCGGTGATTGTCACAAACAACGATAGGTGTTGAGCCAACAAGCGAGAGACCTGTTGGTTGCCCAAGACACTGGGTTTTGAGGAAAACAGTCAAAGGGATAAGTGCAGCACTCATAAGCTCTACGAAACGGTTGTAAGAAACCAGATTCGGAAAGGCCGATCGATAGTGAGGCAAAACATGTTTGAGATAGAAGTGTTTAAAGTTTCTGTACGGGTCATGCTTCAAACAGGTTGATACCACATTCTTGAGATGAACTCGCCAATGACCTTGTCGTGCAATTCTTCCGAGCGAGAGAAGCAGATTGTTCTGCGAGTTAACCGTTTGAGTCGCGTTCGAAGTGTTAGGTTGGTTCTCTCGATGCTCTGTGTCAGCTTCTTGCTGATAACATGGATACTCTCTGGCAGCTCTGAACCATAGGGCTTCCAGTCATCAGTACAGTAAAACTTGAACTTGTAAGGCTTTACCAACTTTATCAGCTTCTTCAGGGTTTTCTTTGTTCTGCGGCCGAAGACATGGGCAATGACCCTCTGGTAGCGGGGTTCCCATGCGTAGAACAGCCAACGCTGATTCTTTTTGTTGCCAACATAGGACCATTGCTCATCCATCTGGCAGATCAGTACCAAATCTTCATTATCAAAGGGAAGTGGTGTCACCTGCGGCGGGGCAAATTTTTTAGATGTCTGATGACTGTAGTGGGGCTAATTTTCAGGACTCGCCCCGTATCTCTGACTCCAGACCCGTTCATAGCCATATCCACTATGCGCTCATGGGTACCGGGCTTGTTGGCGTTGTAGATGAATTCGAGCTGGAAGCTGCGTTTGCAGTTCCGACACAGGTAGCGCTGTATGCCTGATGGAGCTTTACCATTTCTCACAACGCCATCAGTGGTATCACAGTGAACGCAGACAACTTTTACAACAGCCATAGGAAAATGAGCAGAATATCAGCAAATTTTGCTCATCAAACATACGGAATCAACGCATTCGGTTCATGACCAGATCAGGCCATGTGTTGAATGCAAGTTGATCGGGCGTGTTGCTCCAAAGCCCAGCGCACATGCTCCTGCACTATCTCGGATGGATAGTCCTGCCGGGTCTTAAGAGCATTTATCACTTTCTCTGAGGAAGGGGCATTTCCCAAGCCAACGGCTAGATTCCGTAGCCAGCCTTCAAACCCGGTGCGTCGAATAGGTGAACCAGCAGTGCGCTCCAGAAAATCTTCTTCTGACCACATAAACAGATCAGCCAGCTCTGAGGAATCCAGTTTATGGCGTGGTAAGAAGTCTGTTTCGCTGGTGGATTTCGAAAATTTGTTCCAGGGACAGATGATCTGGCAGTCATCACAGCCAAATACCCGGTTACCAATGGGTTTGCGAAACTCTTCCGGAATTGACCCTTTCAGCTCAATAGTGAGATAAGAGATGCAGCGCCGGGCATCCAGCTGATGTGGAGCCACAATGGCATCCGTGGGGCAGATTTCGGCACAGGCAAAACATTTGCCACAGTGGCTGGTGGCCTGGGGCTGATCAACCGGCAGTGGCAGATCGGTAAACAGCTCTCCCAGAAAAAACCAGGAGCCGGCCTTACTGTTCAATAGCAGGGTATTCTTGCCGATCCAGCCCAGTCCGGCTTTTTCTGCCAGAGCTTTTTCCAGAATAGGGGCACTGTCAACAAAGGCCCGGTACCCGAAACGGCCCACCTGTTCTTCAATGCGCTTACCGAGGTGAGTCAGACGTTTGCGAATCAGCTTATGGTAATCCCTGCCCAGGGAGTAACGGGACACATAAGCTTTTTCTGGTTGCTTCAGAATTTTCACTGCCTGGGTATCCCCGGGAAGGTAATCCATCCGTACAGAGATAACCCGCAGTGTGCCTGGTACCAGCTCGCCCGGGCGAGAGCGTTTGTTACCATGGCTGGCCATGTATTCCATTTCTCCGTGATAATTCCGTGCCAGCCAGTTCTTCAGATGTTGTTCGTGATCGCCCAGGTCAATATGACAGATACCGGCATCCTGAAAACCAAGTTCTCTGGCCCAGAGCTTGATATCTGTCGCCAGTTTACCTAAATCGGATTCGCTAAGCTCTGGCATCATAGTGGGTGTGGTAGAAAGTGATTCAGTCACGTGTTGGGTAAGGAATTTACAGGATATAATGCGGATCAAAGGTGTTGCTAATGTTGTTAACAGCACCTGCCAGTATAAACAGTTTTCGGGGAACGCCTATGGGCGGCAGTTTATCACATTCACTTTATACCGCTGAACAGGTTCGCAGGCTTGATGCTGAGGCCATTAATAACCATCGGATACCCGGTATTGAGCTGATGAAGCGTGCCGGGCAGGCGGCTTTTGATGCGGCCCTGAAGAACTGGCCGGCTCTGGGCCAGGGGGGGGCCCTGCAGATTTTCTGTGGTGCCGGTAATAATGCCGGAGATGGGTACATCATTGCAGCCCTTGCCCGGCGCCGTTATATCCCGGTACGGGTAATAGCCCTGCGTGACCCTGAGCTTCTGAGAGGGGATGCTCGTAAAGCCTGGGAGTGGTTTAAGGAATTGGGTGGACATCATGAACTGTGGTCTTCTGATATTGAAGTCGGTGGTACGCTACTGGTTGATGCCCTGCTGGGTACTGGTCTGAACGGTGAGGTGTCTGGTGATTATGCTGATGTTATTGAGCTGATCAACCAGTCTGGTAAACCAGTGCTGGCAGTTGATATTCCCTCCGGGCTTTCTGCCGATACTGGTGCTGAGCTGGGTATTGCTGTCCGGGCTGATGTGACAGTGACATTTATTGGCCTGAAGCAGGGGCTTTACACCTGTACAGGTCCGTGCTGCTGTGGCCAGGTGATTTTCTCCCGCCTGAAAGTACCCGAGGGGGTTTATAAATCCCAGAAACCTTCTGTTACCCTTTTATGCGAGCAGGAACTCTCCACCAATGTTCACCCCCGTAAACGGGATGCTCATAAAGGTGACCATGGTCATCTGCTGGTTGTTGGTGGTGATCACGGTATGGGAGGTGCGGCCCTGATGACGACCGAAGCCGCCATGCGTTGTGGTGTTGGTCTGGTGACTCTGGCAACCCGTCCGGAACATGTCATAGCTTCCCTTGTTCGCCGGCCTGAGGTGATGGCAAGAGGAATCTCTGAGCCTGAAGAGCTGCTTCCGCTGCTTGATGGCAAAACAGCTGTTGTTGTTGGGCCAGGACTTGGTCAGGATTTCTGGGGTAAAGAGCTTCTTAAGGTGGTTCTGTCTTCGGATATTCCTCTGCTTTTGGATGCGGATGCCCTGAATCTGGTTTCTCTGCACCCTGAGCTGTTTTCTCCCCGTAAAAAATGTGTAATAACTCCCCACCCGGGAGAGGCAGGACGGCTGCTCAAGCAGTCTGTCGCTGAAATTTCCAGTGACCGTTTTATGGCAGTGAAATCTATGCAGGTTCTATGTGGTGGTGTCGCTGTTCTCAAAGGTGCAGGCACTCTAATCCAAGGGGCCAAGAAAACCAGCCTCTGCAGTGCCGGTAACCCGGGCATGGGAGTGGCTGGCATGGGGGATGTTCTCAGCGGTGTTATCGGAGGGTTGATGGCCCAGGGACACTCCCCGGAAGTTGCTGCCAGCCTTGGAGTATGGCTGCATGCCTGTGCTGGTGATGCCTGTGCTCAATCCGGGGGGGAACGAGGAATAGCGGCGACCGATCTTATCCCCGTTATTCGACAGAAATTAAATGCTCTGACCGGGCAAGGTTAGAGGGCTTGAAGATTGCAGAAGAGATATGTCTGAACACGTTGAAGTTGAACTGGCTGGAGAAGAGAGCATGGTGGCTTTTGGTCGCCGTATTGCTGAAGCCAGCAAGGGCTGGGGGATTATCTACCTTGAAGGTGACCTGGGAGCAGGTAAAACAACACTGAGTCGTGGAATACTACGTGGGTTTGGCCATGAAGGGGCGGTGAAAAGTCCGACTTACACTCTGGTCGAGCCTTATGAGATGGAAGACAGCAATGTCTACCACTTTGACCTGTACCGTCTGGGAGACCCGGAAGAGCTGGATTTCCTCGGTGTACGGGAATATTTTGGCCCTCATGCACTGTGCCTTGTGGAATGGCCTGTGCGTGGTAAAGGGTTTCTGCCAGCTGCAGATATTGAAATCAGAATTTCCTACCAGCCTGAGAGTCGGGTTGTATGGGTTGAGCCGCTCAGCGAACATGGGCAGACTATTTGCTCGAATCTGTTGCAGGGATGATAACGGGGTAACCAGTGGCGCAGGAACCAAATCTGTCAAAGCTTTCGAGGCGGCGGTTTAATAAACTGGCCTCGGTTCTGGTGGCCTCCCTGGTTTTACCCGGGGCTGCTACTGCTCTTGCAGCGGGTGCTGCGGTCAAAGGGGCCCGTCTCTGGCGTTCACCAGAAAAAACCCGTCTGGTTCTTGATTTAAGCCAGTCTGTTAATCACAAGATCTTTCCCCTGACCAATCCACATCGTCTAGTGATTGATGTTGATGGTACCCGCCTGCCTGGCTCTCTAGATGGCCTGACTCTGGGAAAAACCCCGATCAAGAAAATTCGCTGGGCAATGCAGAAGAACAATGATCTGCGTATTGTCCTGGATCTGCACGAGGCAATAACCCCCCGCAGCTTTGCTCTCAAACCCAACGAGACATACGGGCACCGCTTGGTTATTGACCTGTTTGACAAGAAGGCTGCTGCCCAGACCAGCAAACCGGCTCAGCCTTCGGCCACTAATCGTAATATCATAGTGGCTATTGATGCTGGTCATGGTGGGGAAGACCCAGGTGCTGTCGGTCATCGGGGAGCCCGTGAAAAAGATGTTGTTCTGGCTATCGCTAAAGAGGTGGCGGCCCTGTTTCGCAAGGAGGAGGGTTTTGAACCTGTTCTGATCCGCTCCGGGGATTATTACATCTCTCTGCGGGGACGAACCAGGAAAGCCCGTCAGAGTAATGCTGATGTGTTTGTATCCATTCATGCCGATGCCTATCGCCGTAAGAGTGCCAGTGGGGCATCTGTATTCACACTTTCTCAAAGAGGCGCCTCTTCCGAGACAGCCCGTTGGCTGGCCAACAAGGAAAACAGCTCAGACCTGATTGGAGGTGAGGATGGTGTCAGCATCGGTGATAAGGACGATATTCTGGCTGGAGTCTTGCTGGATCTGTCCATGACCGACAGCCAGGCCCGCAGTGAAAGAATCGGCAAACAGGTTCTGACTCAGTTGGGCCGGGTTAACAGGCTCCATAAGAAAAAAGTGGAGCAGGCGGCTTTTGCGGTACTGAAATCACCTGATATTCCTTCCATCCTGGTAGAAACAGGTTTTATCTCCAATCCTACTGAAGCTAGCAGGTTGGTGACACGTTCCCATCAGCGCAGGATTGCCCGTTCAGTTTTTAATGGAGTCAGGGATTTTTTTCTGAAACAGCCCCCGGCAGGAACGCTGATTGCGTCCCGGAAAAACGGCCGCTTCCAGGTTGCCCGTACCTACCGGGTGAAAAGCGGTGACACTCTGAGTGGCATTGCCAGTCGCCATAATACCAGCCTGCAAAACCTGCTGGCGGCCAATAGTCTGAATATCAATGCTACCCTGCGTGTTGGGCAGGTGTTGAGAATCCCATAGATAACGGCTAATTCAAGTACTTTCCCTATGAATTTTGTGATTTCCATCATTTTCTCGGGAGTTGTGCTTGGTTAGAATCCCCCGCCCTGTGCATACCCGTTTAATAATTACAGGTGATTGGTGACCAACCCCTTTCCTCCCTCTATTTTCCTGATGGGGCCGACAGCGTCCGGCAAGACTGATCTTGCTGTTGCGCTGCATGAACATCTGCCCTGTGAGCTGATCAGTGTAGATTCAGCTCTGGTCTATCGGGGAATGGATATTGGTACTGCCAAGCCTGATACTGAGACTCTGGCCCGAGCACCTCATCGGTTGATTGATATTCGGGATCCGGCAGAACCCTATTCGGCTGCCGAGTTTTGCGAAGATGCCCTGAGGGAGATGGATGAGATCTCTTCCCAAGGGAAGATCCCTCTGCTGGTGGGTGGCACCATGCTGTACTTTAAATCATTGCGTGATGGTATGGCAGAGCTGCCGGCTGCAGACGAAACCGTGCGTCAGGCAATACTGGATCAGGCAGAAGCCGAAGGCTGGCCTGCTGTTCATGCAAGGCTGGCAGCTATCGATCCTGTTTCTGCCGCCCGTATTCATCCAACAGACCCACAGCGATTACAGCGGGCGCTGGAAGTTTATCTGGTCAGTGGACGTACAATGACTGAACTGCGAGCAGAGCAGACACGAAGGAAGTTACCCTATCGTATTTTAAGCCTCGCAGTGGCACCACAGGAGCGCAGTGTTCTTCATGAAAGGATTGCCCGACGTTTTCATATGATGCTGGATGCGGGCTTTATTGATGAGGTTGAGAAATTATATGCCCGGGATGATTTGCATCCGGGGCTGCCATCCATCCGTAGTGTAGGGTATAGACAGACGTGGAGTTACCTGGATGGGGAACTTTCCCGGGATGAGATGGTCAATAAAGGGATCATAGCCACAAGACAGTTGGCAAAGCGGCAGTTTACCTGGCTGCGTAGCTGGGAAGAGCTTTTCTGGCATGACAGCCTGTCCGATAGCCTGATCAGTTCGGCTATTGAGCAGGTAAAGCGTTGGCTGGATTGAGTGAGAATCTTCGGCAGCAGGCCTGAATAACAGTTATTCGGCTATTTATGCAGCCATAAGTGAAGAGGTGTATTTTTCATCGCTATAAGAGGCGGAAAATACATCACAGATGGCAAAAAGCTCAGAAGCAGAACAAGGGATAAATTGGATCTTTCGTACTGCTAGCTAATATTACCTATTGAAGGTGTATAGGCGCTGACTTAAGGTGCTCGGTTTCAGGCTGTATACAGATTAAACAATTGGCTGTCTGCATTTGCAGTATCTGCTAACCTGTTATCCGTTCCAAGCCGGACCTGAGCCCAGGCTTTTTATAATTCGACAAATAAAAGGAGTACGGTAATGTCAAAAGGGCATTCCCTACAAGACCCTTATCTGAACGTTCTGCGCAAAGAGCGTGTTCCAGTGTCCATTTACCTGGTAAACGGAATCAAGCTTCAGGGCCAGATTGAGTCCTTTGACCAGTTTGTTATCCTTCTGAAAAACACCGTAAGCCAGATGGTTTACAAGCATGCAGTTTCCACTGTTGTTCCTGGTCGTCCTGTGCGCCTGCCTATGCCTAACCAGGGTGAAGGCGAAGAGATGCCTCATCAGGAGTAACGGTACCAGCCTGATGCTTGGCTCCGGTAGTGCTACTGGTGGCGGGGAACAGGTTTATGGAGCCGTTGCCTGCTAAAAAAAGAGCCGGATTCTGGAAGAGTCCGGCTCTTTGTGTATCTGGCTGACAGATTTTCATGCTAACAGCCATGGGCGGGTTATATGCCTTATGGGTACAATGGGGCCCACTTGGAAATAAGTGCCCACCCGGGAAATGAAAATACGGAGGGCATGTCCCTGGAAAACAGGAGCAGACTAGTTGTTTTTTGAGCGTCATGAAGGTGGCGAAAGAGCCGTACTTGTCCATCCCGAATGTCTGGATGATCAACAACGGGAAGATCCCGGTGAGTTTCAGGAGCTAGTGCGTTCGGCCAAGGTTGAATCGGTGGCATTTGTAGTAGTCCCCGGTGCAAAAATTACTCCCCGCTATTTTGTCGGTGTGGGAAAACTCGAAGAGATCCGTCAGCAGATCATTGCCTGTGATGCTGATGTCGTTTTGTTCAATCATGCCCTCTCGCCTAGCCAGGAAAGAAACCTGGAAGCTGAACTGAAGTGCCGTGTGGTTGACCGGACCGGCCTGATCCTTGATATCTTCGCCCAGAGAGCCAGAACTCACGAAGGTAAGCTGCAGGTAGAGCTGGCCCAGCTGGAACATGTCAGTACCCGCCTGGTCAAGGGCTGGACTCACCTGGAAAGGCAGAAAGGCGGTGTGGGCCTGCGGGGGCCGGGTGAAACCCAGCTGGAAACTGACCGTCGGCTGCTGCGAGCTCGCATCAAGAGCATCAAGTCGCGCCTTGATAAAGTAAAGAAGCAGCGTGACCAGACCCGTCGTGCCCGACAACGTGCGGATATCCCGCTGGTTTCACTGGTTGGCTATACCAATGCTGGTAAATCGACTCTGTTCAATACGATTACCGAGTCCGATGTTTATGCTGCTGACCAACTGTTTGCGACACTGGATCCGACTCTGCGGCGTCTGCAGGTGAGTGATCTGGGGCCTATTGTTCTGGCGGATACTGTAGGATTTATCCGTCATCTGCCCCATAAACTGGTACAGGCCTTCCGGGCTACTCTGGAAGAGTCAGCCATGGCTGATCTGCTGCTGCATGTGATTGACTGCGCAGACCCGGAGCGTCAGGACAATATCAATCAAGTCAATGATGTCCTGCAGGAAATAAACGCCCATGAGCTGCCCCGCCTGGATATTTATAACAAGGTGGATCTGCTGGCTGGTATCAAGCCCCGTATAGACAGGGATGAAAACAACCGGCCAGTACGCGTATGGGTTTCTGCAAAAAATAGTGAAGGCCTGGATCTGGTGCAGCAGGCAATTGCAGAAATTCTTGGTGAAGATATTGTCCACGAGTTCCTGCCTGTTCCCCATGAAAAGGGCAGGCTGCGCTCCCGTCTTTATGAGATGGGTGTCGTGCAGAGCGAAGAGTTCAATGAACAGGGACTCTCTGTGCTGGAAGTTCGCATGCCCCGCCATGATCTGGAAAAGCTGTTCCTTCAGGAAGGTGCACCACTGCCCTGGGATCTTCCCGACAAGGAACCCTGGATGCAAGAATAGTTGCAGGAAAAGCTGCAGGAATAGTTAAGAGAAACAGGCCACAATCTGCAGGAGATTCTGGTCTGTTTTAATATCAAGACTTGAATATCTGCTCTATCGGTCCCATTGAAAGCAATACCGGTGACTTTTATGGTTCTTGGTAAGAACCTGAAGGCTCCGGCTGTATTTACAGGAACTGGTAGCCACGGCTGTGTAACCTGTTTAAACAGCCATGTGCAGATATTCCTTATGGGTACTATGTGCACATGAGTAAATACCTTTTACGTTGCTCTAAGGTGGTGAAAAAGGTATTTCTACGGTAAATAAAGACATGTTTTGCCGTATTGGTCACAACTAAGGTTGCGTCTAATACAGTAGTAACCCTACAATTTGCCAAGTGCTTTGGTACTGGTTTTCATGTGCCAGAGGCTGACATGGATGATGTCAGAGAATAATTATCCTGTTGCTTTCTGGACTCTGTCTGTGCGACCAGGCAGTGGATGATAACGCTGACGACGGAGAACCTTATGGCCTGGAACGAGCCGGGTGGTAATAACCAGGACCCCTGGGGGGGTGGGAAGAAAGGCGGTAATCAGGGACCTCCTGATCTTGATGAAGCCTTCCGCAAGTTTCAACAGACACTGAAAGGAATTTTTGGTGGCAAGAGTGGTTCCTCGGGTAACGGTGGTTCCCGTGGCGGTGCCCCTGCCGGTGGTGGCAGTGGCCTCTGGGTAGGCGTAGTTATCATCGCCCTGGCTGCCTATATCTGGAATGCAGTCTATGTGGTGGATGAAAAGGAGCGGGCTGTTATCCTGCGCTTTGGACAGTATGTGGAGACTGTCGAACCCGGTCTGCATATGTATTTCCCTCCTGTTGAGACCCGCTTCCAGGAGCCTGTCACTGAGCTTCGTAACTATCGTCTCAGTCAGGAGATGCTGACGGAAGATGAGAACATCGTTGAAGTCGCCATGTCTGTTCAGTACAACATAGGTGACCTGAAAAGTTATACTCTCAATGTTGCTGACCCCGAGTTAAGTCTGCGGGAGGCCACTCAGAGTGCCCTGCGTCATGTTGTCGGCAGTTCTGAAATGAATCAGGTTATCACCGAAGGCCGGCAGGTCATGGGTGATGAGGTCAAGGAGCGTTTGCAGCAGTATCTGGATGCTTATGGTTCTGGCATCAATATCGTGAAGATCAACATTGAAAGTTCACAACCGCCCAAACAGGTTATCAGTGCTTTTGATGATGTTATCCGTGCCAGGGAAGAGGAGCAGCGTGAGCAGAACCGGGCTGAAGCTTATGCCAACCAGATTATCCCTGAAGCTCGTGGTGACCAGCAAAGGATTATTGAAGAAGCAGAAGCTTATAAGCAGGAAGTTGTTACCCGCGCCAAGGGTGATGCAGCCCGTTTCGATAAGCTTCTGGCAGAGTACAAGAAAGCTCCTGGCGTTACCCGTGAACGTCTCTATCTGGAATCTGTCGGCAGTGTTTTGAGCACCAGCAGCAAGGTTCTGGTGGATGTAGAAGGCGGTAACAACATGATGTACCTGCCCCTCGACAAGCTGATGGACAAGAAAGGAAAAACAGCTGTGACCGGCGGATCAACCGCACGTACTGAAACTGACAGCGTTTCCCTGACCCAGGAAGAGCTGAGCACTCTGGCTGATCAGGTAACTGCCGAGATCAACCGCAGAGTCGCCAACAGCCGGACAACGAGGGTTGCACGATGAATTCCAGAACAATGTCAACCGTCATCACTCTGGGACTGGCTGTTCTGATCATTGCCAACAGCCTGTTTATTATATCGGAACGTGAACGCGGTGTGCTGCTGCGTTTTGGCCAAATTGTCGAGCCTGATCTTGCAGCAGGCCTGCATGTTAAAATCCCGTTTGTGGACAAAATCCGTAAGTTTGATGGTCGTTTACAGGCCCTTGATGTTCCACAGGCTCGTTTTCTGACCCAGGAACAGAAGGCGGTGGTCGTAGACGCTTATATCAAGTGGCAAATCAGGGATGTTCAAAAGTTCTATAAGGCTACCAATGGTGACATGTACCGGGTTAACCAGCTGCTGACCCAGCGGGCTGACTCCAGGCTGCGTAACCAGTTTGGCTCTCTGACCTTGAATGAGGTTGTGTCAGGCCGCCGTGATGAAATGCTGAGAGAGATTACCACCAGCCTGAGTTCGGTTGCCTATGAGGAACTGGGGGTGGCTGTTCGGGATGTTCGGGTCAAGAAAATTGATCTGCCCCCTGCGGTCAGTGATTCGGTTTTTGACCGGATGTCGACAGCCCGTGAAAAAGAGGCCCAGGAGTACCGTTCAAAAGGTAAGGAAGCTGGTAAGGTGATTCGAGCCAGTGCAGACCGTGAGCGCAGGGTTATTCTTGCAGACGCCTATCGCAAAGCTGAGACTCTGCGAGGTGAGGGCGATGCAGACGCTGCCGCTATTTACGCCAAGTCTTACCAGCAGGATCCTGAGTTTTACTCGTTTTACCGCAGCCTGCAGGCTTACCGGGAGTCCTTCAACAGTCCATCTGATGTGCTGCTGCTTGAACCCGATAGTGATTTCTTCAAGTACCTGAACAAGTCCGGTGCGAAATAGCCGGGCAGCCATGAGCTGGCTGTGCCTTGTGGTAGAATGTCTTTTCGTTATTGCTGGTGTTGGATAAGGCATTTTCAGGGTAAGACTGCGGTATTTGGTGGTTAACTGGCGATCAGGTGCTGTGGTAGGATTAGAACGACAACCGGGGTCAAATGCCCCGGTTTTTTCGTGTAGGGTATGTGAGGTGTCTATGGGTTTCTGGCAGGAGCTTGCCGTGGCATTCTGCCTCGTGCTGGTGCTTGAAGGCATTGTTCCGTTTCTCTACCCCCAGCGCTGGCGGCAGCTGGTTATCCAGATTGCCCGTGTAGACGACAGAAGCCTTCGTCTGACCGGGTTGGTCAGCATGATACTGGGCACAGTATTGCTTTACCTTGTGCGCTAGGGTCTACGCCTCGTCATAGGAACTCTCGGAAGCGCTGAGTTCGATGTCTAACTGAGAACGGACCCTGGAAGACAGCTGTTTTTTTACCGAGATGAAATGATGGGCAAGAACGTAGTTATTCTGGGCACCCAGTGGGGTGACGAAGGTAAGGGCAAGGTTGTTGACCTGCTTACTGATCAGGCGAGTGCTGTCGTTCGCTACCAGGGTGGACACAACGCCGGACACACTCTGGTGATTGATGGTGAGAAAACCATTCTGCACCTGATTCCTTCCGGTATTCTTCGTGAAAACGTCACCTGCTACATAGGTAACGGTGTCGTTCTGGCTCCTGATGCTCTGCTGAAAGAGATGGCTGAACTGGAGGAGCGTGGTGTTCCGGTACGTGAACGTCTCCGTCTGAGTCCAGCCTGTCCTCTGATTTTGCCCTACCATGTTGCTCTGGATCAGGCTCGTGAAGCTGCCCGTGGCAAGGCCAGGATTGGCACGACCGGCCGCGGTATCGGTCCTGCTTATGAAGATAAGGTCGCCCGTCGTGGCCTGCGTCTGAGTGACTTGCTGCATCCTGAACGTTTTGCCCGAAAGCTGAAAGAAGTTATGGAGTACCATAACTTTGCCCTGGAGCATTTCTACAAGGCAGAGCCCGTCAGTTATGAAGAAACTCTGGAGCAGGCTCTGGAATGGGGACGCCAAATTACTCCGATGATTGATCGTGTGACTGACAAACTGCACGAAATGCGCGAAGCTGGCGACAATCTGCTGTTCGAAGGTGCCCAGGGTTCCCTGCTGGATATTGACCATGGTACCTATCCGTTTGTGACGTCCTCCAATACAACAGCTGGCGGTGTCGCGACAGGTTCTGGTGTGGGTCCGCTCTATCTGGACTATGTTCTCGGTATTACCAAGGCTTATACCACTCGCGTGGGATCCGGCCCTTTCCCCACCGAGCTGTTTGATGAAGCGGGTCAGCACCTTGGCGTTAAAGGCCATGAATTCGGAGCAACCACAGGCCGTCAGCGCCGCTGTGGCTGGCTGGATGCGGTTGCTTTGCGTCAGTCTATTCGTATTAACAGTGTCTCCGGCATCTGCCTGACCAAGCTGGATGTTCTGGATGGTCTGGAAACCATCAAGATCTGCACCGGTTACAAGAACGCTATCGGTGAAGATATTGTTACGCCAAACGATGCGGAAGAGTGGGAAGAGATCCAGCCAGTCTATGAGGAAGTTCAGGGCTGGACTGAGTCTACTTTCGGTGCCCGCTCTGTTGATGATCTGCCTGAAGCTGCCCGTGCTTATATCAAGCGGGTTGAGGAAGTGGTTGGTGCTCCGGTTGATATTATCTCTACCGGTCCTGACCGTAATGAAACCATAATTTTGCGCCACCCTTTTGCAGCAGAGTAAGCCCTGCTTTGCCGGACAAGTGCCGGACAAGAGTAGAGAACGAATGATCCGTTCCTTTCCTGGAGCTGGATCATTTATTCTTTTTTACCATGGAGGTATCCTCCATATCTTTATGTTTTGGGGCCTTCGCTCCCAAGGCCATACCACCTGCGTATGGCTGGAAAATTATTCGATTTTTCCCAGTGACTTCAAATCTCTTTTGATTTCTCTGGTAGAAGCCGCTAACTCATTGATTTCCCCAAGCACTTCAACCAGCTTTTTCCAGGTTTTCGGATTTACACCTTTGTTGTGACAAAGCCACTGCTCAAAAGTTTCTATCATACATGCTCTTGGGTCCCCCCGGTGTTTTCTCTCGATTTCATTTTTGTTGGTAATAGTCATTTCCAGGAAGGCGTGTACAGTACTCCAATTAGCACTCACTTTAGGTATAACAACCATTTCGAGCGTCTTCATCATACTATCAGGTGTTTCGCTATCACTTGACAAAGACGGCTGCTGGTGGACTTGCACTGTTGCTGTTGCTGTTGCTGTTGCTGTTGCTGTTGCTCCAGTGGCGCTGGCCTGAGGTTGGCGCTGTTGTTCTTCAAGAAAGCTGCCTTCGCTAATATAAAGCAGCCACAGCTGGGCCAGTATGGTTTTTGATGCATCCTGTGTAGCTGGCAATTGCTGTCCCTTTGTGTCGGTCCAGGATTGGCGGAAAGCTTCCTTAAAAGCCCCCCGCAAGGACGTTTCACTTTTGTCCTCGGCCAGCTTGAGCAGGATAAAGAGAATATCTTTCTGGTAAAATCCAAAACTAGTCAGTTGTATCATTAATGTCTGCACTAATAACGGGCCATCCACAAAACCCAAAGGGTCTTGGTTACTTTTTAGGGTATAGTCAAGAGCATTAAAAAGAGGATGTTGACATTCCCACAATATGCGGTGGATTTTCTGCAAAACGGCCTCTGGCTTTTGTGATGTCGTCCCCTGTGTGGTAGATTGCTTGATAGCTTCTACTTCATTGGCCGGTGTAACCAGCTGTGTCGAAGATCTCTGTAAGCCTGGCTGCTGTAGAAGGCTTCCAGCCACAGTTTCACAGTTTTTTAGTACTGTCTCCAGTTGAGGGGGCTGGGCTGCAGGCAGAATTGCCACCTGCACACCTTGCCTCCCAATGCATTGCCCAAGTCGCTTCACCATGATTTGATCATTAGCTTCCACTGCAACGGAGTATGCCGTCATCGCCAGGAAGTACGAAGTCCAGGCTCTTGGATTTTGTAGACCCTTTTGTGTGAACACTTGGAGTCCATGACTGTAAATCCCCTGACAGAAGTTTTCACCGCTGCTTGTTGATTGCAGTAGTTGACGGGGAGATGGCAGTAATCCAGCCAGCCGTTTACATATAAGACCATCGAGCCGTCCCGGATTATTATTTAACAAATCGGTAACGTTAACCCAGCTCTGCTGGAAAGCATGAGCTTTTGAGGCATCAGTTAGTGGGTAATGCGAAAAGCCATATTCATTTACATCTCTTCCGGATTGACTGGCCGAAGCCATATAACCCTCTGACGAATAAGGTGTAACGTGGTAGCCTTGGTTCTGTATTGGATGTGACTCTTCTGGACGTGGATATATCTGTCCAGGATAACCGGCAACATGTCGGCTTTGATAATTGCCTAAACGTTGAGCTTGTTGTTGAGCTGTGCGCACATCATAGCTGTCCTGGGCAATATGGCCGGAAGACCAGTTTATATTTTGGTTGTTCATAATAACTACTCCTTTTCCTTTATTGGTCCATCTTTTCGGGATGTTGCTTAAGTTGCCCTATGTGTTCCTCTAACCTATTCAACAGAAAATGACAATTAGTATTATTGTTTAAAACAACTATAAACTGATTAAATCTATTGTTGTTTCCAGCTTCCAGATCTTTCGTTATATATCTCAGTAACTGTTGGGTTTTTAAAAAATCTGTTTTTTCTGCACGTATACGATCTTTTTCACCAAAATTAATAACCCTCTTGGATATACATGCGGGGAGCAGGCTCTCTATAGGCAAGGCCTTGCAGAAGTCAGCAAAATTCTTGGTCAATGCAGCCAAATGGATTTTTGCTGTATCAACCTCTGCAGTTACCGGTTTTGGCGGTGTAACTGTGGGAGTGTGGGCAGTACAAGAACGCATTGGCGTTGTTACCTGTTGTACAACTGTCTGTTGCACAATGGCCTCAGTCCCGCCTGGCGTACCCTGGGGGTGAGTCTGCAAAAACAGAGTTGCCAGTGCACTCTGGATATTCGGATCAGCGGCTTGACCGGCCATTACCTGTTGCTTCCACAGGACACTGGCCCGATGGTCTATGCTGTCAAGCACCCTCTGTTCTCCCTGGGTTACTATTGTTTGGCCTGTATAGGCTTTCCTGGGTAAGCTCATCAGGGCCAAAGGCATTATCTCTATCGGAAAACCGGCTGCTATCAGAGCCTGGATAGAAGGTTGATTTGCGCCCGATAATGAAATGAATGCAGTGATCTTCTGCGGGTTAATGGTTTCTGTATTTATTCCAGCGTTTTGGAGCTTAAATTTCATTAAAGTGCAGGCATTCTGAAAATTATTGTTCAGGTTGAGTTGCTGAATCTGGCTATTAATCAGGAGTTTCGACATATGTGCTGAGGCTTGACATACTTCATCAGGAGTAAAGCCTTGGCAGGTAAGTTGCGTTGGCAGATCCAGAAAGAGGCCTTCAGCTGCTTTTGTCTGAGTGCTAATCCTGTCAGCAGCAATCCTGGACTCTTCTGTTCTCTGCTGGCTGGCAAATTGATGAACGCCTTGAATCAAAATAAGCTTGATTTGTTGATCAGAAATGTGAGTTACAGATTGACCGCAAAGATTGTCTTTTATTCTTTGATGCAGGTTAGCGAGGATGTTTTTATAGTTGCCCTGTCCTTGCTCTATCGCGAATAAAAAGTCGCATGGTTTTAGTAGATCAACAGCTTTCCTTGTATCACGGGACAACAATCGCGCCTTATGCAAATAGAAGAAAAGATTGTTCACAGGGAGCTGGGCAGCATTCTCTGCGAGGGCTTCCGCCATATTGTTGAAGGTAGAGTTGACCAACGTCTCCTTTTGCTGCTGCTCTGAACTGATGGCACGTATACCGCCAGCGTCCTGGGTTGTAGTGGTTATATCGTATTGATTCAATGGTTTTAGTTGGGCAGCAAATTCTTCAAATCCCCCCATATCGCCTCCACCAGGAAAACCGGATGGCATATATGGAGATGCCGCTGTTGTTGTTACTGGGAAGCGCTGGTACTGTCCCTGCCCCTGCCCCTGCCCCTGCCCCTGCCCCTGCCCCTGCCCCCCCTGAACCACAGGTGCCCCGGTATTTATTAAATCCAGGGATGAACCAGGTTGTTGCAATATCGAACCTGGTACTGATGACATTGAAGCTGTGGGTGCGGTAAATTGTCTATTAATTCTATTAATATTGGGATCCATCTGTTTTCTCCTGATTCCTTAAGTGATTCGTTGAAACAACCAGTTTCAGTTGCAGTGACGAATATCGGTTAATTGAATTTCTGATTCATTTGGCAATACCCGGAAGAGAGAGTTCCAGAGTAATAATTATTGTTATTCCAGCTTTCCAGCTCTGTTAAATACCCGGACATGTAGTAAGCATCCGGACACATGAAATCGCATATTTCTGATTCAGCCGACCCTGCTCCCCGGTATAGCGTTCCTTCGCCAAAACCCTTTGAAAGACAAAGCCGACGTGATAGTCGGGCAATTTATGAAACTCCTTATGAAGCATCCGGGTTAACAGAAAAACTCATAAAATAACTGCAGAATGCCAAAACGCGCTTTTGACAGCATGATTTTCTCTGATGATTCATAAGGCAGAACCCCTCCTGCGCCATTTCCACCAAAGATCATACAGTTTGCTCTCGAAGCATTTAGAGCCTCAAAAAAGTGGTCGGGTACTAACTGGTTGCCTGAGAGAACCAGGTGATCATGGAAATCCATTCCATCAGTTACACATGCTTTTACTTCACCCAACAGTGTTCTATAGGTGTATTGTGTTACTTTGAGACCCGTGCTTAACACGATTTTGAAGCAGTCTCCCCAGGTACTTCTATTCAACCCTTTATCAGTTTCGATAACAGTTTCAGCCTCTCTTTCCTGAAAAATCTTATTTTGCTTCTGAACAAGCTTGTTTCGGTCTGTTGAGTCATCTATGTATTTACATGCATAGTCGAAAAAACTGTCAAATTTATTGGCAAGCCAGAGAGTGTTGGTAATGGTTCTGGCTATACCGAGAATGGGAAAATAAACCATCGTGGAGACGACAGAAACGGTACGGTTAATAAACCTGGTGCTCTCGTCTGCTCTGCTTGAATGCACAGCTTGTTTCTTATCACTTTCAAGTGCTTCATATTGAGTAGCTGCGGGGATTTGACCTGTAATTGTTTGAGTTTCAGTCATTGCTTATTCCTCCATCAATTTATGAATTGGGAGCTGCACTCCTTTAGAGGGCAATATGAAGAAAAAGTTAACTGAGCAAATGGTTAGCACCACTGACAAACTGAAGGTGAATGGACACCTTGCATCGCCTAGAGCCCAAGGGACGCGTATACTTGGCTACAGAAAGATCTTTTAGGGAACAACATGTCTCAATCTTGGCGGTCTGATGACCCCGATGCCGGCCTAGAAGCCAGCAAGTATGAAAATCCTGTACCCAGCAGAACCCTGATCTCACAACACCTGGAAAAGCGCGGCGCACCGGCACGATATGAAGTGCTGGTGGAAGAGTTTGGCCTGGAAGATGAAGATGAGCAGGAAGGGCTGCGTCGGCGACTTATCGCCATGGTACGTGATGGTCAGCTGGTTCAGACCCGTAAGGGAGCTTTTGGCCTGATCGATAAAATGGATCTGGTGGCGGGGACTGTCCAGGGGCATCGTGATGGATTTGGCTTTGTTCTTCCCAATGATGGCAGTGATGATCTGTTCCTGACAGCTCGGCAGATGAAAGAGCTGTTTGACGGTGACCGAATCGTGGTTCGGGAAACGGATGTGGATCAGCGTGGTCGCCGCTACTGTGCCATTGTGGACATTCTGGAGCGCAGTGTCACAACGGTGGTTGGACGCTATTTCGAGGAAGATGGACTGGGTTTTGTCTCCCCGGAAAGCAAGCGGATGACCAATGATGTCGTGATTGAACCCGGCCCGCTCATGCCCAGTGAAGGGCAGGTGGTGCTGGTGGATATTAAGGAATACCCCACCCGTCGGCATCTGGCTATTGGTACTGTACGTGAAGTTCTGGGTGATCGTATGGATGCCGGGATGGAGATTGAGATAGCCCTGCGCAGCCATGATATTCCCCATAACTGGCCCAAGGATGTTAACAATGCCATCAATCGCTTCAAGCCAGAAGTGTCTGAGTCTGACAAGATTCACCGGGTTGATCTGAGGGATGTTCCTTTTGTCACCATTGATGGTGAAGATGCCCGTGACTTTGATGATGCCGTTTACGCTGAAAAGAAACGTTCGGGTGGCTGGCGTCTGTATGTCGCCATTGCTGACGTTTCCCACTATGTGAGACCTGGAGCTGCACTGGACAAGGAAGCCCGAAACCGTGGTAACTCAGTTTACTTCCCCGGTTATGTTGTGCCCATGTTGCCGGAAGTTTTGTCTAACGGCCTCTGTTCTCTTAACCCCCATGTAGACCGGCTGGCCATGGTCTGTGAGATGACCGTCAGTACCAATGGCAAGCTAAGTGGGTACAAGTTTTACGAAGGCCTGATCCAGTCCCACGCCCGCCTGACCTATACCAAGGTTGGTGCCATGCTGCAGCAGGCAGAAGGGGAAGAGGGACAGGCTCTTCGCAGGGAATATGTAGATCTTGTTTCCCATATTGATGAACTGTACAGCTTGTACCATGCTCTGCGGGCATGTCGGGAGCAGCGTGGGGCCATAGATTTTGAAACCACGGAAACCAGGATCATCTTCGATGCCAATCGCAAGATTGAGAGCATTGTTCCCACCGTGCGTAACGATGCCCACAAGCTGATTGAAGAATGCATGCTGTGCGCCAATGTTGCCACGGCCCGTTTTCTGGAAAAGCATGACCTTCCTGCGTTGTACCGCATTCACGAAGGGCCAACAGACAAGAAGCTGGAAAATCTGACCGGCTTCCTGGGGGAACTGGGGTTAAGCCTGCCAGGGCGCAGCAAGCCCACTCCAAAGGATTATCAGCAGCTGCTGTCAGCTATTGCAGAACGTCCTGATGCCCATGTGATTCAGGTAATGATGCTGCGCTCCCTGAGTCAGGCTGTGTATGATCCTGAGAATACTGGCCATTTTGGTCTGGCATTTTCTGCTTATGCTCACTTCACTTCGCCCATACGCCGTTATCCGGATCTTCTTGTACACCGGGCCATTCGTCATGTGATCCGTTCAGAGCGCAGTTCAAAACATGTAGAACGGGTTGAAGGTGCTAAACCTCTCTCGAAGAAAGCCATCTTCCCCTATGATTTTGAGGCCATGGTTGCTCTTGGTGAGCACTGTTCCCTGACTGAGCGGCGGGCTGATGATGCCACCCGGGATGTGAATGACTGGCTGAAGTGCGAGTACATGCAGAACCATCTCGGTGAGGTTTACGAGGGTGTTATCTCAACCGTGACCGGTTTCGGCCTGTTCGTGGAACTGACTGATATTTTTGTCACTGGTCTGGTTCATATCAGTACACTGCCCGGTGATTACTACCATTTTGAAGCCAGTCACCAACGTCTTATGGGTGAGCGTACGGCAACACGGTTCCAGCTGGGTGACCAGATGACTGTCCGGGTTGTGCGGGTAGATCTGGATGAGAAAACCATCGACTTTGAGCTGGAAGGTGCCCCCCTTGCCAGCCGCAAAGGACGGCGCAGGTTCGGTGGCAAGAAAACAGTAGAGTCTGATCGGGACAGGGCACAGGCCCGCCGGGCTACTGGCCGGAAACCTCGACCCAACAAGGGGAAAGGCGACGTTATTGAGGGCTCATGGAAAAATCGTCCCAAACGTCGCACCCAGGCCAGTGAAGAGACTGACGGATCTTTCGGCAAAAAGCGCAAGAAGGGAAAAAAAGGCAAGAAAGTTCGCAAGGATAAAGCCAGGCGGGCTTCCGGGAAGATGAAAACGGCAAAAAAAGCCACCACTTCCCCAAAAGCTAAATCCCCTTCAAAATCCGGACGTACCCCTCGGAAGCGTCCTGTTAAGTAATATTCATGTAGTGAAGCCCCGGCTCTCTCAAGGCTTGTATCAAAAGTTGTAGTAGCCGGGGTGGAGAAAATAAATGGCAGATAGCGATATTTCCTTTGGTGTTCATGCTGTTCAGGCGCTTCTGGAAAGTCATCCGGACCAGATTATGGAGATCTGGTTTCAGAAAGGCCGCCGTGGCGGCCGCCTGGAAAAGTTGATTGAGGAAGCAAGAGAGACTGGAATTCCAGTCAAGTTTGTTGATCGTGACCGTATTGACCGCAAGGTGGATGGTGTTCACCAAGGTGTAGTTGCACTGGTGCGTGCTGCCAGGGTTTATCGTGAGAATGACCTCTACACTTTGCTGGATAATCTTGATAAGCCTCCCTTGCTGCTGGTTCTGGATAGTATCACTGACCCCCATAACCTGGGAGCCTGCATGCGTTCAGCGGATGCTGCCGGTGTCCATGCTGTGATTGTGGCCCGTGACAAGTCTGCTCCGCTGAACTCTGTGGCCCGTAAGGTAGCCTGTGGTGCCGCAGAAACTGTTCCACTGATAACTGTGACCAATCTTGCCCGTACCATGCGGGAGCTGCAGGAACGTGGCATCTGGTTGATTGGTGCAGCAGGGGAAGCCAGCAGTAATATCTTTGCGACAGATCTGGTGGGTTCCCTGGGAATTGTCATGGGTGCGGAAGGTAAAGGTCTTCGTCGCCTGACCCGGGAGCACTGTGATGCTCTGGTTCATATACCCATGGTGGGCAGTGTCAGCAGCCTGAATGTTTCTGTAGCAACGGGAATCTGCCTGTTTGAGGCACTGCGTCAGCGTACACAGCACTGATAGCGAACAAAGGCAGCTTGAGAGCTGCCTGCTTTTGGGCGGTTGCTGTCAGTGGTAACAACGCTGTGTACTCAGTCATGTGGTAGTTAGCATTTTTATCACCTACTTTTGCACCCAGTGATAAAAAAGCTGGTGATGTTTATGGTTAAACTTTGTGCAGTCCTGTTATGCATGTCATCCATTGTTGATGCTGGATTAGAAATAAACTCTCCACGGTCTTTTATATATATATATGATAATAGTGAACAAGAGGAATTTATTCTTGAGGGATATATCAAGCAGGTAAATCTTGAAAGACTATCGGTAGATGCATTAACCAAACACTTTCATAAAGAACAAGAACAAGAACAAGAACAAGGCTCTGCAAAGAAGCTGAATATCACTCCTGAGGTTTACATTGAGTCAACTATAGATACTATCTATAAAATAAAACTGGCATCTTCAGGAGCAAGCTCTGATTTCGGGGTACAACCCGGCCTTGCTTTTATTGTCAGGCTATCTGATGGGAGCTATTTGCTGACTTGTCAGTACAAACAAAAACTTCAGTATTATAGCCTACCAAAAATGAGTAAAAATCCAATTTTATACAATACGCTTACTCAAAATCGTGAGCCAATAATTTTTACCCAGAGAATCATAGGAAACTTACCAAGTGAAATATTAGAAGGTTCAGGATCAAAAAAACTACAAGAAACATATTTCACTCATTACGTCACTACTAATCTTCCTTATTTTCACATGGCAGGAAGAGGTAGTATTGTAGTAGAAACAAAAAATTTAAGTTATGAATTAGAAGAAACACTAGAATATTCAGATGATGAAAGCAAACATTACATAGACGACCATGGGATAAGGTTTCCCATGAATAATAAGAACTGATAAGGTACATGGAATGTCTACATCAAAAGATGAATTGGCCAGAACTTTGTCCCGTTTTATTAAGGATAATGGTGTTGAGGAGGCCGGTAAGGTTATGTCTCAAATGCTTCTGGGAATGGCTGCCCTTGCTAAAGCGGATCGTATTGAGTTCCGTGACAAAATTGGTTCTGTGATTGTGACACATACCAAGCTTCCTGAATCCTCGGTGCATTAACATACTGGGGATTTCCTGTCTGTTAATTTCTGCCAGTTAATGCTTAGCTGGTAAATCATTTCAGTAGTAAACGAGTTCCTATCATTTCTGGTGTGAAAATTAATTCCACCTCCCGCCTATACAGCTTCAGAACTTTTTGATTCACAGCAAGATATTGGCAGGTGCCACTGTGAAATTATCTGCTTTCTCATATAAGTAAACTGTCATCATCAGCACGATGACATATCCGCTCCACCAATAACGAGAGCAGCCAGAATGAAAAAGCTAATCAATAAAGTAGAAGATGTAGTCAAGGAACAGGTAGACGGTCTGCTGTTGGCTAACCTTGGTCTGGTTGGCAATCACGAGCCTCGCTTTGTTCACATTCGTGATATCCAGTCCCTGAATCAGGTTGCCCTGGTTTCTGGTGGTGGCAGTGGCCATGAACCTATGCATGGTGGTTTTGTGGGGCAGGGTATGCTGACTGGAGCCTGTCCGGGAGAGGTATTTACTTCGCCAACACCGGACCAAATGTATGAGTGTGGCAAGGCCGTTGACTCAGGTAAGGGTGTTCTGTTCCTGGTCAAGAACTACACAGGTGATGTACTGAATTTTGAAACCGCTGTGGAGCTGCTGCACGGTGAAGAGATTACTGTTGGTTCCGTTCTTGTTGACGACGATGTTGCGGTAAAAGACAGCCTTTACACCGCTGGCCGTCGAGGAGTTGCCGGTACAGTCTTGATGGAAAAAATTCTTGGTGCAGCTGCTGCTGAAGGCTACTCCCTTGAACAGCTGGAACAGCTGGGCCGGCGTCTGAATAACCGAACCCGCTCATTCGGTGTGGCCATGTCGGCCTGTGTGGTTCCGGCTGCAGGTGAACCCTCCTTTGTTCTTGAAGAAAATGAGGTCGAGTTTGGTGTAGGTATCCACGGTGAACCTGGTATTGAGCGTCGCACTTACAAAAACTGTGATTCTCTGGTATCCGAGATGTTTGGCCGAATTATCGACGACGAGCCCTATACCCGGGTTATCAGGGAGTGGGACAGGGAACTGGGTGACTGGAAAGATATTGAGCACACTACAGAACCTCTTGGTCGTGGTGATAAGATTATCGTGTTGTTGAATGGTATGGGGGCCACTCCGGAATCCGAGCTTCTGGGTGCTTACCGCAGGTTCCATGAGTGCTGCGAAGAGTCTGGTCTCTCCATTGTTCACAACCTGGTTGGCAATTACTGTACCTCTCTGAACATGGAGGGCCTGTCCCTGACCATGATGAAAGCTGATGAAGAGATCCTCAAACTCTGGGAGGCACCAGTAAATACACCGGCCATGCGCTGGGGCTGTTAAAGCCATACACGACACTCAATACAAAAACAGAATGGATGACTTTCAGGGCAGGGATTGCCCTCTTCTCCTATTCAAAATCAAGAGACTGGGTTTATGTCGGTAACAAAGCAACACATTGTCTCCTGGCTGAAGCAGCTGGCTGTCGTCTTTCAGGAAAACAGGGATCTCCTGACCAGGCTGGATGCTGAAATCGGTGATGCAGACCATGGCATCAACATGAACCGTGGCTTCGACAAAGTTGTGGAGAAACTGCCTGCATTTGAAGACAAATGTATCGGCACCATTCTCAAGCAGACAGGAATGACCCTGCTATCCAGTGTCGGCGGAGCCAGCGGCCCTCTCTATGGCACCTTCTTTATGAAGGCATCCATGAAACTGATGAGTA
The DNA here is from genome assembly GCA_965243775.1 of Sansalvadorimonas sp. Lineage (GTDB taxonomy): Bacteria > Pseudomonadota > Gammaproteobacteria > Pseudomonadales > Endozoicomonadaceae > Sansalvadorimonas. The sequence continues at coordinate 34,741 of CBDEWF010000053.1, forward strand.
AAGAAGAAGTCTCCAGGCAGGAGTTTGTTTCTGCTCTGGAAGAGGGAGTGAAAGGTATTGTATACCGGGGGCGGGCCAACCCGGGGGACAAGACCATGTGTGATGTCTGGTGGCCCACTCTCGGAGCCATGAACACCGCTCTTGAACAAGAGAAAGAGTTGCCCGATATGCTCGATCTTGCTCTGCACTCAGCTAAAGAGGCCATGGGAGCTACCATTTCCATGCAGGCTAAAAAGGGGCGTGCCAGCTATCTGGGCGAGCGCAGCATCGGCCACCAGGATCCGGGAGCCACCTCATCCATGTTGATGATCAAAACCCTGAAAACTGTTATTACTGGCTGAAAGAAGATACTCAAGTCCATGGTTGGAATAGTTATTGTTTCCCATAGCAGAAAGTTGGCTGAAGGTGTTATGGAGCTGGCAGAGCAAATGGGGCAGGGGCAGTGCTCCCTGGCTATTGCCGGCGGTATTGATGACGACGAGCATCCCCATGGTACTGATGCTGTCAAAGTGATGGAAGCTATTGAGCAGGTTTACGACGATAGCGGTGTATTGATCATTATGGATATGGGAAGTGCCCTGCTCAGCACGGAAGCAGCTCTGGATCTTATTGACCCGGATATGGTAGAAAAAGTTGCTCTCTGCTCTGCTCCCATTGTGGAAGGCACCATAGCCGCAACTGTTGCTGCATCGGTCGGTCTGCCTTTGACAGAAGTTCTGCAGGAAGCCTGTGCAGCCCTGGATACCAAAAAAGAGCAGTTGGGTGAACGGAAGCCGGGTGAGGAGCTACCGGCTGGGGAGCTGGAGCAAAGCTCTTCTGCTGTTCAGCCCGAAGACAATATGCAGTGCGAACACCAGGCATTCTGGGTTTTACAAAACCCCCATGGGCTGCATGCCCGTCCTGCCGCAGCTCTGGTGACAGCACTGGCAAAATTCGATGCTAAGGTTTCCCTTCACTGTGAAGATAAATGCGCCAATGCCCGTAGCCTGAACAGCATTGCTACTCTTGGTGCTCGCTATCAGGACCTGATACAACTTACAGCTGCAGGGCCAGAAGCTCGGCAGGCTGTGGAGGCCTTCAAGGCTCTGGCCGCAAAGCACTTTGGAGAAGATATCAGCCAGCCTTCCCTCAAGAGCGAATTAAAAGTGACTGGCAGTGATACGGAACTTGCAGAAAATGTGATCAGTGCTCTGCCGGTTTCAGAGGGTATTGTCTTTGGCAGGGTAAAACGATATATCCCACAGTTGCCTGAAGCAGTACCCGAGCGTGCTCATAAGGGGGAATCGGCTGAGTGGCAACTGTTTTCTGATGCGGTCAAGCAAACCCAGGAGCAGCTGGCTAAGTTTGAAAAGAGATCCGGCACCGAACACTGCGATATTTTTCGTGCTCACCAGCTGATGCTCTGTGATCCTGAATTGCAGGACAGAGTCTGGGAGATCATTATTACAGGGGCAACTGCAGAGCAGGCCTGGTCACAGGCTGTGACTCAGCTGGAAGACCAGTACAGGTCCTCCGAATCCGAATATATGCGCCAGCGTGCCGTGGATATTGTTGATGTCGGTCACCGTTTACTCTCCAATCTTATTGGCAGAAAATTGCCCACACTGGAAGTCAGTTCACCTGTGATTCTGGTAGCGCAGGATCTTACCCCGTCGGATACAGCAGGACTTGATCCGGAAAAAGTCCTGGGGATCTGCCTGAACGAAGGGAGTCGTACTTCTCACAGCGCCATATTGGCAAGATCTCTTGGTATTCCAGCCATAGTGAGGGCTGATGGCTGTCTTGAGAAAAACCTTGATGGACAGCAAGTCGTTCTGGACGGTTTTAATGGACAACTCTGGTTAAACCCTGACAGCCAGGTCACAGCCAATCTGGAAATGCGCCGGGCAGAGTGGCTGGATCGTATTGCCCGGGAGCAGGCGGCAGCACTTGATGCTGCAGAAACTATTGATGGGTTCTGCCCGGATGTCATGGCCAATATCAATAAGCCTGAGGACGTAAAAACTTTACTTGAGCATGGAGCCCAGGGTGTTGGCCTGCTGCGTACCGAGTTTCTGTTTCTTGATCGTGAGGCTCTCCCCGATGAAGAAGAGCAGTACCGGACGTATTGTGAAATAGCCTCACAGCTCAATAATTTCCCGCTGGTGATTCGGACTCTGGATATTGGTGGAGACAAATCGCTGCCCTATCTGCCGCAGCAGAAAGAAGCGAACCCTTTTCTGGGCTGCCGGGGAATACGGTTCTGTCTGACACAGCCGGATCTTCTGAAAACCCAGCTTCGTGCCATTCTTCGTGCTGCAGAGCAATACAGCAATATCCAGGTCATGTTCCCCATGATTGCAACGGTCGATGAACTGATACAGGCGAAGGACATATTGCATCAGTGCCAGATACAGCTGAACAGGCCTGCCCCTAAGCTACCGGCTGGAATTATGGTGGAAGTGCCTGCCGCAGTTCTTAATGCTGCAGAGCTTGCCCGGGAAGCGGACTTTTTCTCCATTGGCACCAATGATCTGACCCAATACGTGATGGCAGCAGACAGGGGTAACCCGTCGGTCGCTGAACTGGCCGATTACAGGCAGCCTGCTGTTCTGAAAGCTATTTCTGGCACCTGCAAAGCTGCTCAGGCTGCAGGAATCCCTGTGGGTATGTGCGGAGAAATGGCAGCCGATACGGAGCTGACATCGTTGCTCCTTGGGATGGGGGTAACCAAACTCAGCGCCAGCCCGATAGCTATTCCCGGTATCAAGGCCAGTATTCGAAAAACAGATATGGCTGTTGCCAAGGCGATGGCCCGGAGCTATTAACCCAGTGTTGAAAAGCACCGGACCTTTCTGTTTTTATGGAGTGACTTAAAGATCTCACCTGCCTCACCATTCTTCTGGCGGGTGATAATAAGAAGGAACTCCTTTGAACCCATTTGCAAAAATCAAGAAATCTCCGGAAAGTCTTTTATTGCTTTTCGCATTTATCATGCCACTGACGTTTTCCGTCTGGCATGCTCTGTTGAATAACTTTACCGTCGAACACGCCTCATTTACCGGTCAACAGATTGGTCTGCTGCAGAGTCTCCGGGAAGTTCCCGGCTTTCTGGCTTTTACTTCGGTCTTTATGCTGCTGCTATTCAGGGAACAGACCTTTGCCTATATCTCCCTGGTTCTGATGTGTATTGGCGTAGCGCTGACTGGCTTCTGGCCCCAGGAAATGCCGCTGTATATCACCACCATAATCATGTCGACGGGATTTCACTACTTTGAAACCGTTAATCAATCCCTGACTCTGCAGTGGCTTGATAAAAGTAAAAGTGCCAGCTTTATGGGTCGAGCCATGGCGGTGAAATCTGTAGCAGCCCTATTGGCTTATGGTGGTATTTGGCTGTTAATGGATCAAATGAATGTCGGTTATCAGTTTATGTATCTGCTGGCAGGGTGTGTAGGGCTGGTTGTTGTGTTCTTTATGGTAACAGCTTTCCCGCAGTTTGATCAGAAAACCACCCAGCACAAGAAGATGATTCTCCGCTCCCGTTACTGGCTCTATTATGCGCTGACGTTTCTCAGCGGTGCCCGCCGGCAGATTTTCGTTGTGTTTGCCGGTTTTATGATGGTGGAAAAATTTGGTTATACCGTGGGAGAAATCAGTCTTCTGTATCTGTTAAACCACGGTTTTAATATGCTGTTTGCACCGGCTATTGGCAGCTGGATCGGCAGAATTGGTGAGCGACGTACACTGACCCTGGAGTATATAGGGCTGATTCTGGTGTTCTCGGGCTACGCCTTTGTTGAAAATGCCCACCTGGCGGCAGGGCTGTATGTATTGGATCACCTGTTCTTCGCCATGGCCATTGCAACCAAAACCTACTTCCAGAAGATTGCCGACCCTCAGGATATAGCTGGTAGTGCCGGGGTCAGTTTTACAATTAACCACATTGCAGCGGTAGTGATACCGGCGCTGCTAGGGCTGCTCTGGCTGAAATCACCTTTCGCTGTCTTTATGATCGGAACCGGGTTTGCTACTTGTTCTCTGGTTCTGGCTCGATTTGTTCCTGAAGCACCGGGACCCGGCCAGGAAACTGTTCTTAAATCCAGACTGGAGCTTGAACAGGCGGCCTGAGCGGGTGGTATTCCCGTTGCAATCAATATTACTCTGTTCCGCTGAAAAGCTGCTGCCCGGTCTTATCCTGGCTTGACCAGAAGTTAATATTAAACTGGGCATCATCACTCAACTCTATGCGGTGCCAATACTGGGGCGGGCTGGTGGCAAACTGGCCCGCGCTGATGACCACTTTGATTTCCGGCTCCATGGTTGTGCTGTCTGGGAAACCATAGTAGGTGACAGTGCCTTCCATAACACATAATTGCCCGAATACTCCTTCAGCCGTGTTGTGATGACTCAGCAAAGCTTTCGGAACATTATCCCGGGTAAAGAATGGCGTGGAACGCTGAATAGTCCAGTCAGCAGGAATACGTTGATGGCTCATTGTCTGTACCTCTATATCAAATAACGGCGGGTAGCTCGCGCAGCAGGGGAAAAGCTTTGGGCATCATGGCTTCAGTTGTCATAAACCCAATCATATTGTCGTCATTGAAAGCCTTGGCAATCATCCCCTGGGATGAAGCTTCCACCTCCCAGAGAGCATCGCCTGCCGTGACTCCTGGCCAACAACGCAGAGAGTGCCCCGGAATGGTCTTCTTCCGCATGATTGACGACAATGTAGTCAATATCGTTGAGGTCAATATCCTGCTCCAGGTTCTGGACAAACTCATGGCTGAACTTGCTGTCGACTGTATCGATCAGAACTGTTTTCTCTTCCCGGAGCAGGTAGCTGTTGTAACTGGTGCCCCGGGTGGTCTTGTACTCGGTACCGTGAAAATCCCAGATCTCCCAGTCTCGTTGGCCAACCCAGTGAATATTGTTTTTGACATGAATGGTCATTGTGTCACTTTTTCATGGAGAATTTATCAAACGTTACATCTCCTTTGGCAGGCATTATGCCAACTTTTAATTTATTGATTTATAAGGGATTTTTGTTTTTTTTGTTAAGGTGACAGTGTTGTAAAAGTGTCTTTATAACAGTATGTTGTCGTTTTAACAGTTCTCATTTCAGGCTTTTCCGATGTCACCAAGCAGTACCGGCTACGACAAAAATCTGATGACCCTGGCCCTTGATCTGACCACAGGTATTTCGGCCAAAGACCGCTTCGAGCGCCTTCTGGAAACAGTGCGCCATCTGTTCCGGTGTGATGCCTCAGCGCTGCTGATTTTTAAAAAACAGAGGTTTGTTCCTCTGGCTATAGATGGTCTGTCTGCCGATGTGCTGGGGCGACACTTTTCTATTGAAGAACATCCTCGTCTGGAAGCTATTGCCCGTGCCGGGGATATCGTTCGTTTTCCCGCTGACAGCCACCTTCCTGATCCATACGACAATCTGATTGAATCCCATAAAGATGAGCTGAAAGTCCATGCTTGTGTTGGTCTCCCCTTAATAGCAGACCAGTGTCTTATTGGGGCTTTGACCATAGATGCTTTTGATCCGCAGAAGTTTGACTCTTTCAGTGATAAAGAGCTGCGTATAGTCAGCGCCCTGGCTTCTGCATCACTGAACAATGCTCTTCTGATGGAACGATTAGAAAAGCTGGCTGCCAACTTACCGGGAAGTGAGGCTATTTCTCAGGACAGTCATTCCCAGAAAGAGATCATCGGTCGGTCTGTGTCGATGCAGCAGCTGAAAATGGAAATCTCTGTAGTAGCAGAAACAGATATGACTGCCCTGATCCTCGGAGAAACCGGTGTGGGTAAAGAGCTGGTGGCTAACGCTATTCATAATGAGTCGCCTCGGGCACATCAGCCCATGGTTTACCTGAATTGTGCTGCCTTGCCGGAATCAGTGGCTGAAAGTGAGTTGTTCGGGCATGTCAAAGGTGCCTTCACCGGAGCTATCAGCAACCGCAAGGGCAAGTTTGAGCTGGCCGACCAGGGCACACTTTTTCTGGATGAAGTTGGAGAGTTGTCTCTGGCCCTGCAGTCCAAACTGTTAAGGGTACTGCAGTATGGAGATATTCAGAGAATTGGTGATGATCGTAGCCTGAGGGTGAACACCCGTATCGTTGCTGCTACCAATAAAAACCTTAAACAGGAAGTTATGGAAGGCCGGTTCCGCTCTGATCTTTATCACCGCCTCAGCGTCTTCCCTATTGCTGTTCCGCCTCTTCGGGAAAGAGACAATGACATCATTCTTCTGGCGGGCTACTTTACTGAAAAGTGTCGAAGCAAGATAGGACTGGAGCATCTCACACTCAGCGCCTCCTGCCAGAAGAGTCTGCTGGCCTATTCCTGGCCCGGTAATGTTCGGGAGCTGGAACATACCATTTACCGCGCCGCTATCCTGGCCAAGGCTGGCGCGCGGAGTAAGTATGTTTCAATTACACCAGAATACCTTGCCACCCAGCTCAGACAGGAAGGGCAAGTACTGTCGTCAAAGCGATCAGTGAAGTCACCTGTGCAGCTAACCGAAGGCATTCAAAACCTCAGGGATGCTACTGATGATTTCCAGCGTCAGTTTATCCGGGAAACTCTCGAAAACAGTGACAATAGCTGGGCTGCTGCTGCCAGAGCTTTGGGGGTTGATTCCGGAAACCTTCACCGTCTCGCCAAACGGCTGGGTTTGAAATAGCAAACAATAAAGCTATAAAGCTCTTATGTATATTCGAGAAAGGACTGTTGTTTTTATGTGGCACCAGAAACTGATACGTCTGATACCTCATCCAAGGGGCTACCACCTGATTACCGAGGAGATCATTCAACAGGTACCTGAACTGGCTGAAATCGAAATTGGGTTACTGCACCTGTTTATTCAACACACATCAGCCTCCCTGACAATTAATGAAAATGCTGATCCATCGGTCAGGGAAGATATGGAACGCCATCTCAATAAGATGGCTCCTGAAAATGAACCTCACTACCTGCACCGGGATGAAGGGCCGGATGATATGCCAGCCCATATCAAGTGCAGCCTTATGGGGCCAGACTTAACTATTCCCGTCCGTAATGGTCATCTGGTTATGGGGACATGGCAGGGTATCTGGCTGGGTGAACACCGGATACACGGCGGACACAGACAGATTGTGGCGACCCTTCAGGGAAAAGAGTTTGAGGGGTAAGAAGTTAATAACCAGGATATTTCATAAACATGAAAATACGGAGATTTAAGCTTGATTGTCCCTGCCTTTGACTACTGTAATTAACAGGTTTTGTAATCCGTTTGTCATTTAATATTGGCAAGATCCAGAAAAAGGATTTATAAATGGAATTGCGCGACATGAAGTCTGCGCTATAACAATAAGAATAATAAATTGAATGGTGGCCTCTGAAAGGCGGCAACACCAGCAAATAAGAGGACTGGCTCATGGCACGGAAAAAGCCCACCAGAAAAGCAAAAGCTGGAACAGAAGAAGGCCCGGATTTCTCCTATCTGGGCAGTAAGGATGAATCTCCGGACGAGCGTACAGTTGAATCCCGCAGGAGACTCCGGGAAATGCTGACGACTCAGGTTGAAGAGTTCCTGGCCAAGGGGGGGAAAATCCAGAAGATTCCTTCCAACGTAACGGCAGACCCGCCCAAGAAACCAGAATCCAATTACGGCAACCGACCTATCTAGTCATTTGCCGGAGGAAACGGGAGCCTTCAGGCTCCCGTTTATGTTTCAGATAATCTCTACCAGACTGCTTTCACCGGCTTCCAGCAGTTCTCCAATAGGCTTCAAATCAAGATCAAACCTTGACGCCTCCTGTAGAAATGCCTGCTCTCCTTCAGGGCTGACGGCTACCAGAAGACCTCCACTGGTCTGGGGATCACACAGCAGCTCTTTCTGCCGCTGGCTTAGATCAGGGCCAAGGTGACCGTAGCTGGCAAAGTTGCGCTCAGTTCCACCGGGCACACATCCTGCCGTCCGGTACTCTTCTACATGGGGCAGAAGAGGGAGAGCAGATTCCTGAATCCTGGCCCTGACTTGACTGCCTTCACAGACTTCCAGTAGATGTCCCAGCAAGCCAAAACCGGTGACATCAGTCATCGCGCTGACACTTGGCAAGTTTGCAAAGGCGGCCCCTGGAAGATTTAGTTGACACATAGTGTCCCGGGCAATATGGACATGCTCTTCGGCTATCTTTTTCTTCTTCTGGGCCGTTGTCAGAATGCCGATTCCCAAAGGTTTGGTTAAGTAAAGTTTGTCTCCGACCCGGGCCATATTATTTTGCTTCAACCCTTCGAGGGGTACCCGGCCAGTAACGGCGAGACCAAAGATGGGTTCAGGAGCATCAATACTGTGCCCGCCGGCCAGGGGAATACCCGCCTCTTTACAGACCTGGCGACCGCCATCAACAACTTCACGGGCAACATCCGGCCCCAGCTTGTCAACCGGCCAGCCAAGAATGGCAATGGCCATCATTGGTGTTCCACCCATGGCATAGATATCACTGATGGCATTGGTTGCAGCAATCCGGCCAAAATCAAAAGGATCATCAACGATAGGCATAAAGAAGTCAGTGGTACTGATGACACCTTCACCATTGCCCATGTCGAAAACGGCAGCATCATCTTTTGAGGCATTCCCGACAATCAGTCTGGGGAAATCCGGCATTTCTATGCCACTCTGGAGAATCTGATCAAGAATTTGGGGAGAAATCTTGCAGCCACAGCCAGCACCATGACTGTATTCGGTGAGTTTAATATCACTCATAGAGAAACTGTCCTCAAAAGATGCCCTGTTCAATAGAGGGCGAAGCCCGGAACTTTACCCGTGCCTGTTTTTTTTATAAAGAGTCTTTTACAGAGAGCTTTTATAAAGGGTCTTTTTATTAAGAGTCTCTTATAAGGGTTTCATTCCTATTGTGATGATACGGTTGACTCCCCACCACCGCGCACTTTTATCCATGTGGAGCTGATGTACTTTTTCGTAAAGAGCTTCATTCACTCCCATTTTATTGACCAGCAGCGGTTTTAACTGAACCATGCACAGCCCCCACACTTTACCTTCACTTAATCCTCCCTGTTCGTAAGAGGCAAAACCACTGGCAGTTATATCAACCAGGCCAGCCTGTTCGAACAGAGCCGGGTTATCATAGGCCGACAGAAACGATGCATGCCCTGCTTCTGTCAGGAGATCAAACAGTCTACCAGCCGTGGTGGATACTTCAGGATCATCAGAGAGATTCTTGTAACGGTTGGGGTAAACACCCAGGTCTTCTACCACTAATATTCCTCCGGGCTTCAAGGTCTGGACAAATTTTTTTATGACATCCGCCCTCTGCGGAATATGCATGAGTACATCTCTGGCAAAAACCAGATCATAAGCCTTTATGGGCAGTGGGTGGTCAACCAGATTTTGTACGATAACCCGTACATTCCCAAGGTTCAGCTCACGCAGAAAACCGGCTTCCATATCAAGAGCATCTACACGACCTTCTTTTCCCACCTTATCGGCCAGCCACCTGGTTACGCCGCCATATCCCGCTCCGGCATCCAGGCAAATCCAGCCCTCCTGTATCTGGAGTTTTTCCAGCTGCTCAAATGTGTATGGGTTGGAGTGGTCTTCAAGCAGCTGAAGGCGTTCTCGGGCTCGCTCCCAGGTATTATCAAAAGTGTACTGTTTCCTGCTGCCAGCCTGAGCTGCTCCAGTTAAAACTAGAAGTAGTAGTGCTGTAATGGTTCGATGAAGAGTCATAAGCTGCTTCTTTGTCTAAGCTGTCGGGAAGGTTGGCACAGGAGTGTAGGAAACAAACTGGACGATCGCTCAATTTTCAGCTGCAGTTTTTTGATCAAACATTTCTCAATTTCTGTCACTTATAACGCTCCGCCATCTCTTTCGAAATCAATACTGAACAGAGATTGACCTGAAACAACGGCCCTTCTCTGACAGCGTGATACATATGTTTCACATAGACATAAATGAATATCTCAGAGGGCGGAAAAGATGATTACCACAGCAATTTTTCCCAACCGGTATGTTCAGGGTGACAGGGCCCTGGATGTTCTGGGCGAAGAAACCGCCCGTCTGGGCAATCATGCTTTGATATTGCTGGATCCATACGTCAACACCCAGTATAGCGATCGAATTACTGGCATCCTGACCGGCGTTATGAACTTCACCGTCACTATTTTTAATGGTGAATGCTGTGATGAAGAGATTGAAAGAATACGCAATCTGATCAGTGATAGCGGTGCCGAGGTTATCGTTGGAATTGGTGGCGGCAAGGTTCTGGACACAGCCAAGGCATCAGCCCTCCTGACTGACAGCCCGGTTGTGATAGTTCCCAGCATTGCCTCTACAGATGCCCCCTGCAGTGCCCTCTCGGTTATCTATACCTCCCAGGGGGAGTTTGACCGGTATATGTTACTGCCCAGAAACCCGGACGCCGTTATTGTCGATACCGACATTATTGCCAAAGCACCTGTCAGAATGCTGATTGCCGGTATGGGAGATGCTTTCGCAACATGGTTTGAGGCTGAGCACTGTCGCAAGAACCAGAGTGGCAACATGACTGGTCGCCAGGGGCCTATGTCAGCCTTTGCTCTTGCCAGACTTTGCCATGAAACCCTGCTTGAGTATGGCACCATGGCTCTGGAGGCATGCAAGTCCGGTGTAGTCACGCCGGCCCTGGAACATATAGTTGAGGCCAACACTTTGCTTAGTGGTATCGGTTTTGAAAGCGGCGGACTGGCTGCAGCCCACGCTATTCACAATGGCCTGACAGTTCTTCCTGGCTGCCACAAGGCTTTGCATGGGGAAAAGGTTGCCATTGGTATCCAGACCATGATGTTTCTGAGTGATCAGGATCGGGAAACGGTAAAAACTGTGTATGACTTCTGTCAGTCAGTGGGGCTGCCTATTACTCTGGGTGAAATTGGCCTGAAAGATATCTCTGATACTGACCTGATGGCCGTTGCGGAAGCGGCTTGTGCTGAAGGTGAAACGATTCACAACGAACCCTGTGAGGTCAACGCCCGCAATGTCTTTGCGGCTCTTAAGGTTGCAAATGCTGAGGGTATGCGTCGTCTGGCTAACTAGATTCTGTTGGCATAAGCCCGAAGCAGGACATGTTTCGGGTTCAGCACCAATGGCTGTCTGACACACCCCGGACAATTCTGCTTAAATTCATAAGCCGCTATAACTGGAAAATATATTTATCGTCCCCTTGGGGCGATAAAAACTTTCACGGTAAAATAAAAGAAAAACAACAAGAATAAGAAACCGGAGGCGTTATGCGTCAGCGTTTTCAAACCTTTGCCGAGTTCTATCCCTTTTACCTAAATGAACACAGCAACAGGGTATGCCGGAATCTGCATTATCTAGGCAGTACTCTGGTTTTAATCTTGCTGTTTTATAGTCTTTTGACTGGCAGCTATAAATTTCTTTTTCTTCTGCCTGTTGTGGGATACGGCTGTGCTTGGGTAGGGCACTTCTTTTTTGAGAAAAGCAGGCCAGCGTCTTTCAAGTATCCGCTCTATAGCTTCATTGGAGACCGGGTGATGTTTAAGGATTTTGTCATCAGCCTGTTCCAATACAAAAAAGAGAAACTGTAGGATAATTTTCGTCAATCTGGCAAACAGGTTGTTGTAAAACCTTATACTGCTATGAAAAACAGCAGCCTTTTTCTGTTATTTTTCGCTTACGGTGGCTTGTAGACAGGAAATGTGATTTCACTTCGCTGCAACCGTGGAAAGTGTCAGTTCATGGTGATTTTTACTATCAACACCTTTACTTATCTATAGTGTAACCTTTCTATTTCCATGATTGATGTCAAAGAATATAGCTTAGGCACGCTGTTATAACTCCCGCAATTGTCACCGGCCATTAATGGTGCAGGTGCATCAGCACTTACAAACATTTCTATTGCCGCCTGCATCACACCTGCCAGGCAGGCTCGGAGCAATAGGGCAAAAAACAATGAATGTATTCACAGCTTCCGATATCCGCGGCACATGGTGCCCCCTGCTTCTGCAGATAAAAGAACGCAGTGTTCTTGATTTTAGTTTCATTGACGAAGAAATCTCTTACATCAGTGCATCAGGGATTCATGGTGTCTACGCCAATGGCAGCTCAGGTGAGTTCTACAACATCACCTTCAGTGAGTACTGTCGTTTGATCGAACGTTTTGCCTCAGCCTGTCAGCGCTACAGTATTCCTTACCAGATCGGGGCCAACCATGCCCACCCATACGAAAGTCTGGAAAGAATAGCTGCTGCGGCTGATCAGGCTCCGGCGGCTATTCAGCTAATCCTGCCAGACTGGATTCCAACAGACCGGCGGGGCACCCTGCGCTTTCTAAAGGGTTGTGCAAAAAATGCCAGGGGGCACAGCCTGATTCTCTGTAACCCGAGGCATGCAAAAACCCAGCTGGCCCCCGAAGACTACCTGTGGCTGGCTGATGAAATTCCGGAACTGGCAGGACTCAGCACTTACGGAGGCGATGCTGCCTGGTATGAAAGTATGCAGCCGGTTATGGAACGGCTTTCTGTTTTTGTTCCCGGGGATAGCCTTGCCAGTGGCATTCAACGAGGTGCCCAGGGCTCCTATTCCAGTATTGCTGCCATGAACCCCTGTGCGGCTGAAACCTGGAATGAGCTGATTGAACGAGATATGGAAGCAGGTCTGGAACTGGAGAGGCGTATCCAGCAGTTTATGAAGGAGTGTGTCATTCCTTTTGTTACAGAGCACAATATGCCATGGCATGCCTGTGACAAGTTCATGGCTGTTGCCAGCGGCTGGTGTGGTGATCTGCACCAACGCCTGCGCTGGCCTTACTCTTGGGTTGAAGATGAGTATCTGGATCCGGTGCGTGAACGTGGTGTTGAATTGATACCGGAATTTTTCCAGCGTTTTGTTTAGGGTGTGCTCACAATTAACTGTCGATTCAGTGGCTCTAAAAGCGGCCAGATGCAAGAAGGGCTTGTGAAAATCGTAGTTATTCTACATTGAAAAAGTCCGACGCAGCAGGTGGCCGCTTTTAGAGTCACCCGAAGGGCGCATCCGAGAGCCCCTATGGACTGCGTTACAGTGCCTTGAAAGGCAACAAGCATTCCAGCGGCACTATGCCTTGTCATAGGAGCATCTCGGATGCGCTGAATTCGATATTTAATTGTGAACACACCCTAATGTAACTACCGGGAATGGAGATTTGTTCCCGGTTATTTTCTATAATTTTTTGCAACGACTAAACAGTACAAGCCCAGTAATACCAAGGTGCAAACGGGTAAAGTTGACATCATATTAAGCCCCTGTAGAATGCGCCGCAGGCAAAAGGAAGTCAGATATTTATTGTTATCATTTCGAAGTTAACTCGCTGTACCTCGTCCTGTAATTTATAAGTAGAAAAGACATTTTTTGCCAAAACCGCCTTTTCCCAAAGGCATTAAATAGTCAAGATAATTATGGGATACTGTTATGTCCGAAACTGTCACCGGTACCGTTAAGTGGTTCAACGAATCCAAGGGCTTTGGTTTTATTGAACAGGACAATGGTCCTGACGTGTTCGCTCACTTCCGCAACATAGTTGGTTCTGGCTTCCGCTCTCTGGAAGAAGGCCAGAAAGTTCAGTTCATCGTAACTGAAGGTCAGAAAGGTCTGCAGGCTGAAAACATTGTAGCCCTGTAAGAATTCTGCCTACGAATTCTCTTGTTTTCTGCCCCCGGTAGAAAGCGACAAAAAGGCTGGCTGTCTGCTGGCCTTTTTTATACCTGCACAATAACGCCATCAGTCTTGATAATAATTTATCAATACGTACAAGACGCAGACTTTCTTTACGCTAGTGAAAATTATTGAGCAGTAAAGGAACGGTTGTGGATTGTTACCAGTTACAACCCATAGTCGTTAGGAGATAATCTTGAATATTCAGTATTGATAGATTTTTTCGCTGAAAAAATGTTTGTTTTCAGTGTCTTGTGTTGTTACTGATAACTTATTAAAGTTTGTCACCACTTTGTGACAAGTATTTCAGCCCATCATTTCTTTTTCGGGAGACAGATATATCTATGCGTAATAACCTTGCCTCTCGAGTTCTGATTTCATTGGTCAGCGGTCTTGTTCTTGGGGGATTGATTCAGTCATTGACCGCTCCAGCCGGATTCCTGCAGACTTACCTGATCGAGAACACTCTGGGTACTGCCGGTTCACTGTTTGTCTCCATGATCAAGCTGGTCGTGGTACCACTGATCTTTATCTCTATCGTCAATGCTGTTTGCACACTGGAAGATATCAGTCAGTTCGGACGCCTGGGCATAAAAACCTTCAGCCTTTACCTTATCAATACTGTGATTGCTATTGCCGCAGCCATTGGTATGGCCCTGATTATCCAACCCGGGATCGGTGCCAACCTCGGTCTGGCTGATGCGGGTATTGCCCTGAGTCTGAAAGAACCGCCGTCACTGCTGGCAATGATTACCGGTATCGTCCCTGCCAATCCATTCAAGGCTTTTGCAGAAGGCAATATTCTCCAGATTCTGTTTATGGCCATCATGACCGGTATTGCCATCAAGAAACTGGAAAATCATGATACCCACAGCGCCAGCAAGGCTTTTGCAGTTGCCAATAACCTGATGATGAAACTGATCACAATGATCATGTCCCTGGCTCCCATTGGCGTTTTCTGCCTGACTGCAAAGATGGCAGCCACTCTGGATATCAACAGTATTCTCAGCGTTATGTCCTACGTTGGTACTGGTATTATCGTGATGACTATCTGGCTGTTCCTGTTTTACCCGGCCATGATCTTTCTTACCACTGGTCGCAACCCTGTTGAATTTCTGCAAAAGACCCGTGAACAGATGGTGTTTGCCCTGTCGACAGCCAGCTCCAATGCCACCATTCCTGTCACCCTGCGTACCCTCATTGACAAACTGGGTGTATCCAGTCGGGTAGCAGGTTTCTCGGTTCCCCTGGGAGCCACTATGAATATGTCCGGTGCAGCTATCTATATGACTGTTGCCACTATTTTCGTTGCCAACGCCTATGGCATTACTCTGGGTTCCAGTGATCTGATCACTCTGGGCTTCACAACCTTCCTGCTGGCTATTGCCACTGGTGGTATTCCGGGAGGTGCTATCGTAACAACCGGCGTTCTTCTGCACACCCTTGGACTGCCTATTGAAGCTCTGGGAATCATTATTGCGGTAGATCGTATTTTGGATGCCGCCTGCACGGTCGTGAATGTGGTTGGAGATACTGTGGTCAGCACGATTGTTGCTCATACGGAAGAGTCTGCCGATGAACAGTGCTCTACCTCTCTGGAAGGAGCTGTTGCTACAGTTTGAACTGGTTTTGATCTGGTTGACCCTCAACCAGTCAGACCTTGGTCGAAAAGAAGCAGATAAAGCTAAGACTTTGGTTTTAAGCGCCCCCTTGGGGCGTTTTTTTGTGTTTATACTATTCAGAATAAGGCAGGCATTACTCAGGGAGAGAGCCGTGATTAAAAGCATTCATCCAGCAGAGATTTTATCAGCGAACCAGGTCGGTGAACCCAAAGTCTGTGATAGTGGTTCGTTTGCTCAAAGGAAAGTCTCTAACGTCAGTACTGCTTCCTCTGGTTATTTCTCCGACGATAATTCAGACAGTAGACTCTGTTCTCCCTTATCCAAAAGTTCAGTCTCTATTTCCGTTACGTCCCCTGAAAATACAGTTTCTCGGGTAAGGCGGCGACGTATGGGGGTAGCCGTACTCCCTGAAGGCTGCAGTAAAACTCCCCGGGAGCAGATGCTCGACAGCATGACATGGGGAATTGATGCGGTAGCCAGTGATTCCAGACAAGGACTTCCCCGAGAACTTATCAATGACATTCTGGTGGCAACAGAAGAGCGGGGTAATGTATTCGCTCACCGCCCGGTAGAAGCCATGTGCCGCCGTCCCCTTAAAGAAGGCAACCCGACCAAACCTTTCCCGATAAAGGGCAAGAGTTCCAACTGGGGGCTGCAGCAGAGCTTTATCTGTACTGATCAGGATTACAGTAAGCTGAATGGCTCTGACAAGGAGACTATCCAGAAATACAACCGGGACGTTGCCGGTGTTGAAAAGAAGTATGCTATTCCGGCCCAGTTAAGAATAAGTTATGAACGTATCCAGGAGCTGGAATCTGTACTTCCGGATAAATATCAGAGAGTTGGTGAGGAATATGATCAGAAAGGCAATCTCTGTCGTATAGTATTCGAGGTGCAGAGCAATATTTGGGAGACATATAAACAACAGGCTGAATATTGCTCTGAGGACGGCTACTGGTATGTGTCCAATATTGTCGATGATAAAGAGCCAGAACCCCTGATGGTTCTCTGTCACCCAGATAACCAGATACCTATTACAGCGGATGTCGATCCTCTTTTTGAAGCTTTCTCCTGGGAACAGGTAGATCTGGGGGGCTGGGACCGCTTACCCGTTCCTCTTATTGCCCCAAAGGTCGTTAAAGACAGGCTCTCTGTTTATGAACAACGTGCCAAGCGTCGTAAGAGTTCTATGAAAAAGCCTGTCACATTCAAGGATTCCAAGGATGAACAAAAAAGGCACCGGACATTAGCGAGTCTGCAGCACAACTCTGAAGTTGGTAAATTCCTGGAGCCGGAGATCGACGGTATTGGCAATGTTTCTCCACGTACTCAGGAGATGATTGAGCACTATGGCTCTTCCAGGAAAAGTGCTATGTCCAGGAAGCACACCGTTGTGCATCACAATACCGATGCGACAAGCCCATTCAGCAAAGAGGAAGATAACTACCCGGCCACAATTTATTTCCCGAAATGTGTGGTTGAGAAAATTCCTGAACTTGGCCGGGGAACTGAACCGGTTGTGACAGTTTACTCCAGTGCTCAATTGGAGACCATCATTCAGCTGCTGGTTGATAACGGTCTGTTTATGTTCATCAACCCTCTCTGGAAAAGCTTGTCAAAGATTCGGCCAAAACGTTTTACCGAAGCGGTTGCGTTTCTGGAAGCTGAGTTGCCAAAAGCTCAGTTGAAAAAGCAGCAATATCTGTTTGACCAGGCCAGTGCAAGAAAGAAAGCACTTATCAACAGATATACTCAATGTTTGGAGGTAGTTGAGCCACAGGTTGTGGTTCCACAATCTGGCACTGCAGGGAAAAAAGAGAACGATGCGGGTGTCTCTTCGCTGATCCAGCATTTCAACACTACCGTGATTGGGTAGCTTCGCTGGCGTACAACAGGCGTAAATAAGCTGTAAGAAAGATTTGGCACATTCCCGGGATATAAGCGCAAATTAAAGACCTTTTACGTGATTTATCCCAATATGAGTGAATCTGGTTAGGTGTTAGCATGGCGGCTCGCTTGAACAACACCTGACTCACTACGGGTTAACCAATGAAAATCAGCTCTTCCCTGGCTTACCGGGTTGCCGGCTATACGCTGTCCGGTCTGCTGTTCTCGACTGCCGCTTTGGCAGCGACCGTTGATCTTCGTGTTATCGAAACAACGGATATCCACTCCAATGTTCTGGACTACGACTTCTACAAGGGTAAACCGACTACAAGATTCGGCCTGGTGCGTGCAGCTTCTCTCGTCAAGCAAGCCCGCGCTGAAGTGACCAACAGTGTTCTGGTTGACAATGGTGACCTTATCCAGGGCTCTCCCATGGGTGACTGGCGCGCGGCTGAAGGCTTGCAAAAAGGTGAAGTTCACCCGGCACACAAAGTCATGAACACCATGGACTACGCCGTTGGCAATATCGGTAACCACGAGTTCAACTATGGTCTTGACTACCTGCAGAATGCCATTGCCGGTGCTGAGTTCCCCTACGTGAATGCCAACGTTCATATGGCCGGAACCGGCAAGCCACTGGTTCAGCCTTATGTCATTAAAGAGATGTCCGTTAAGGACAATGATGGCGCGTCCCGGACCATTAATGTTGGTTTTATCGGTTTCGTACCTCCCCAGATCATGCAGTGGGATCGTCGGAATCTGACCGGTAAAGTGACTGTTACCGATATCACTGCAACTGCCCGTCAGTTGGTACCGGAGATGCGTGCCAAAGGGGCAGACGTTGTTGTGGCCATTCCCCACTCAGGCCTGAGTGCTGATCCTTATAAGGTGATGGCTGAAAACTCTGTCTATTACCTCTCCCAAGTGCCAGGAATAGACGCCATCATGTTTGGTCATAGCCATGCAGTATTCCCCGGCAAAGATTTTGCTGATATTCCCGGGGTGAACCTGGAGACCGGCACTATCAATGGTGTTGCTTCTGTTATGCCTGGCCGCTGGGGCAGTCACGTCGGTGTGGTTGACCTGACCCTGGAGAGCAGAGATGGTAAGAACTGGAAAGTGGTCAAGGGTACTTCTGAGGCCCGTGCTATCGCCAAGAAGGACGGAACTGCTCTGGTAGAAGCCGACAAGGCGCTGGTCAAGATTATTGAAGGTGATCGCCTGGCCACCAGTGAATTCGTGAACCGTCCTATCGGTGAAGCGACGGATGTCATGTACAGCTTCCTGGCTCTTGTGCAGGATGATCCGACTATCCAGATCGTGAACCAGGCCCAGACAGCTTATGTGGAGAAGTTTATTCAGGGTGATCCAGACCTGGATGGTCTTCCCGTTCTGTCTGCCGGTGCTCCTTTCAAGGCTGGAGGCCGTAAGAACGATCCGACCAACTTTACTGAAGTTGAATCAGGTACCCTGACCTTCAAGAACGCTGCTGATCTGTATCTCTACCCTAACACTCTGGTTACTTTGAAGGTAACTGGGGCAGAAGTGCGTGAGTGGCTGGAGCGTGCTGCCGGTCAGTTCAAGCAAATTGATACCACTACCTCGGAAAGGCAGGAACTGCTGGACTGGGATAACTTCCGTACCTACAACTTCGATGTTATCGATGGTGTGAACTACGAGATTGATATCACCGTTCCTGCCCGCTATGACCGTAAGGGTAAGCTGGTTCATGCAGATTCTCACCGCATTAAGAGCCTGACCTACAAGGGTGAGCCTGTTGCGGATGACAAAGTGTTCCTGCTGGCAACCAACAATTACCGCGCCTATGGAGGTGGTCATTTCCCCGGTGCTGGTGCTGACAATATTGCCTTTGCTTCTCCCGATGAATCCCGTCAGATTCTGGCCAACTATATTGCTGAAACCAGTGCAGCCAAGGGTCGCGTAGAGCCAACAGCAGATAACAACTGGAAGTTTGCGGCTATCGAAACTGACACTGCTCTGGATATCGTCTTTGAAACAGCAGCTTCTGAAAAGGCAGCCAAGTTTATTGAAGAGCGTTCCCAGTACCCGGTTAAGAAGGTAGGCATGGACAGCAATGGCTTTGCCATCTATCAGATTGCTTTAACCAAGTAACCTGCCAAACAGCCTGCATTCGGTCAGGTTAGGTAAAATGCCTTTTTTGTTGCTCCTGGGTGATAAAAAAGGCATTTCCAAGTCAAAGACAAATAATTCCAATTCCAGTCATTATTTTATAACTCTTCTAAATGCACCTTTTGCAGACTCTGGTGGCTATTCAGATTTTGAATCTGTCAAAATCTAACAATTAGGTGCACGAAACTGACAAAGATCTCTCAGCGCAAAACCTTCTCTTAATGAAATGATCTTATTCACAGACTTAATCTCTCAAATTATGAAAAGGGGCTGCTGTGAAACTCTTTACTTTTAAAATAAAATTATCTGATGCACGATGCACTCTAGCTGCACTTATTATTCTGGTAACAGTGTTATTGGCAGCAACAGTGACGTCAGTCTGTTTTTCTGCTCCTATAGGATATAGTCAGATTAAAAGTCTTTCTGGTACGAGAGCCCATGCGTTAAAAAACAGAAGCGCAGATTATCAATGGAATAATATACCGACAGTAATCGCTGGTAATATTCTTTTTATCAAAAGTTTTGAGGGTGATAATAATACTTATTTTGGCACAGCTTTAGGAAAACTCTATAAAAAAGACAGCCAGGGGGTGATAGATGTTGTTCCTGTAACGGAAGGAGAGTTTTCATCAACGCTTTCCGGGTACAACGATATGGCCGTCCATAACGGCTCAACCTATGTTGCAACTTTGCAGGGCCTCTATCGAAGCCGGGATAATTTGGAAAGCTGGCAAAAGGTGCGCAGTACAGATTTTGAAGACTCGGAAATCTATACCATTGTCTCCCATCAAAACACGATATTAGTAGCGACAGCCAAAGGAGTTTTTCGCTCTGATGATGAAATTTTCTGGCACAAAACCACCATTGGCTCAGGAGAACAACCTGTTCATTTTATTACTTCCAATGGCTCAACACTACTAACTTTTTTTGGAAAAGAAGAAGTGCCAGCAATACTCATCAGTGACGATAGTGGCAAAACATGGTTTCCGGTTACTCTCCCACCTTCTTATACCGTTTTTTACGCTGCACGCAGTCCTTTTACATCGGCAAATGGTCGATTTTATGCGGGTGCCTGGTATCTTGAAAAAGATCAAAAAGGCAATGAGCAGGTTATACCTGTTTTTCTGGAAAGTTCTGATGGCAGGAACTGGAGCCAGATTAAAGATCCCATAATGAGCTCCAATATCAATCAGGTTTACATGGATATTGTAGCCGTTGATGGTAACGGTGTTATTTATGGAGTAGAACAGGCCAACAACCCATTGATTAACATGGAAGACTATAACATTTATGCCAGTTTCTCCGGCCAGGATAGCTGGCAAAGTATTGCTAAAAGTAAATATGATGTTTCAACAATGAATATTGTAAGGGGGGACCTGATGATAGCCCAGGCTCCCATTGGACGCTTCGGAACCTACGACTCAAATGCCAGAGACTGGATTCCTGGAGAGGGCGTCCCCAGCGCCAGTGTTTTCTCTGCAAGCCATACAAATGAAAATGCTTATATCCTGGCAAATGCGGCTGGCTTGTATAATGCCTCATCATATTTTGACTTCCAGCTCGGCTCTCTCCTCTATATTGCCTACAGTGGAGGAAACTGGATTCTGGGTAAGAATCCGGAAAGCCTTGGTGGTGCCAACTATGTTGATATTTCTGGTGAGTCTGAGCTTGTTGTCACTATTGATGAAGTTGGAATTGTGCGTTACTCCAACGATGGCGGCTTCACATTCAAAGATATAAAGAAAGAGCTTGTTGGTCCCTACAGAACAAAAGAAGCCGTTACTTTTTATAATGGCAGTGTTTATGGGGCAACCGGACAGGGCATCTTTCGTTCCAGTGATTTTATCAACTGGACACAGGTCAATCCTAAAGAGCCCACTTATATCATCGTGCGTAAATTTCTCAATGTTAACAAAGCGGTTTATGCCGCAGCCCAGCTTGGCGGTGTGTTGAAATCCACAAATGGTCAGGACTGGTCCTTGTACAATGAGGGATTTGCCCGAAACAAAACAGATATACGCACCCTGACTTATGATAGCGATACACTTTTTGCCGGTGGGAGCAGCCTGTATGTTCGTAAAGATGGGGCATCTCAATGGACAGATATTGGAGGTGAACTTGGTGAACTGACGGGGGCATCTTATATCAACGGTATTGCTGTGAAAGGTGACAGGCTCTTCATAACTGTTAACCAGCATGGTGTGTTTATGGGCTTTATCAATGGAACAGGTTGGCAACCTTTGAATAACGGCCTGCCAACACTGAGGGGTACTGTTATTTTTCGCTTGGGAAGCAGTGACCTGGTTCTGGGAACAGAGGACGCAGGTATGTTCAATATGACTGCTCCCTGATGTTATTACAAAGAACTATATATGGATTCTGCCTCTCATACCCTGACAAAGAGTTCCGCAAAAGAGCAGGTTCTGGTCTCTTCCCGGGAGATCAGTCCTTCTGAACAGCATTCAGATGGGGCTCCAGTCACTAAGAAAATAAAATTGGATGAGCCTGGAAATTCTCCAGTTTTTTCTGGAAATAGGATCGAGGATGACCAGGCCAGAACTGCCATTGGGGATCGCTCAATAGAGCAGAGTGCGTCTTTAGTGCCTTTAGTGCCATATATCCAGCCAATAACAATAATAAAGAGCAATCCCAATGAAGGGCTTAAATCTTTGCAGCTGTATCCAAAGATACAGCTCCCCCGGTTATTGATTGATGGTGCTTTGCTGGATAAGGAACAGGGGCTAAAAGAATACGAAGGTAGGGAACCTGGTTGTCTTAATACGCTAATAGATGGCTGGTCGTTTATTATTGATCGGTTAAAAAAAATGCCTGCTAACGAAGTACCTGAGATTAGCCTTGATTTTATTACAGCACTTCATAGCAAGGTAGCTGCGCATTATCAGAAAGCTCAGCCGGGTGAAATTATGACTAGTTCAAAGTCTGGATTCCTGGATGTTCCCCTCAAGCATAGGAAGTTCCCTGAATTGCAGTATTTTGATGAAGAGAGTTTTTCTGAGGTCGAAACAGTTCATGCCAGACATTTATCATTTTGTGACCAGCCTGTTCAGCCTGGTGCAACGGCTTTTGTTCTGAGGATTTCGTCTAAAAAAACACGACTTCCCTTGCCTGCGGGAATGGCAGAAAGATTATATCAGTCCCGCAAAGATGTAGAAACGGTCAAAAAAATTTTTCTGGATCAATATAATGATTCCACTCAGCCAGAATACGAGCTTGTGCATAAATTTTATCGGCGAGCTATTCGCCATTGGTGTAACATGGGAGGTGAAAGAATTAGTGCGGCCAAATCTAAAAAGAAGAGGCACAGAGTTGCACGTACTTACATGTCAGAACGAGTCGTTTCTAACTTTGCTGAAATTATCTATAGAAGAACACCTCCAGTAAGCTCCAGTCAGAACCTGGTTCAGAGAATACTCGATAGCCTGAACAAAGAATTAAAAACATGCTCAGAGCAAAAGCAGTTGCTTTCCATTATCTGCTCCCATATTTCTGAACTGGAACAGGTTCACCCTTTTCGCTCAGTCAATGGCAGAACATTTACCTTGCTGATGCAATATCTTTTGATGGCTTACGGACTTCCGCCGGGCACATTCTATATGCCTGAAGTATTACTGTGTTGCCACCATGAAAGGCAGATAGCAGAAGTGGAATCGGCGCTCAGGAATACCAGGGAGTTGATAGAAAATGGAGAATCATCTGTCTTCTGTCAAAATAACTACAAAGCCCAGCAATATGACCCTCTTTATAAAAGGGTATGCCATCAAATGGCTGAATTGATGTCTCCCGAGTATCATTAGCTGTTTAGAAACTATTTGAAAAGTCTATGGTTGTGAAATTATAGGGTGGGCTTCGGATTACCCGGCAATTCGGTCACAATTACGTATCCTCCAGTCAACAGCTTTTTACTCTCAGTTGATGTAAAGCAAGACCCCAGCCCCATAAATTCATAAACTCTGTACCTGTAGTGCGACTATTGAACTCGCATATCCCAGGAGCAAAACGTGCAATTTACCAGTGCCCCCCTTAAGGCCGCGACTCTGGCCGTGTGTACGGTTTTTATATCTGCCTGCAGCAACAACACCCCTGCTTCCTCCTCCCACGGCTTTGAACAGGCCAGTGTTTCCGATGTGCTGGAAGCCCTGCAGGATGACAGTGTGACAGTCATTGATGCCCGCAACCCGGATGCCTTTAATGGCTGGGTATTTGAAAAAGGTAACCTCAATCTTGATAAAACCGGGGGACATATCCCCGGAGCCGAACTGTTCTCTGCCCGCTGGATCAAACATGATCTTGGAAAAGAGGATATGGATCGCGGTTATGAGTATGCAGGCCTGGAACAGGCCGATGAGATTATTATCTACGGTTATACGGAAAGACAGGCCAGCACTGTTGCCCAGTGGCTGGTTGATGAAAAAGGCTGGGAAGACGACAGCATTAGTATTCTCGAAGGTGGTATAGCAAGCTGGATTGAGCAGAAACCACAAAGCCTTGAATTCCTGCCCGGATTCCGCACTCTGGTTCCTCCCCAGTACGTGGAGCAGGTTACAAAAGAGCATCCTGATATCAAGGTTGTTGAAATTGGCTGGGATGGCGGTAAGGGTGAAGCCTACCGGAAAGCCCATATTCCCGGTGCAATTTACTGGGATGACATGGAGTTTGAGTATCCTCCTATCTATGAAGCTTACCCGGTTGAAACCATACGTACCTCTCTGGAAAAACTGGGCATAGATAAAAATTCATCCATCATTGTTTACAGCACTGACTCCATCGGCAGTGGCCGGGGCGCGGCAATCATGAAATATGCCGGTGTAGAAGACGTGGTGATGATGAATGGCACGACATCTCTGTGGCAGGCAGAAAATCTCACAATCGAAAGCGGCTGGAATCAGCCTGTTGCCATAGACGACTTTGGTATTACCGGACCCGGCGATAACTCGGTCATTATAGATATTGATGAAGCCAAAGAGCTGCGTAAACAGGATAACAGCGCCCTGGTCAGTATCCGCTCATGGAAAGAGTATATTGGTGAAGTCAGTGGTTATAACTACTTCCAGAAGCGAGGTCGCATTCCCGGTGCTATCTGGGGACATGCCGGCACATCCTCCTGGAATATGGATCACTACCATAATCCCGATAATACCATGCGTAACTATCACCAGATTGCCGGGTTCTGGAAAGATTGGAATATCACTTCTGATATGAACCTGTCCTTTTACTGTGGCAATGGCTGGAGAGCATCTGAAGTGTGGTGGTATGCTCAGGCCATGGGATTCAAAAACTCTACGGTATACAGCAGTGGCTGGATGCGCTGGCGAGAAGATGAAAACCCGATTAAAAGCGGTGAAGTGACCATCAAGCAAGCTCTGGCTGAGTGGCAGGCAGTCTCTAGTTCATGATTTCAAAAGGGTTGCTACCAGCTAAATCATAGTGGCTGTTTTTCCGCCACGCTGGGCTGTCCTGTCCAGCGTGGCTCTCAGGCCATCTCTTCTATGTGAACCTGCTCACGCAAAGCTGACAACTCCCTGATATCAGAAATCCCGACACCCACTTGAGCAACAGCTCTGGCAGCAATGGCAGTTGCCAGCTTCAGGGTGGCTTCCAAAGACCAGCCATTGGACAGCCCGTAGACAATACCGGCAACCAGGCTGTCTCCGGCTCCAACAGTACTGACCTGTTCTATATCTGGTGGAAAAGCCTGCCAGGTTTGGTTCCGGGTGTACCAGCGGCAGCCCTTGCGACCCAAGGATATAACCACATTCTGAATATTTTGTGCCAGAAGCCGGGAGACCACTGCGGCTTCTTCCTCCGGGCTGTTAATAGATTGTCCGCACCACAGCTCCAGTTCATGGATATTGGGTTTGATCAGAAAGGGGGAGGCTTTGACAGCTTCGCAAAATGCCTGGCCGCTGGTATCAAGAATAACTCTGGCTCCCTGCTGCTGCAGGATTTTTATCAGGTGATAGTAGAGGTTTTGGGGAATACTCTTGGGCAGGCTTCCGCTGAGAATAATCCAGTCACTGTTATGGCTGGCACTGATAATCTGCTGTTTAAATCTCTCAACGCTGTCCGAATTCAGCTTTAGCCCGGGCAGGTTTATCTCTGTGACCTGGTCATTCTGTTCGGTGACCTTAACATTGATTCGGGTTTCACCCTCTACATAGAGACACCTGTCTGCTATCAACTGGGCTTTGAAAAAGTCATCAAACTTTTCCCGGTTGTTCTGTCCCAGTATTCCGGTAACAGACACTTGTTGACCAAGATCAGTCAGTACCTTGGCAGCATTAATACCTTTACCGGCCGCGCGAATATTTCCGTTGCTGGCGATATTGACGGCGTCAAGATTGAGGGTCTCGCACTTGATGGTTAGATCGAGTGCCGGGTTGAGCGTTACGGCCAATATCGGTTTGCTCATAGAAAAAATGCTCTCCGGCCATGGACTGAGAGGTGAATTTTCTCCGCCCTGTGAATGCGTGAATGGAGGCATAGTGATACCAGCTGATCTCTATTGCAATAGCCAGAGTATTTTACGTCTGAAGGGAAAAGTGAGGTTATCTGCTTTCGCTGCAATGAAAAACAGGAACAGCCCAATATGTAAGGCTGTTTCTGTCGTGTCGGTACTAGCACGATATGGTAGTAGCGACAACATCGTCACTTTATTATTATATCACTCTGGAAGTGAAACTTATTTCATGGTGAATTCCGGATAAGCTTCCATGCCACACTCTTCTATATCCACACCGCTATACTCTGCTTCCCCGCTAACCCGAATTCCACTCACAACTTTGATTGTGCTCCAGACCAGCAGGCTGGTGATAAATACCCAGCCAAAGATAGTCAGGGCACCGATCAGTTGTCCGGTAAAGGTCACGTCACTGTTAGTCAGGGGAACAATCAGCAGACCAAACAGGCCAACAACACCGTGAACGGAAATAGCACCAACAGGGTCGTCTATTTTCAGCTTATCAAGGGCGATAATTGAGAACACCACAAAAGTACCGCCAACAGCACCGATCAGTGTGGCAGCAGCAGGTGTAGGAGTGCTGGGTTCAGCAGTGATAGCGACCAGGCCAGCCAGAGCTCCGTTCAGGCACATGGTGAGATCAGCCTTGCCAAACAGCATGCGGGCTGTGATCAGGGCGGCGATCAGGCCACCGGCTGCTGCTGCATTGGTATTCAGAAACACCATAGCTACACTGTTTGCATTGGCAATATCGCCCAGTTTCAGAACAGAGCCGCCATTGAAGCCAAACCAGCCCATCCACAGGATAAATGTACCCAGGGTTGCCAGAGGCAGGTTGGCACCGGGAATAGCATTAACCTCACCTTTTTTGCCGTATTTGCCTTTGCGCGGACCAAGCAGCATAACGCCAGCCAGTGCTGCAGCTGCTCCCGCCATATGGACTATTCCGGAACCGGCAAAATCCGAAAATCCCAGGTTGCCGAGGTTGTAGAGGCCAAAGACATCTTTGCCATTCCAGGTCCATGAACCCTCCATTGGATAGATAAAGCCGGTCATGACAACGGCGAACAGCAGAAAACTCCATAGCTTCATCCGTTCCGCGACGGCGCCGGAGACAATAGACATAGCAGTGGCCACAAATACCACCTGGAAGAAGAAGTCAGAAGCGCCAGAGTATATGGCTCCGCCGGTAAAACCGTCTTCCCGGGCGGAAAAACCGGCCAGGGTATTATTGACATGGTTATCACCAATCAGAACGCCATTCAGCAGCATGCCGCCGTCATACATAATGTGATAGCCAACGACCAGGTACATGGTGCAGGAGATGGCAAACAGAGCGACATTCTTGGTCAGGATTTCTGTGGTGTTCTTGGAACGCACCAGCCCAGCTTCCAGCATGGCAAAACCGGCGGCCATCCACATAACCAGTGCACCGCAGACAAGGAAATAGAAGGTGTCCATTGCATACTGCAAATGGAAGATTTGGTTTTCCACTGTAAACCCCCAGGGTCATTGTTATTTTTTCCGGGCCAGCCAGCCTCGGGTATTTATTTTTCGCTTATGGCTGTTTGTTTCGCTCATGGCTGTTTGGGTTGCGAGTGCCGCCCACATCGGCAGTCGCATATTTAACAGGACGGTATGGCGGGTCAGATGGCAGCCGTGTCGGTTTCACCAGTACGGATGCGAATAGCCTGCAGAAGTTCGGTGACAAAGATTTTGCCATCTCCGATTTTGCCGGTATTCGCAGCTTTGGTAATGGCCTCGATAACCTGGTCCAGAAGGTCGTCACCAATGGCGACTTCAATTTTTACCTTGGGTAGAAAATCCACCACATATTCGGCGCCACGGTACAGCTCGGTATGGCCTTTCTGACGACCAAACCCTTTTACTTCCGTCACAGTGATGCCCTGCACGCCGATGTCAGAGAGCGCTTCCCGGACGTCATCAAGCTTAAAGGGCTTAATTATTGCTGAAACTAACTTCATCACACTGTCTCCTGAACTGGATGCCGGTTTCATGTGGATTGAAGTTCCGGCCGTTTTCTTTAGGCTTATGTCTGAAATGTCCTGAGGGTCAGGACAATTTTACGCTGATGTTTCAGGTCTTATAAAGCTTTTACGCCCTGCACTGTTTTTAGTGATTGCAGGCGCTATGCCAACTTAAAAAATATATTTGTTTTCAAGTAGATAAATGATTAAGAACAGAAGGCGATGGAAAACTGTACCCGGAGTGGAACATAATGGTGCACCATGCTTTTGGGCAGTACAGTTTTTATTGCACCACAATGGCGCAAGAATGGTGCAAGTGCGTGGATGAATGAGCGCACTTCGTTTATAAAACATTAAGGTTAACGCTGGTTTTGGTTACTCTTCCAAGCAGTGTTTTGAAATGGCGGGGGATATATGATCGATAAGGCAGCATTTATAGGCAGTGTCGCCAGCAAGTTGCAGGAACTGGCCAGCCATGGTCCGGGTCAGCCCATGAGAGAAGATCTGGAAAAAAATATTAAAGCGGTACTGACCTCGGCATTTAACAAGATGGAGCTGTTGACCCGCGAAGAGTTTGCCGGCCAGATGGCTGTTCTGCAGCGAACACGGGAAATGGTTGAGGCCCTGGAGCAGAGAGTTTCAGAACTGGAAAAGCAAAATGAACTTCTGACAGAGAATCGGGAGGATTAAGAAAGTAGAAGTCTCCACACAGCTAATGAATAAAATGCCTTTTTCGTCACTTTGAGGTGATGAAAAAGGCATTTTTGTCTGGGGCAGAATGCCATGGATGGAACTTAATTGACTTCAATATCTACCATAACCGGGTCATGGTCACTGCAGCTATATGGCCCGGGAGATTTGGGTAGATCACCGGATTTGGGTAGATCACCGGAGTTGCGAGAAGAGTATTCAAACAGGGAGTTTTCCAGGGAGTTTATATGCCAGTCAATAACCTGCTTGACTTTGCTTGTGAGCGAGGCGCTGACAAGCACGTGGTCGAGGCTGCCAAGCTCTCCATCAAAGGAGTAACTGAAAGCAGGATTGTTTTCATCGGTTCCGTCAGGCGTCGCGAGACTAAATCCATAGCCTTCTGTCAGAAGCTTTCCCCTAACGCAGGTAGGACATGGAGGTGTCAGTGATGAGAAATCTGCAACAGATGATGTTTTTATGTTTTTGTCATCATCATGCAGAGAGTCATCTGGGTTTTTAGACAGAGTTGTCAGAATGTGGACAGGATCCTCTTTGGCGTAAGCATTGAAATCTCCAAGTAAAATAACATGGTCACCACTATGGTTGGCTTTCATATATTCGCCAAGGCGAACCGCCGCAGAAACCCTCAAATTATTGCAGCACCCTTGAAGGCTCACGTTTTTATCATCTGCACATCCACTGCAACGCTTGGACTTAAAGTGGTTGACGGCCACTGTTATACAAACGGTATCGTCACTCGTGAGGCAGAAGGTTTGTACAATGGAATCACGCTGGCCAATAGTATTTTGGCCTGAGGTCTCCTTAGGCATCTCCAGAACAACGACGTCACCTTTTGGAGCTACTACTGAGGCACGGTAGATTAAGCCAACGGAAATCGCATCACTGCCTATATGCCGGACACCTTTTGGGAAAACAAAAGAGTAATGCTCATCGCTGTCATCGGCTGAAAAGTTCAGGCTTGCGATCAGGTTGCCTAATGCTGATCTGACTTCCTTGCCGTTATTACCCACTTCCAGGAAGCCAATAATATCAGCATCCATTTCTGTGATTGCATGAACCAGTTTCTGTCTTTGT
>CBDEWF010000054.1:0-7304 GCA_965243775.1 Sansalvadorimonas sp.
GTACGAGTCCCGGTATTTTATGGACATTCCGAGGCTGTACACATCGAAACCAGACAGAGTATTTCTCCTGGGGAGGTCTCTGCACTGCTGGCTTCCAGCCCTGGTGTAGTCGTGATGGATGATCCTGTAAATGGGCGTTATCCAACCGCTGTTACAGACGCAGTTGGTACAGATGGTGTATTTGTCGGTAGAATACGTCAGAATATCCATTCAGAGTTTGGGCTGAACCTATGGGTTGTATCCGATAATGTCCGTAAAGGAGCAGCGCTGAACAGCGTACAAATTGCCGAAATTCTGACAAGATATCTATAATCGCTCAAACAACTGTCAAAGAGCATTTCCGGCAGTGTTATAGTAGTGGATGCAGGAAGGGTAATATTTACTTTGGTCAGGGACACATCAGCCCAGGGAGAGGTGAATGAAATGATTCCAGTCCGTCTGTGGTTATCGGCAACTTTCCTTACGTTTTTTTGTGCATTTTACAGTGTAACCTCGTTTGCGTTGGGCACAGGAAGACTGGTACTTGATTCTGCACTTAACGAAAAGTTCAGTGCAGAGATAGCACTTGTCAATACGCGGGGTTTAAAGCTTGACGAACTCCAGGTAAATCTGGCCACCCAGGATGATTTTGATCGGCTTGGTGTCAAACGAAGTAATCCGCTGCTGGATCTTCAGTTCGACATTCATCCCCGGGATGAACGGGATTTCTACATCAAGGTTAGCAGCAGCCTGCCGGTCCAGGAACCATTGCTCAACTTTATTCTGGAAGTGCGTTGGCCCCATGGCCGGATTGTCAGGGAATATGGAGTTTTACTGAGCCCTCCGGAACTCAGTACTTCAGGTGTATCTCCAATTACGCCTGCACAAAGCCAGGCGGAAGAAGAACCGGTATTGGAGCAGGACGTTTCCACGTCATCGAAGTTAACACCGCCAGACACATCTTCAACCACGACAGGAGATGATGCTGTTGCAAAAGTCATCGAATTCGAATTAATAAAGCCAGGTGATACTCTCTGGAAAATCGCATCAAGAGTCAGACCAGACGAATCAGTCTCGATGCATCAAACCATGCTGGCGTTACAAAGGTTGAATCCCAAGGCGTTTCTGCATGGCAACATAAACCTGCTCCAGTCCGGTCAATTACTGCGTATTCCTGACATCAGTGAAATTCTTGCGGATACTGTGATCTCGGCCACAGACGAGATACAGACTCAACATCGGGAATATGAGTCGCTGCTTGAATCAGGAGTTGTACAAATAGATGGCGAACTGAGGTTGCTGGCTGCTGATATCGATAGTAGTCAGGGAACGAGGTCCGGTGATTCACGGATTACTGATCTTGAGAATGAGCTTGCTGTAGTCAGAGAAGATCTGGATGGCGTGCATCGGACTAATATGGAATTAAATGCACGGTTGGATACCTCAGCGCAACAGATCGAAACCCTCCACGAGATTATCAGGGTTAAGGATGCCCAACTGGCGGCGGTGGAGGCTGAACTTCGGGACATGAAGGAAAAAGCTGCAGCGGCATTTCCGTTATCTGTGCTGACTGGGTCAGGTCCCGTGTTGGCAAACCCTTGGGTACTCGCAGGGCTTGGTGTTCTGATTGTGGGCGGGCTGGCAATCATTATGGTCTTCTTGCGTCGCCGTAGAGAGGAAGCGGATCTGGAACAGGAATTTGATACAGTCGGCATCGAGGAGACTGATCAGGAAGCGACTGATGTGGAGGCAGCGCCAGAAGTTGTGGATGGCTCAGAAGAAGTAGCAGAAGAGGCAGTTGATGAGGAACCCGGTGAAGCTGGTGAAGCTGCGGATGATAGTGCTGAACCGGATGATACAACCTCAACTGATGCAGCTCATAATGAGGATCTGGATGGGAATGTCACCAACAAACTTGATCTTGCCCAGGCCTATATTGAGATGGGTGATACTGAAGAAGCACTGACTTTGCTTGAGCAGGTCATTGCACAAGGTGATGAACTCGATGCCCAGGTAGCCCGGGAATTAGTGGATAAACTGTCATAGCATGCGACTACGTTGAACCGAATAGCCCTCGGAGTATCCTACAACGGCGCCTCTTACCATGGATGGCAATACCAGAATGAATACACCCCTACGATCCAGGGCAACCTGGAGTCGGCACTTTCCCGCATTGCGGATGAACCGATCAGGGTAACCTGTGCCGGTCGAACGGATACCGGTGTTCATGCGACCAATCAGGTAGTTCATTTTACCACGGCAGCAAACCGGCAAACCGGTGCCTGGGTTTCTGGTACTAATTCACACTTACCGGACAGCATAGCCGTTTTCTGGGCAGACAAAGTCCCCGACGATTTTGATGCCCGGTTCTCGGCAGTGTCCCGTCGTTATCTGTATGTCATAGATAACAACCCTGTCCGATCAGCATTGACGCCGGATTTGATGACCCATGTACATCGCCCTCTGGATGCGGACAAAATGCATTTATCAGCGCAGGCACTGCTGGGGGAGAATGATTTTACGTCCTACCGAGCCGCGAATTGTCAGGCGAATACACCCATGCGTCGGGTCAAAAGCATTACCGTGGACCGGATCGGTGATCTGGTTCTGTTGGATATCACTGCCAATGCGTACCTTTATCATATGGTCAGGAACATCGTTGGCGTATTGCTTGACGTGGGTGAGTCCAGGAAACCTGAGTCATGGCCAGGTGAACTTCTGGCGCTGAAAGATCGTACCATGGGCAGCAGGACGGCGCCTCCTGATGGCTTGTTTCTGATTGGTGTTTCCTATGCAGGGGATGCGACCATTCCATCCCTGTCCTGGCCTCATTTCCTGCATTGTCGAGAGCGGGATTAACGTCATACTGGGAGGCTGTCCGAGAACAGACTGACCTACTGCGGACAAGCCTGATTGGCCATATTTTCCGCTTATTTGCCTCTAATAACCAAAAAATATGACTCAATCAGTCTCGCCCTCGCTACGGTCGCGGTTCTCGGGCAGCCTCCTGGGCTGCGTTTTCTGCTAAACTCTGCCACCTCTGAAAATCGACTTGCCGGATCATCAGGAATGCGAACGCGAATCAAAATCTGTGGTATTACATCAGTGAAGGCTGTGCAGACTGCAGTAAACACCGGTGTCGATGCTCTGGGATTTAATATGTATGAACCCAGTTCAAGATTTCTGACTCCGGAAAGAACAGCGGAATTGTTAAACGGAGTCCCGCCTTTTATAACAACAGTTGGTCTGTTTGTTGATCATTCCAGGAGTCAGATTGAGTCTGTGATTGACCGGTGTAACTTTGATCTGCTGCAGTTTCACGGTGATGAACAAAACGATTTTTGCCGATCGTTCGACAAACCTTTTATCAAGGCTGTCAGGGTCGACAAAGAAACCGATATTGAGAGGTTGCCGACACTCTTTCCGGACAGCATCGGCTTGCTGCTTGATGCCTGGGTAGATGGACAATTGGGAGGAACCGGGATCAGTTTTGATTGGACTCAGGTACCAGAACTGGAAAAACCGGTGATATTGGCCGGAGGCTTGTGTGCCGATAATGTGCAGCAGGCAATCAGGATAGCAAAACCCTATGGTGTGGACGTCAGTAGTGGTGTGGAATCGAGTCCGGGTATAAAGGATGGCCATCTGATAGAGGCATTTTTCAGGTCTGTTTCCAGAGCTGACTTGGGTTAACAGGAGTAGCTGTGCGCGGCATTAATGAAGATTTATATTCGTTTCCGGATGACATGGGACATTTCGGCGTGTTTGGCGGCAAGTTCGTTGCCGAAACATTGATGACCGCGTTGCAGGAGCTGGAGGCTGAATACGGACGCCTCAGGGAGGATGCCAATTTCCTTGCAGAACTACAGAGCGATATGACCCACTATGTCGGACGCTCTTCTCCACTGTATTTTGCCGAACGACTGACGAATGAAGTGGGCGGTGCACAGATATACCTCAAACGTGAGGATCTCAATCATACTGGAGCACACAAGATCAACAACTGTATTGGTCAGGCACTGTTGGCCAGACACATGGGCAAACCAAGAATCATCGCCGAGACTGGCGCCGGACAGCATGGAGTTGCCTCTGCAACGGTAGCAGCACGTTTCGGGTTGGAGTGCCAGGTTTATATGGGCAGTGAGGATGTTTCGCGGCAGAGTCTTAACGTTTATCGGATGAAACTGCTTGGCGCCGAGGTAGTACCGGTAACTTCAGGTTCAAAAACATTGAAAGATGCTTTGAATGAAGCCATGCGCGACTGGGTTACCAATGTCGACAATACCCATTACATTATCGGTACAGTCGCGGGTCCGCATCCATATCCAATGCTGGTACGTGATTTCCAGTCGGTTATCGGCAGGGAAACCAAAGAGCAGTTCGATGCACTACACGGTGGGCTTCCTGATGCTATTGTGGCTTGTGTCGGTGGCGGGTCGAATGCCATGGGAATTTTTCATCCATTTCTGACAGACGAATCCGTACGGCTCATTGGTGTTGAGGCAGCGGGTCACGGCCTTGAGACAGGACTTCATGCCGCACCGCTGAATGATGGCAGAATCGGTGTCCTGCACGGGAATCGTACTTACCTCATGGAAGATGCTCATGGGCAGATTGTTCATACGCATTCGATATCTGCCGGCCTGGACTATCCCGGCGTGGGGCCTGAACACGCCTGGCTGAAAGATATTGGCAGGGCGGAATATGTGGCAATTGATGATGAGGAGGCACTGGGCGCATTCCGCCAGCTCAATCTGCTGGAAGGTATTCTGCCGGCGTTGGAATCATCACACGCAGTTGCCTATGGAATGCAGCTTGCAAGAACAATGGGAAAGAGTGAGACGATTGTTATCAATCTCTCCGGCAGAGGTGACAAGGATATACCCATAGTGGCAGAAATTGACGGAATTTCCATAACTTAGGATTGGAAACATTGAGCAGACTTGAAGCCAGATTTGCCAGACTTTCAGAGCAGAACAGCAAGGCGCTGCTGGCATATATCGTCGCCGGAGACCCGGTTCCGTCGATGACGGTTGATCTCATGCACGACCTGGTGCGCGCTGGAGTCAATGCCATTGAACTGGGAGTGCCATTCTCAGATCCGGAAGCCGAAGGCCCGGTGATTCAGTTGGCTCATGAAAGGGCGCTGAGTCATGGCGTTTCCCTGACCGATTGCCTTGACATGGTGGCTCAGTTTCGGGTTAAGGATCAGGTAACCCCGGTTCTCCTGATGGGTTATCTCAATCCAATAGAAGCCATGGGTCATGAGGACTTTGCCAGGCGTGCATCCGTGGCGGGAGTCGATGGAGTCATCATCGTTAATCTTCCACCGGAAGAGGCAGGAGACCTTCATTCGACACTGACCGCCAGTGCAATTGACCTGGTCTATCTGTTGGCGCCGACAACAACTGATGAGCGCGCTGCATTGATTTGTTCAGCGAGCAGCGGCTTTGTTTATTATGTATCTCTCAAGGGAACTACCGGGGCGGCTAATATCGATGTCAACGATGTCGCGGAAAAGCTCAATCGATTCCGAGCTCTCAGTACCTTGCCAGTTATGGTAGGTTTCGGTATCAGTAATGGCGAAACAGCCGCCAGAGTCGCCAACTTTTCCGATGGTGTCGCTGTCGGCTCGGCCATTGTCAATCTCATGGGCATTCATCAGAAGGATTACGCGGAAATGAGTCGTTCCATTACCAGGCTGGTCTCTGAAATCCGGCAGACCCTGGATGCCTGCTAGATCCCTGGCCGACTGGCTAGAGCATATCGAATCTCTTCACCCAAGGAAGTGGGACCTTGGACTGGATAGAGTTAAAACAGTTGCCGAACGAATGGATCTGCTGCATCCCGAAGGAATTGTTTTTCTTGTTGCAGGTACCAATGGTAAGGGTTCGACCTGTGAATATATTGACCGCTTCTGCCGTGATACCGGACTGGTCGTGGGTAAAAGCACATCCCCGCATCTGTTGTCATTCAACGAACGAATCCAGATTAATGGCAGTCCCGCTCTGGATGAGGAAATCTGTGCAGCATTCGAGATAATCAATTCAATCCGGGGAGATATCTCTCTGACGTACTTCGAGTTTTCAACCCTGGCATCCCTGTCCCTGTTCAAGCAGCGACAGGTAGACGTTACTGTTCTGGAAATAGGTCTTGGTGGCAGACTGGACGCAATGAATATCATCGATCCGGACGTATCGGTGGTCACTCAGATTGCGCTTGATCACCAGGAATGGCTTGGCGACAGTCGGGAATTGATAGCTGTCGAGAAGGCAGCGATTCTGCGACCAGGGAAATATAGTGTCATCTCAGATCGATCACCACCGGAATCGCTTGTGGCACATGCGGAAACCTGCAACAGTGTAGTGAAATATATCGGACAGGATTTTGAGTACCGACCCGGGGTCATCTCTGTAGAGAGTCTGTCAGTGACTGAACTGCCGACACCGGCAATGCCGGGAGACAGTGCAGCAGCTGCGCTGCAGGCGGTTATGCTCGCCGGTATTTATCCCGGTGCAGAAGACGTCAGACGTGTTATTGCCGATGCTCACCTGCCGGGCAGGTTGCAATGGCTGCAAAGAAAACCGGATGTATTGCTGGATGTTGCCCATAACCCGGCTGCGGCGATGTATTTACTGAATTATCTGAGGTCACTGAACAAAACCGGAGAATTACATGCTGTTGTGGGAATGTATCGGGACAAGGCATTCTCAGAGATTCTTCCAATGTTTGACGATAAAGTAGACCACTGGTATTTCACTGATATGGACGACGAACGGGCAGCAACTTCACAGGAACTGGCCAGGGTCATAGAAGATCATGGTTGCCGTGTTCAGTCCTGTGATAATATAGCCAATGCATTCAGCAAAGCTTTGAGGAACTGTGCCATCGAAGACATGATACTTGTTTTTGGCTCGTTTCCAGTTGTTGCCGGGGTTCTTCATATGGCTGTCGAATATGATGGAACCAGTGCAACAACCCGGGATGTTGGACTTGGTTCATCGTCCGACCCTGGCTGGCTCGCTGAAGATTCTCCTGGAGTTACAGAGCGTAGTGTCAGGTAGTGAAAGCGAGTCTCAGACAAAGAGTGGTTGGGGCGATTGTGTTAACCAGTCTTGCCATCATTATTCTGCCCATGCTGCTGGATGGGTCCAGGGAGGACAGAGCGCGAGTTGTCACTGACATCCCTGATTCTCCGAATTTCGACATCAAGGAAATTGCGATTTCCGATCTCACCAGAGACATTCAGCAAATGGAACAGGACAGTGCTGCCCAACTGCCTGAAGAGACTATCGATGAAACCGACTATTCGGAAATGGAGGCAT
>CBDEWF010000055.1:0-51686 GCA_965243775.1 Sansalvadorimonas sp.
TATGCTTAGTGTAAGTCTGGGGGTAATAAACCTGTTGCCTGTACCGGTACTCGACGGCGGTCACCTGCTGTATCATTTCGTAGAATTGCTCAGGGGCAAGCCTTTATCGGAAAAGGTGCAAATGTTTGGTATGCGCATCGGGCTTGCACTGATTTTGGGTATCATGTTTGTTGCCCTTTTTAATGACTTGAGTCGACTGTGACCCTCTCGGGGGATGAGAGACCATCAATCTGGAAGAACGGATTCCATGAAGCGATTATTACTGCCACTTGTCGCCGGAAGCATGCTAGCCGGGCAGGCCAGTGCTTTTGTAGTAAACGATATCCGTCTTGACGGCCTGCAGAGGGTGTCTGCGGGTACCGTTTTTAATATTCTGCCTATTGCCATTGGTGACGATATTGAGCGGTCAGCAGTTGTCAGCTGATGCCGCCAAGAGCGCTGTTTAAAACCGGCTATTTTCAGGATATTCAGCTAGGCCGAGACGGTGACGTGCTGGTTGTGACCAGTGGTGGAACGACCATCGATCAGCAAGATCGATATTGAAGGCAACAAGGCTATTCAGACAGAAGATCTGATGAATGGCCTTAAACAGTCCGGTCTGGCTGAGGGGGAGATTTTCCAGCAGGCGACCCTTGAGGCTATTCGTCTGGAGCTGGAGCGGCAGTATGTTGCCCAGGGGCGTTATGGTGCCCGTATTGAGGCTGAAGTCGAACCTCTGCCCCGTAACCGTGTTGGTGTCACTATCAAGGTGCGTGAGGGTAAGGTTTCCACAATCAAGGCTGTCAATATTGTTGGTGCCAAGGTCTTTGACAAAGAAGAGCTGCTTGAACAGTTTGCCCTGAAGACCACCAACTGGACTTCCTGGTATTCCAGTGATGACAAATATTCCCGGGAAAAGCTGTCCGGTGATCTGGAGAAACTGCGTTCCTGGTATCTGGATCGCGGTTACATCAATTTCAATATTGCTTCCACCCAGGTTTCTATTACGCCGGACAAGGAAGGGGTGTACATCACTATCAATATTGATGAAGGTGAAAAGTACACCATCAATGATGTCAAGTTGGCTGGTGACCTGGCGGTTGATGAAGAGGAGGTGCGCTCTCTTCTGTTGATTGAAGAGGGGCAGATTTTCTCCCGTCAGCGTCTGACCAGTACCGAAGATCTGATTACCCGCCGCCTGGGTAACGAAGGTTATACCTTTGCCAACGTGGCTGGTATTCCCAAGCCGGATCATGAAAATAATACTGTTGATGTCACATTCTTTGTTGAACCTGGGCGCCGTGCCTATGTTCGCCGCATTAACTTCTCCGGTAATATCAAGACTGAAGACGAAGTGCTGCGTCGCGAAATGCGTCAGATGGAAGGGGCTTCTGCCAATACTTCCAAGATTGAGCAGTCCAAGGTCCGCCTGAACCGTCTGGGATACTTCAAGGAAGTCAATGTTGAAACGGTTCCTGTTCCGGGCACCACTGATCTGGTGGATGTCAATTACACCGTTGAAGAGCAGCCTTCCGGTTCGATCACAGCCAGTCTGGGTTACTCCCAGTCTGACGGTATGATTCTTGGGGGCTCTGTCAGCCAGAGTAACTTCCTCGGTTCTGGCAATCGTGTCTCCCTGTCGCTGAACACCAGTGATACCCGCAAACTGTACAGTTTCTCTTTTGATGACCCTTACTACACCGTTGACGGAGTCAGCCGGGGTTACAGTCTGTACTACAGCGAAACCGATTACGATGACAGTGATATCACCAACTACAACGTCGACACTATGGGTGCCGATATCAGTTTTGGTTATCCACTGTCTGAAATTTCCAGCCTGAGTTTTGGTATGGGGATTGAGAATAACAAGTTGGCCCAGGGCTCTGCCCCATCCCGTGAAGTCCAGGATTTCATAGATGAAGAAGGGGATAACTTTAATAACCTGAAAGCCAATATTGGCTGGTCGCAGTCGACCCTCAATAATGGACTTCTGCCAACCCGTGGATGGTCTCAGGGTATATCATTGCAGACAACGCTGCCTGGTAGTGACCTGATGTTCTATAAGCTGAATTACCGTGCCCAGCGTTTCTGGCCAATCTCAGGGCCATTTACCCTGCGTGCCAGCGGGCGGGTTGCCTATGGTGGCGCATTTGGTGGAACGTCTGACCTGCCATTTTTTGAAAACTTCTATGGTGGTGGCTTTGGTTCCATCCGGGGTTACAAGGACAATACTCTGGGTCCACGATCGAAGCAGGATGGTGAATATGATCCTGTCGGGGGCAACCTGTTGGTTGAAAGTACCCTGGAAGTGTTGTTCCCATTGCCTTTTGTAAAAGATCAGCGCTCTCTGAGAACTTCTCTATTCTTTGATGCTGGTAATGTGTTTGATACCGATTGTGATAATAAAGTCGATTCCAAGGGTAAGCGACTTACGGTGAACTGTTATAAGCCTTCTTTCAGTGAGCTACGTTACAGTGTCGGTGTCGGTTTGACTTGGATTACCCCAATGGGGCCGCTGACCTTCAGCCTGGCCAAGGCTTTGAAAGAAGAAGAGCATGATGAGAGTCAAGTGTTCCAGTTCTCTCTCGGTACCCCGTTCTGATCTGGTTTGAGTCGTTTATCAGGGGTAAGGCTTGGCCTTGCCCCTGTTGTTTTTTTGCAGCAGCCTTTGCTTGCAGTGATTCATAGATGACCTGTTAGACAATTCTAGCTGCTTTGAAATAGGGATGATTGATTGCATGATTGCAGGAGTGAACAGTTTGCGTAGTTTGAAAACCATGGCCCTAGTGCTGGCTTTGATTTCACCTCTGGCTCAGGCGGCTGGTATTGCTATTGTTGATGCCAACAAGGCTATTGAACAGTCTGCAGCCAACAAGGCATTTTTGCAGGAGTTGAGCAAGCGTTTCAGCAAGCAGGAACAGGAACTGGCCAAACTGGATACTGACTATCAGGAACTGGGCAAGAAGCTTGAACGTGATGGCGCTATGATGAGTGAATCTGAGCGCGCCAAAGTTGAGCTGGAAATGCGTCAGATGCAGGAAAAATACCGGGTTCAGCGTGGCCTTCTTAACAAGGCTGGCATTGAAGCTCAGCGTAAGGAAGTCATGCGTCTGGCCCCTGTGTTGCGTGAAGCTGTCTCCTCTGTAGCCCAGGCTGGTGGTTATGACACAGTGCTGCAGAGTGGTGCGGTTCTGTATGCCAAGTCTGGTGATGATATTACGGGCAAGGTTATTGAGCAGCTGAATAAACTGACTGACAAGAAGTAAAAGCAGGTCCTGATGAAATCTGTCAAGCATTACACACTGGCTGAGTTGGCGGAGCATGTGCAGGCCAGGGTTCAGGGTGATGAAAGTTGTACTGTCACCGGGCTGTCTACCCTGCAGAAGGCTGCTGAAGGTACGCTCTCATTCCTGGCGAATCCTGCCTATGAAAAATATCTGGTCGGAACGGCTGCCAGTGCGGTGATTATGTCTCCGGCAATGGCTGAGAATTTCAGTGGTAATGCCCTTGTGATGGACAACCCTTATCTTGGCTTTGCCCGTGCCAGCCGGTTGTTTGAACCAGAAGATGGTGACCAGGTTGGTATTCACCCGTCCGCCACTGTTGATGAAGCGGCCATGGTTGCAGATTCAGCCTGGGTTGGTCCCGGTGTCGTTGTTGAGGCTGGTGCCGAAGTTGCTGAAGGTGTACGGATTCTGGGGAACTCCTATATCGGTCGTGACAGCCGGGTTGGCAGGGATACTGTCCTGAAGGCCTGTGTCACTCTCTATCATGGCGTGACCGTGGGTGACCGATGCATTATTCACTCCGGTGTGGTTATTGGCTCCGATGGCTTTGGTTTTGCCAATGATGGCGGCAGCTGGGTCAAGATTGCCCAGCTGGGCGGTGTCATTATCGGCAATGATGTTGAAATTGGTGCTAATACTGTGATCGATCGGGGAGCTCTTGGGGATACGGTTATCCATGATGGAGTCATACTGGACAACCTGATTCAGATTGCACACAACGTGGAAATTGGCAAAAACACAGCCATTGCCGGGTGTGTGGGTATTTCCGGAAGCACCAGGGTTGGCTCTGGCTGTACTATTGCGGGTGGCACTGGGATCGCCGGCCATCTTGATATCACTGACAATGTCCATATCGCGGGTATGGCCATGATCACCAAATCTATTACTGAGGCTGGTGCCTGGTCTTCTGGCTGTGTTGGAACCATGCCGGTCAAGGAGTGGCGGCGTAATACTGTACGTTTCCGTCAGCTGGATGATATGGCTAGAAGGCTGCGAAAGATTGAGAAAGATCTGGAAAACTGAAAATTATTTCCGGTATCTTGGTGAGAAATAAGGGTCGACCTGGTCGGCTCTTATAGCTGATGTGAAAAGTCACTGAGTGGGCTGATAACAACAACAAGAAGTGCCCTCTGAGTCCTGCGCTATAAATGCAGGAACGGGGATCAGGAGACATTTATTTCATGATGCAGATTGAAGAGATTAAAGCGCTTTTGCCCCAGCGCTTCCCGTTTTTGCTTGTTGATCGTGTTGTTGATATTGATGTGGAAAACGGAACCATCGATTGCTACAAGAATCTGACCGCCAACGAAGACTTCTTTAACGGACACTTTCCCCACCATCCGGTTATGCCAGGTGTATTGATTGTTGAAGCCATGGCCCAGGCCGCTGGTATTCTTG
Organism: Sansalvadorimonas sp.; assembly: GCA_965243775.1. GTDB lineage: Bacteria > Pseudomonadota > Gammaproteobacteria > Pseudomonadales > Endozoicomonadaceae > Sansalvadorimonas. The sequence goes on from CBDEWF010000055.1 coordinate 4,665, forward strand.
GATCCACCATGATCAACAAAGCACCTGGGGAGCAGACTGTCTATTATTTTGCTGCAGTTGATAAAGTGCGTTTCAGAACGCCTGTTGTTCCAGGTGATCGCCTGCAGCTGGTGGCGGAGTTCCTGGGAGAAAAACGGGATATATGGAAATTTTCCTGTAAGGCACTTGTTGATGGTAAGATAGCGAGTTCTGCTGTAATTACTTGTGCGAAAAAGGAAATCTGACCTTGATCGACTCCCGTGCCATCATCCACCCCTCAGCGCGGTTGGCCGATGATGTAGAGGTAGGACCGTTCACAACAATTGGACCGGATGTTGAGATCGGGGCTGGGACAAAAATCCACTCTCACGCCGTCATCAAAGGCCCGACAACAATTGGCCGTAACAACACTATTTTCCAGTTTGCCTCAGTAGGTGAGGCATGTCAGGACAAAAAGTATCAGGGCGAACCGACGCGCCTGGAGATTGGTGACAACAATACCATCCGTGAGGGTTGCACAATTCACCGTGGTACCATTCAGGATAACAGTCTGACCCGCATCGGCAATGGCAACCTGCTGATGGCGTATGTTCATGTCGCCCATGATTGCCTGATCGGCAACAATAATATTATTGCCAACAACTCTGCCGTCGCCGGACATGTTGTCGTAGAAGACGATGTGATTCTCGGTGGTTTCACTGCTGTTCACCAATTCTGCCATATTGGTCGAAACAGTATGACTGCTGCCCAGACGGCTGTGTTCAAGGATATTCCCGCTTACATCATGGCCAGTGGTAATCCTGCAGCTCCCCATGGGATGAACTTTGAGGGGATGCGCCGTCGGGGTTGGAGCGACAAAACTATTCGCAGTTTGCGTCATGCCTATAAGGTTGTTTATCGTCAGGGGCTGAAGGTAAACGAGGCGCTTGAAGTGTTACAGGGAATGGTGGTGGAAACGCCAGAAGTTAAAGCGCTGATTGATAGTCTTCAGTCGTCTACACGCGGTATTATCCGTTAACTGGTCTGTTAACTATGCCTAGTATGTTAGCGTCTGGTATGACTACGCCTACTGTATTTGCCCTTGTTGCCGGTGAAGCTTCCGGGGATATTCTTGGTGCCAGCCTTATTCGCTCCCTGCGAGAGCGCTGTCCTGATGCCCGGTTTATAGGTGTCGGTGGCCCAATGATGATTGCCGAAGGGTTCGAGTCCCTGTTTCCCATGGACCGCTTGTCTGTAATGGGTATCGTGGAAGTACTCGGACGTTTGAAAGAGCTGCTGGGCATTCGTCGCAGCCTGCGGGAGCGTTTCACCAGTGATCCTCCAGCCGTCTTTATTGGCATTGACTCCCCGGATTTCAATCTCGCCCTGGAACATTCATTGCGCGAGGCTGGTGTAACGACCATGCACTATGTCAGCCCGTCGGTCTGGGCCTGGCGTAAGAAACGCATCTTTAAGATTCGTGATGCAGTCGATCATATGCTCTGTGTTCTACCGTTTGAGGCGGGAATATACCAAGAGCATGGTGTGCCGGTTACTTTTGTCGGACATCCTCTGGCTGACCAGGTATCCATGGAGCCGGAAACGGTTCAGGCCCGTGAAAAACTTGGGTTGAAGCCTAGTGATGTTATGGTGGGCATGCTGCCTGGCAGTCGTGGGGGAGAAGTGAAGAGGTTGGCTCCCCTGTTTCTCGAAGCAGCCAGACAGATGCTGAGTCAGCGCGCAGATCTTAAGTTCCTGATCCCTTGTGCCAATGCCCAGCGCAGGCGGCAGTTGGAAACCCTTCTCAAAGAGCAGTCCGAGCCACTTCCGGTTGTTCTCTATGATGGCCAGTCCCATGAGGTTATGGCGGCTTCGGATGCGCTGCTGATAGCATCAGGCACTGCAGCATTGGAAGGTCTGCTGCACAAGAAGCCCATGGTGATCAGCTACCGTATGAATCCACTGAGCTATTTGATCATTCGTCGAATGGTAACGGTTGATTTCTGTTCTTTGCCAAATCTTCTTGCTGGCAGAGAGATCATTCCGGAAATTCTTCAGAATGATGCAACCCCGGAAGCTCTTTGTCAGGCAATGTTGGGCTGTCTGGAAAAATCGGAGCATAACCGTGAGTTGAAGGACGAGTACTACCGTATTCATCAGGAATTGAGGTTAAATGCCAGCGCCCGTGCAGCTGATGCGGTGATGGACGTGCTCAAGCAGAAAAAGCAGGCAGGAACAGTGCAATGACCAAAGGGTGGGTTCAGCCCGGATTGGAGTTTTGTGATGCACCGGCTGAAGAGATCATTGCCGGTGTTGATGAGGTAGGACGGGGACCACTATGCGGTGCAGTTATCACTGCGGCAGTTATTCTTGATCCAGATAACCCTATTGCTGGTTTAAATGATTCCAAGAAACTCAGCGAGAAAAAGCGTGATGCCCTGTTCGATGAAATTATCGAGAAAGCGCTGTCCTGGTCAATCGGTCGTGCTGAAGTGGAAGAGATAGACAGGATCAATATTCTGCAGGCCACTATGCTGGCAATGCAGCGTGCTGTAGCTGGTCTTTCTGTTATGCCAACTTTGGTACTGGTGGATGGTAACCGCACACCCGATTTCGGTGTTGCGGCCCGGGCAGAAGTGAAAGGCGATGGCCGTATTGCTGAAATATCAGCCGCTTCCATTCTTGCCAAAGTGGTACGTGATCGGGAAATGGTGGAGCTGGATCGCCAATACCCCGGTTATGGTATTGCAGGACATAAAGGTTACCCTACCAAGGTCCATATGGAAGCGATTAAAAAGCTTGGTGTGACGCCTATTCACCGCCGCTCTTTCAAGCCAGTTCGGGAATGTCTTCATGATGATGCCTGATTTTGGTGTTGGCATAGTTCTGATGCCAGATCGTTAAACTTGAAATACAGTTGGCTGACAGACTGGAAAGAAATAGGGGTGGAGATCTGCCACCCCTGAGCAAACTTAACTTTGGTTAACAATTTTGTGGATAGCGGCACTTTTTGCCTGGGCTTTTGCGCATCCAGTTATATAGGCATCTGGATCAACCTCGTCACCAACACCGTTAGCGCCGAAGAAATAGCGACCAGCAGTGTCATGCAGGCCGTAATCATAATATCCATTTAAAAAGCTCACGTCGTAGCCAAGAAGGTCAAGATTCCCAGCCACAGCCATTGGATCAGTGAAGCACTTTATCAGTTCATCAATGACATAGTCACTGGTCTTGATGGCCGCAACAAGTGTTACAACGGTAGCCGCGACAACTGCGCGCTTCATGATGTTTCCATCGCAGTGGTTGTTCCAGAGCTGGCTGCTGAAACACTCAATTCTACGATTAAATATATAGGCACCAAAAAGATAAGTCTTTGGGTTTGTGGCGAGTAAAACAGCACGACCAAGAAAGTTTGCGGCTTTTCTAGCAGCAGAGCTTAAATTAATAAAACTATCGGTAAGAATCTTTGTTACAGAACGCTTTGTTACGGGCTTGTCTGCTGGAGTTATAGAGTTTTCCGGATACTTGTAGCCAAGCTTATAACCAGTGCCAGAAAAGAGTTTAAATTTTTCTTTCTCAGGTGGCTTTCCCAGTATCGCAATGCGGCGACGACTATTCAAAGAAGTTGTTACAACGACAGATTCTGTAGCTTCCCGATTGTCAGGCTGCTTATGCCTCAGGCTTTGCAGGGTAGCGATATTCGTATAGCTTGTGTCGGGACTCATAATTGACCTCCATGTTAATTATGCTCACTAAACTGTTAGGATTTCTCACATATTCAGACCTGTGTGGAGGGCCATAGGTTCCCGGGATAAGACCAAAGTCTAATAGCGTCTGGAATTGGCCGCAGGCATAGAATTGGCAGTAGAGTGAACTTTGTTTTCCTGCCTTCAATTAGATACGCAAATGACTCTCCGGCTGGTATTATTGGCTGGTAACCAGTCAACCTATTGAGACCTCAATGTCATCCCAGCCGGCCCAGTTTGTCCATCTGCGCGTTCATTCTGAATTCTCCCTTGTCGACAGCCTTGTCCGTATCAAGCCTTTGATTAAAGAAGTTGCTGAACGGGGGATGGCTGCTGTAGCTGTTACTGATCAGGCCAATATGTGTTCGCTGGTGCGCTTCTATCAGAACGCCCAGGGGGCGGGCCTGAAGCCGATCTGTGGCTGCGATATCTGGGTAGAAAACCCTGTTCCTGATGAGCCGCCCACACAGCTGGTGCTGCTGTGCATGAATACCACGGGTTACAAAAATCTTATGGAAATTATCTCCAAAGGGTTTCAGGAGAATCAGCACCAGGGCAAGGCGCTTATCAAGCGTGAGTGGATATTTGCTCAAAACGAGGGTTTGATCGCTTTGTCTGGTGGGCGTAGGGGTGAGATCGGGCATACCCTGCTGGGTGGTCATCCCCAGTTAGCCGACCAACTGATGGAAGACTGGCTGCAGGCCTTTGGAGGTCGTTTCTACCTGGAGATACAGCGCACTTCCAGGCCGGGTGATGAAGAGTATCTTCATGCTGCTGTTGAGCTGGCTGGGCGCATGGATGTTCCGGTGGTGGCCACGAATGATGTGATGTTCATGGATCAAGATGATTTTGAGGCTCATGAGGCCCGGGTCTGTATCGGTGAAGGACGCACCCTTGATGATCCCCGTCGTCCCCGAAATTATTCCGACGAGCAGTACCTGAAAACACCAGCAGAAATGTGTGAGCTGTTTTCGGATATTCCAGAAGCTATTGCAAACAGTGTTGAGATAGCCAAGCGGTGCAGTGTTGATGTGCCGCTGGGAACTTACTACCTCCCTGACTTTCCGGTTCCGGAAGGTATGACCATGGATGAGTACTTTCGCAAGTTCTCTGCTGAAGGTCTGGAAGATCGTCTCAAGTTTATTCTGGATCCCAATGATCCAGAGTATGAAGCCAAGCGTAAGATTTACTATGACCGATTAGAGTTTGAGCTGGATATTATTCTCCAGATGGGTTTTCCCGGCTATTTCCTGATCGTAATGGACTTTATCCAGTGGGGGAAAAAGAATGGGGTGCCGGTTGGTCCGGGGCGTGGTTCCGGTGCCGGCTCTCTGGTGGCCTATGCCCAGAAAATTACCGATCTTGACCCGCTGCAATACGATCTGCTGTTCGAGCGATTCCTGAACCCGGAACGGGTCTCCATGCCCGACTTTGACGTCGATTTCTGCATGGATAACCGGGATAAGGTGATCGACTATGTGGCTGAAACCTATGGCCGGGATGCGGTGTCACAGATCATCACCTTCGGTACCATGGCAGCAAAAGCTGTGGTGAAAGATGTTGCTCGGGCCCAGGGCAAGTCTTATGGTATGGCTGACAAGCTCTCCAAGTTGATTCCTTTCGAAGTGGGCATGACCCTTAGAAAAGCCTTTGATCAGGAAGAGGGGCTTCGGGACTTTCTCGATAACGATGAAGATGCCCGTGAAGTCTGGGAGATGGCCCTTAAGCTGGAAGGAATTACCCGGAATGTTGGTAAACACGCCGGTGGTGTAGTAATTGCTCCCACCAAGTTGACTGACTTTGCGCCACTTTATTGTGATGAAAGTGGTCATGGTCTGGTTACCCAGTACGATAAAAATGATGTTGAAACTGCAGGCCTGGTCAAGTTTGACTTCCTGGGGTTGCGGACCCTCACCATTATTGATTGGGCTTTAAAGATGATTAACCCTCGCCTGGAGCGTGAGGGGAAAGAATCTATCGATATTATGCAGATTGATCTGGAAGATCAGGATTCCTACGAGCTGCTGAAGTCTTCCGAGACAACAGCAGTATTCCAGCTGGAATCCAGGGGTATGAAAGATCTGATCAAACGCCTCCAGCCCGACTGCTTTGAAGATATTATCGCCCTTGTAGCCCTGTTCCGTCCCGGACCGCTGCAGTCCGGCATGGTGGATAACTTTATCAACCGTAAGCATGGCCGGGAAAAAATCTCCTACCCCGATGTGCAGTGGCAGCATGAGTGGCTGAAGCCGATTCTTGATCCCACCTACGGCATTATTCTGTACCAGGAGCAGGTCATGCAGATCGCCCAGGTGCTGGCCGGTTATACCCTCGGTGGTGCAGATATGCTGCGTCGGGCTATGGGTAAGAAAAAGCCTGAGGAGATGGCCAAGCAGCGGGCAGTCTTTGAAGAGGGCGCGGTGGGGCAAGGGATTGATGGCGAGCTGGCCATGAAGATCTTTGACCTGGTGGAGAAGTTTGCCGGCTATGGCTTTAACAAATCCCACTCGGCGGCCTATGCCTTGGTTTCCTATCAGACCCTCTGGCTGAAAAAGCACTTCCCTGCCGAGTTTATGGCTGCAGTTATGTCTTCCGATATGCAGAACACTGATAAGGTTGTGACGTTTATCGAAGAGTGTCGGAACATGAAACTCAATGTTCTGCCACCGGATGTGAATAGTGGTGATTACCTGTTCGGTGTGGATGGTGAGGGCAATATTATTTATGGTCTTGGTGCGATCAAAGGAGTAGGTGAAGGTCCGATTGATGCCATTGTGAAGGCCAGGGTAGAGGGCGGGTCTTTTCGGGATCTGTTTGATTTCTGCCAGAGAATTGATACCAAGAAGGTGAACAAACGCTGTCTGGAAGCCCTGATTCGCTCCGGTGCTTTTGATCATCTTGGCCCTTGCCCGGGCAAGACATTCCTGAACCAGAACCGTGCAGTTCTTGATGCCAGTATGGAAGAGGCGGTTAAGGCTGCAGATCAGGCTGCCCGCAGTGCTGCGGGAGGACTTGGTGACCTGTTTGGCGGACTGGCTCCAGAGCAGAAAGATGATGCCTATGACAAGTACATGGGTATTCGGGAGTGGCCGGACAAAGAGCGGTTACGGGGTGAGAAAGAAACTTTGGGGCTCTATCTGACCGGGCATCCTATTGATGAATATGAGCATGAATTGCGCCACTTTGTCCGTAACCGCATTTCTGATCTGCAGCCCAGTCGAGACAATGTCAATATTGCAGGCCTTATCGTCAATATGCGGGTCATGAAAAATAAACGTGGTGATAAGATGGGATTCCTGACCCTTGATGACCGCAGTGGCCGGATCGAGGTGTCGGTCTTTTCGGAAGCCTTTGCTAAAAATCAGCATCTTCTGGTCAAGGATTCTCTAGTGGTTGTAGAGGGTGAAGTCAGTTTTGATGACTACTCTGGAGTCCTGAAGGCCAATGCCCGCAATATCATGAACCTGGTGGATGCTCGCAGTCACTATGTCAAAGAGCTGGAGGTTGGTATGGATACTGCCGACTGCTCGGGTGGTTATATCGGCAGGATGCAGACGCTTCTGTCTGAGCATCGTGGCAATACCCCGGTCGTAATCCGTTTTGAAAAAGAGGATGTCTCTGGCCGTATACAGCTGGGAGAGCAGTGGTCTGTCAGTCCGGGTGATGAGTTGGTCCAGATGTTGCGGGATAGATACGGCAGGCAGAGGGTGAGGGTGATTTACTCCTGATCCTCATTTGCACCAGTCTGGGGTTTATTTTCTGGGCTCTGTCAGGGGGGAGCCTTAAAAGCACCGTTGCTGCTCTCTTTGGTATGTATGGAAGAAAAAACTGGCTGGATTTTTGTCACTCCAGCCCGTTGATTATTCTATGGACTTGCTGATTTCCCATGAGCTATTGTCGGGATGGTATCAGCTTGGCTGCTACCTCTTGGGTTGGGTAAAGAGAGGCAGTCATGTTTATGGGGGTTGGTTAATTATGGTAATCAATCTCTATTCTTCTTATTCCCCTTTCTGATTGATTTTCAATGGCTGGAATTGATTCTGGTCTATCTAGAAGGAATGGTTACAAGGGGCGCTTTTCATGGTGCTCTAGTATTTGGAGTGAAAAGCCCGCTATTCCTGGTTTTCCGCGGGAAGCTTGCTTGTCCCGGAATGAAGTACGGGAGGGCTTTTCCCCTGGCTACTGCTCATGTTGAGAGGTGGTCAGAAAATAAGAGTTTAAGGCACCAATTACAACAACAAATCTGATGGCGCTGAATATCCGAATGCAGCAGGGAAGTATCGGAAATGTCAAAAAAAGCGTTTACTCAGGCAGGACTTACTATCCAAGGTAATAAGCTAAATCATTTCCTAAGGGTTTATAATCGCCGTAATGGGCGTGAGCTTGGATTTATTGGCAATATAAGTCGTAATGGACTTATGTTGATAACTCGCTGGCCTATGGAAACCAGTAGCGTTTTCAATATGAGAATTGCTCTGCCGGAAGCCTGGATGAATCAGCATTACATTGATTTTGATGCTCGCTGCCAATGGTGCCGCCCTGATATTGATGGTGAAAGTTTTGATTCCGGATATATCATTACTCAAAGCTCAATACACTATGATGAGCTAATTGAAGGCCTGCATCGCTATTTCTCTTTTTACTCCAATCAATACTGAGTTGTTATTCTCCAATAGTTTTTTCTTTTTCTAATGATAAGCTAGGACAGTCTTTTTGTAGGAACTGTAGCTGTGTCCGAGACTTTTTATTTCTATGACTATGAAACCTTCGGGGTTGATCCGGCCCGGGATTGGCCGGCTCAGTTTGCCGGTATTCGTACCGACAGTGATTTTAATGAGATTGAAGAGCCACTAGAGCTGTTTTGCTGTCTGCCCGATGACCAGTTGCCTCACCCTGAAGCCTGCCTGGTCACAGGAATAACCCCGGATACGGTGAATAAGAAAGGTATCTGTGAAGCAGAGTTTATCGGGCGGATTCACCAGGAATTTGCCCGTCCCAACACCTGTGTCATGGGTTATAACACCCTGCGGTTTGATGATGAGGTTACCCGTTACAGTCTCTACCGTAACTTCTATGATCCCTATGCACGTGAATGGCAGAATGGCTGTAGCCGCTGGGACCTGATTGATGTGGTCAGACTGTGTGCCGCGCTGCGTCCGGAAGGGATTGTCTGGCCCAAGAGGGAGGATGGGGCTCATAGTTTTAAACTTGAGGAGCTGGCGGAAGCGAATGGTATTGCTCATGCTGAAGCTCATGATGCTGTGAGTGATGTCCGTGCGACTATTGCCATGGCCAGACTGTGCCGTGAGAAGCAGCCAAGGTTGTTTGAGTTTGCCCTGTACAACCGCAAGAAGGTAGAGGTTGCCAAGCGTTTAAATCTTCATGTCGCCAGGCCGGAACCTGTTGTCCACATTTCTGGTCGATATCCGGCTGCCCGCAACTGCCTTGCCCTGATTGCCCCCCTTACTCCTCATCCGGTAAATCGTAATGGGGTGGTAGTTTATGACCTTTCCGTTGACCCAGAGCCTCTACTGAGTCTTTCCGCAGAAGAAATACATCGGCGTATTTACACCTCAACAGAAGAGCTGCAGGAGGAGGGGCTTGAGAGAATTCCTGTAAAACTTGTTCACATTAATCGTTGTCCGATTATTGCGCCCAAAGGGGTGATAAAAGATGACTGGCAGCGCTTGTCTTTAGATAGGGCCACCTGTGAACGAAATTATGAAAAGCTGTTTGGTGATCAGAATGCACTGCGTGAGGTCAGGGGCAAATTGCATCAAGTATTTTCATCCAGTGATTTCATTGAAAGTGATGACCCGGATCACAAACTGTATGGTGGCTTCTTCCCTAATGATGATAAACCGAGAATTGAGCAGGTGCGTACCACAGCTCCAGAGCATCTCGGTAACCTGTTGCTGTCTTTTAGTGATGATCGCCTGGAAGAGATGTTGTTCCGTTATCGCGCAAGAAACTGGCCTCAACTGCTGACAGAAGAAGAAAGAAACCGATGGAATGATTTTCGTGGACAGCGTCTGTTACAGGGGGGTGGAGGAAGCAGTCATAACCTGCAAAGTTTTCAGTCTCACCTCTCACAGCTGTTGTCACAGGAGGGGAGTGCCAGAAACAGAAAAATACTGGAGGAGCTGCAGGTGTATGGACTCAGGTTGAAGCAAGGTCTTCAGTAAACCTGCAGGAGATATTCCGGTCAGTATGCCAGTTGCTTGATATGGTAAGCCAGTCGTCCGACCACTGTGGGTTTTTCAATATAATCAATGGCTCCGGCTTGGATAGAAGCAACAGCTCCCATCAGGTCTTGCTGTATTCCCAAAACAATAACCGGAATTGCAGAGTATTTGCTGGTTATATCGGTTACACGCTGTGCTGTGTTTGATGAGCTGTTGTCCTGGGACAGGATCAGACAGCGTGGTGCACACATGGTCAGGCTCTTTTTCAGCTCTTCCCAGGAGTTGAAGCAGTGCAGGTCCAATGCTCCTTGCTGACAGAGCTGGCTAACTGAGTCCATGATGTCTTTATCGTTCTCGAGCAGGAAAACGCTGTGCTCTGTTGTGTTGCTCATATCTCTCGTAATCCTGAGTTAATCAGACGATGCTGATATCGCTGATAAACGCTTCAATTCTGTGATCGGAGGATGTTCCTTATCTGAAAAGGGGGCTATCTCTGATCTGGCCAGATTTATGGTAATCATAGATTTGGTTTGCTTGTGATAGCCATTGTTGCTTTTACCCAGCAGAATGCGAATTGTTACTAGGAGCTGGAACTCAAGTGCAGACAGGTAAGGCTGGTAGGCTGGGGGAGGGGGTCCGGTACCACGGGAAAGGTACCGGAGGAGGAAGAGCAACTGCTTACTTGAAGCGGAAATCTTCCTTGATGTGTTCTTTAACCTGCATAACCTGACGAACCAGGTGGGCCAGGGATTTTGTGCCCATCTTCTCCATAACACGGGAGCGGTGAATCTCAACGGTCCGTTGGCTCAGGTTGATGTCGGCAGCAATAACCTTGTTAGCCTTGCCTTCAACAACATGATGCAGAACTTCACGCTCACGATCAGTCAGAGTAGAGAGGCGACGCAGGATTTCCTTATGCTCAAGCAGTTCGGCACGCTGCTGGGTATCCAGCTTCAGAGCGTCATTGATCAGGTCCAGAAGCTCCTGGTCGCGGAATGGCTTCTGGATGAAGTTCATGGCACCATCCTTGATGGCCTGTACCGCCATGGGAACATCACCGTGACCGGTAATGAAAATGATGGGCAGGATGCAGTGCATGTCATTCAGCTTGCTCTGCAGCTCCAGACCGCTCATGCCTGGCATTCTGATGTCGAGAACGATACAGCCGGGTCGGTTCTCGTCGTAGGCTTCCAGAAAGTCAGCAGGAGAGGCAAATACCTCAACTTTCTGACCTACGGAATTCATCAGCATTTTGAGAGAGTCGCGAACTGCTTCATCATCGTCGATGATAAATACAGTGGGTTCCTGGTGTTGCTGCATGATGGCTCCGGTATGCTAACAGGCAAAAGTGCTGAAAAAGGGTTATCAGTGGTATGGTAATTGCGACGGTCAGCTTGGGGAGTGTTTCCATCGAAGCACAAAACTACTGACTTGGTGTTGTTACCATTCCTCTGTGCAAAGCTGTCAGTTTTATAGCTGCTGGTTCCAAAATCAGCAAACTACAAACAAGCGCTGCCACCATGGGAGCACTTGTCGAAATCGGGTTGTGGTTGATGATTCTGTTCTGCGTACAGAAAACTTACCAACTGTTTCTACAGCGACAACCAGAGGTTTGTTTACTTCTGTTTGCCACTGTGTGCTACTGATATCTAACAGATCAGTCAGCACATTTATCGTTTACCACTTCCTGTTTTCTTTAGTGTCAGGGGGCGGCATCCGTAAGTGCGGCGATCTTATAGTGAAAGAAAGTGGCTGGTTATCCGTAGAAATACCAACTGTCCGGGTTGTGGATACAGCAGAAGTTTCAACGGAATTTTAAATATACGACAAGTTTCAGTAGGTTATGGGTGAAATGGCAGAAGATCGGTAAGCATTCCGTGAACCCATAGCCCCCACACCACCGGCTTATGGCCGGTAGCGTGCTTTTACTAACGTTGTTACAAATCGAGGTCTGATCCTCTTCAGGAGGGCTGTGATTTCTCAGTGATTGAAGACGTTCATCTGTCATTAACCAAGGCAGCCAGTCGGCCAGATCTTCGGGAGCCTTTCTCCCTCTTTCTGCACAAGCCTGCAGATACCCGCTCAGCCAGAACCAAGGGTTGATATCCCACAAGTTCAGAGTCATAAACACAGAGAACAGCCATCCGGTCAGTTCGCCGCTCCATTCGCTGCCTGCACCATAGTAATTTTTGCGCCCCACTACCGGCGATCGAAGTGACCTCTCGGCTGTGTTGTTATCCATCGGCACCTCCGGATAATTGGCAAACAGGCTCAGGCCCTCCCAGTGCTTTTGCAGACTGGTGAGAACTTTACGACACGGCTCTTTTAGCTGAGGGCAGGCCAGTTCTTCATCACGCCATTTCTCTATGTTATCCAGATGTGTTTTCAGTGCACCATCGTGCTTTTGAAACGCCTCTGGAGCATCAAGGTGACACAGCCGTTGAAATCCGTTTCACCCAGACGATGCTCCATGTTTTTAGCCCGTCTGTGCCTCGCTCTGCATTGATGAAGTCTCTGCGTACATGGCTCCAGCAAAAGGCAAGGAACACATCCTGATTTTCACGGGCCAGACTTATGTAAGCACTATAGCGATCACAGACCAGTACACCATTGCTCTCACACAACAGGCTTTTTGGAACACTTGCCGAACGATTGTCGTCCACACTGTAGTAGGCCGCTGTACTGGTCAGGAAGACCCACAGCCAGTGTTTCTCAGCGCCCTCGTCGCTCCACACCATTCAGCGAGTTTCGTCGGCATGCCATTGTTCATCGTGGATGACTTTATCACGAATCGCCTCAACGACAGGCTCGAACAAGGGTTTGATGATTTCCATCCCGAAGGCTTTAAATGGCAGCCCGCAGGCAGGACAGTGTTTTTGTGATTCCTCAAGATCCAGAGTTTCAGAGACGACCGGAAGTGTCGTGACTGTTGTCCGGCCATGACCTTTGCGTCCCGGCTGCTGGCCTTTGGGTCGGGATGAAGAATGTATCTGTTTTTCCTGCTTTCGGGAGGCGGTGGATTTTTTCTCTGTTGAACGCCCGAAAACCAAGTGTTGCATGTCTGCAAGTTTGCTCTTGAGGGTGTCGATCTGTGACTGGAACGCCACTATTTCGTGGGCGTGCTCAACTTTCATCTGTTCGATTTTGTCAAGCGCGTCCTGCTCCCGTTTTCGGGTACGTTGCCACTGGGTGCGCCACTGTTTGGCCTGGGCTTTCAGTTCGATGTAGTCCACTTTGTTAAGTGTGACTTGGGCGTAAGCAAAGGGGACTCTGATCGGATCAGGTGCAACCCCTGTATTGGAAGCAGGTACAGGGGGAAGCATGGGACAAATATAGTCACCCTGATGGAAAATGGGGAGCTTGGACTATGGGTTCACGGAATGCTTACGAAGATCGACGCGGAACCAAATTATTCAGCATTACCCTGTTCCTGCTGCATCTGTTGTACCCAGCGGAACACTTCCGCCACCGGAGTGATTAATTCACTTGGAATATAGTCTCCCACCTCAGTCTGGCTGAACAGTGCATGGGCCAGGGGAACATTCTCCATAACCGGGATCTTGTGGCGTTCCGCCACTTTGAGAATAAACTGTGCTTGGTTGCGTTTGCCAAGGCAGGTCACCATGGGGAGTGGTGTTGAGCCCTGATCATAGTGGAGCCCGACCGCCAAGTGGGTAGGATTCTTGATCACCACATCGGACTCTGCCACATTATCTTCCGAGTTCAGCAACTCCTGATGCAACTGCTTGCGTTTGCCCTTGATCTCCGGGTTGCCCTCCATCTCTTTATGTTCGCGCTTGACTTCATCCTTGGTCATCTTCTGCTCTTTGGTGAACTGATACTTTTCAAACATAAAGTCAGCCACGGAAATCACCATAAAGGCCACAATGGCGAACAGCATCAGCTTTTTCATTAAAGAGCCCAGTACTGGCAGGATACAGCTGGAGCCACACCAGGGCATGTTTATCAAATCATTGAGACTGTTGCGAATAACGAAGTACACCACCAGGGAGAGAAACAGAATCTTGATGATCGACTTGACCAGCTCAACCACATTCTTGATAGAGAAAATTTTCTTGGCACCCTGGATCGGGTTAATTTTCTTGATGTCCGGCTTGATGGGCTCAAAAGCCAATAAAAAACCGAACTGCACCACATTGCCAGCCACAGCTGCAAAAGCAGAAGCAACGACCAGTGGAGCCAGCATGATCATGGCCTTGGAAAGCAAACCCCAGGTAACCACCTGCAGCGCGCTCTTAAACTCCATGTTATAGACTTCAGCCGGGAACAAAAGAAGCTCCTGGAACATCTGCAGATACCAGTCGCTCAAAGCCCAGATAATCACGACAACGGCAATGATGCCGGCTGTTGAGGAGATCTCCTTGCTTTTGGCAACCTGGCCTTTCTTACGGGCATCGCGCAGTTTTTTCGGTGTGGGTTCTTCGGTTTTTTCACCGCTCATGGCTGTCTCAGTTCAGGCCGTGTACTTATTCTATTACATTAAATATTGACCAAGCGTGGCAAGAACGCCGGGAAATTCGCCGGCCGTCTGTTTTCCCAGGGTCATGATGGTGGAGACATAAAGTACAAGAATAGCCACAGCTACAGCCGATTTGATCGGCATAGCGAGAATAAATACGTTCAATTGTGGGGCCGAACGGCTGATCAGGGCAATGCCCCACTCGGTAATAAACATACAGATGATGATCGGGGCTGCCAGCCACACGGCGAGGGTGATAATCAGATCAAATTGTCCAAGGAAGAACAGGGTGGCTGATGGGTTAAACTCTGGATAGAACTCAAACAGTGGCCAGGCCTGATAGCTGTGAAAAATACTGCCCAGCAGGATCAGAAATGTACCGCTGATCAGGTAGACGGTAGTAAATGTCTGGGCGAACATGATGCCCATCGGTGATGATTCTGATCCCGACATGGCGTTCATGCTGCTGGCCATGGAGGCTCCACGCTGGTTATCAATAAAGAAACCGGCAGCTTCGATAGCCCAGAAGGGAATATTGGCGATAAAACCAATAAACATACCGATAGCGACTTCTTTCACAATCAGGGCCAGAAGCATCATCATATCGGGAGAGGTTTCCGGTTCCTGGGCCGCAACCATGGGAAACAGAAAGATGGCAAAGCAGCCAACAATGCCGTTACGCACCATGGCGCTACCGGTAATCTGTTTGTTCAACATGGGGAGGGTGTTGAATACTGCAGCCATGCGCACCATGGTCATGGTGTAGATATAGAACCAGTCTTTCAGTTCACTCACCAGCTCAGGGGGCATGGCCTGCCTCTACACTTCCGGAATATAGTTCATGACCGCCAAGGCAAAGTTATAAACTTCGATGCCCATCCAGCGTGCCGTGGCAAAGATGCTGATCACCACTGCAATCAGTTTGAATGCAAAGGGCAGGGTTTGCTCCTGGATTTGGGTCAGAGCCTGGATCAAACTGACGATCAGGCCTATTCCGGCTGCTGCAATAATCGGTGGCATGGACAGCAGCAGGGTCAGCATCAGTGCCTTGGCAGTCATTGTCAGAACATCGGCTTCAACCATGGGAAATATCCTCGCTACTGATAACTGAGCACAAGCCCGTGCACCAGTCGGGTCCAGCCATCAAGGAGAACAAACAGAAGCAGCTTGAAAGGCAGGGAAATAGTCATGGGAGACACCATCATCATGCCCATGGCCAGAAGAATGTTGGAGACAATAAGGTCAATTATGATAAACGGCAGATAGAGTAGAAAACCGACCTGGAAAGCCTTGGTCAGCTCACTGAGGGCAAAGGCCGGGATAAGAATCATCAGGCTGTCCTGGGCCAGCTCTTCTTGGTATTCAGGTGGCCAGAGACTGCGGGCAGTTTTCAGAAAAAAGCGCCGTTCCCGCTCGGTTGTAGATTTTTCCAGGAACTTTCGATAGGGAACAATGCTGGCTTCAAAAGCCTTTTTCCAGGATTCATCCTTTAGGCTGATCTCTTCGTCTTTTAGAAGTTCATAAGCTTCAATACCCACCGGAGCCATAATGTACATGGTCAGGATGATGGCCAGGGCATTCAGGGCCATATTCGGGGGAATCTGCTGCAGGCCAGTGGCATTACGGAGAATGCCGAAGACCACTACCAGCTTCAGGAAAGATGTACCAAGAACAGCGACAAATGGCACCAGTGATATCAGTGCCAGAGGCAGTATCAGGTAAAACGGTGATGAAATATCAAATTCCATGTCCCAGTTCCTTCCCTGGTAGCAGTCCTGTTGTCAGAGCAGCCTGACGATCCGGGCTCCAAGCTGGTTATTAATCTGCACCAGCTCACATTCCGCAAATGGCTTGCCATTGGCTTTCATGGTGACAGGGCTGGCAGTATCCCGATTGAGTTCAAAGGTATAACCGGGACCAAGACGCCCCATATCTCCAACCGTTAATTCATGGCTGCCGATATCAAACTGCAACTTGACAGGCAGGCCGTGAATATCTGCATAGCTGACCTGTTGACTCGCGGGCTGTGCCTGAGGCACAGCAGCTTCAGGCTCAGATTGTGGTGGTGGAGCCTGGGCTGCCGGAGCCTCATCGGTGAAATCATCGTCATCATCATCGAAGTCATCACCTAGATCCAGATCATCATCGAAGTCGAAATCATCGAGGTCGTCATCGCTCATGGCGTTCTCCAACCTTTGTTCAAGGGTAATCTCATTGCCATTCAACCTGCCCAGAAATCCTGAACTGGCAGAAAACCGTAAAAAGATATGTTCCCGATCTTTGTGCCAGCAGCGATCGAAGAGGACAACATCACCCGTTGCCAGTTTTGCCAGTCTGGTATCAGCCAGAATTGTGCAGCCAATTTCCAGGGGCATGGGCATGACCAGATCATCGGCAGGGGGCGGTGAAGCTGTATTGGCTAGGTTGTGCAGCATGGATGTGATCTGATCATTTAGAATCAGCAGACCACTGGAGTTCTGGCTGTCGGTTTTAAACTCAATACCAAGAGCTGGCGTTCCTTCTGGCAAGTGATCACAGCGGGAAATGCGGCTCAGGCGAATATTTTTTTGCAGCATTGATTTGAGATCTGCCAGCAGACGGTCAGTTACCATTGTGGCGCAACCGATTCTCAGGTCATCAGGGAGCTGTTCCAGAATATCCGTTAGAGGAGTGCCACCTATAGCAATACTGGAAAAAAGATCCCGAGTGGTCTGGATGCTAACGGGTAGACCATCGACATCAAGAATAAACTGGAGGTCGAACTGGCGTACAGAGGTTACAGGGTGCAGGGAGATATGACAGGCGGCACCGTTAAGCTGACTTTGGAGCTGACCACCAAGACCGCACACTAGATTGTTAAGAACAACCTGCTGGTGGGACAGTTGCGGATAAGTGAGTGGCCGGATAGACATGGATCAGGTCAGCCCTTCTCATCCTGGTCATCCTCATCGAAATACTGCTCTCGAGAACGGCCATCCCCGGTATCCTGATCAGCACCTCCACCCTGCATTTTGATGTCGACTGCTATATCGCCACCTATTTTACGGTTCAGGGTGTCCATCAGGGCCTGCTCACCTTTATTGAGGAAATTAAAAGATTCAGCTGAAGTCGTGGTAAAGTCGATATGAAGCTTGCCGGTAGCATCCTTGCGGATCATTACTTCGGTGCCGGGAAGAACGCTGTTGTTGAAGTCGACTTTGACTGCTTTTACATCCTGGGCGTTGCTGACCATGATTTTGTCAGCAATTTTGTTGATTTTGTCGAGCATTTCCTTGTTGTCAGCAGCCTGAGCCTGAGCAGTTGCTCCCAGTCGGGCCTCCATCGCTTTTCCTGCTTCGCCGCCCATTCCGGCACCATCTTCCCGGGTATCTTTTTTGCGGGAATGGGTCTGGCGCAGAAGATCTTCGAGGCCTCCATCTTTTTTCTCGCTTTTCTCGCTGCCCTTCTTTTTTTTCATCGCCTCTTCGAAGTCATCTTTGCCCTGCTCGGCTTCTTCCGTGTTACTGGCGGGTTTGTTGCTCTCGGTGGGGCCGGCAGACTGTGCACTGCCGGCTGAGGGTCCCTGGATGCCGCTCATGGTGATATCCTTTCACTTGTCCATTAGAACCGGTTTCTGGGGGTGAACTCTTCCAGTTCCAGCTCTTCCAGTCGGGCCTTTTCCTTGGCCTCTTCCTGATCCAGTACATCTGTAAACTCTTCAAACTTCTGTACTGCCTGGGTCGCCAGAACGTGCTGCTGGCGGGCTTCTTCCAGCTGCTGTTTGGTTTCCTCTAGATGTTTCTCTGCGTCTTTTATGGCATCTTCGAGAATCAGATCTCTTTCCCTCAGTTTGGCAACTTTTTGCTTGAGTATGTCAAGATCAAACTGTTTTATTGAGGTGTTCATAATATTATCGTAGAGTCTCTGTTCTTCTTTATGACGCCAGATTTTATAATCTTCGAGCTCCTGCTTCTTTTTTTCCAGTTCCTGCGTTGCAATTTCCACCCTGTATTTGCACTTGCGGACTTCCTCTTCAGCTGATTTTTCCCGAATCCTCTTGATCCGCAGAAGGTCATGAAGCATAACTAGCGCACAAGTTGCTGTAGTTGTTGCACGGAAGTTTCAAAGGGCGAGAGTTCATCCGTCCGCTGTTTAAGAAAGTTGCGGATATGCTCTATTTTCGCCAGAGCCTGATCAGCCAGGGGGTCGGCACCCTGTTTGTATTCTCCTACTTTGACCAGTAGCTCGATCTCCTCAAATTTGGCCATCAGCTCCCGCACTCGACCGGCGGCTTCTATATGCTCTTGATCAACAATGTTATTCATAACCCGGCTGGCACTGGCCAGTACATCAATAGCCGGATAATGGTTAGCCGCAGCCAGCTTTCGTGAAAGGATTATATGCCCGTCCAGAATAGAGCGGGTTTCGTCAGCGACAGGTTCGGTCATATCATCGCCTTCTACCAGAACTGTGTAGAGGGCCGTAATTGAGCCTTTGTCTGACATGCCGGCCCGTTCCATCAGTTTTGGCAGGGTCGCGAATACCGATGGCGGGAAACCGCGGCGGGTTGGTGGTTCGCCAGCTGCAAGACCAATCTCCCGCTGGGCACGGGCGAAACGGGTAACAGAATCCATCAGCAGTAGTACCCGCTTACCCTGGTCCCGGAAATACTCTGCCACGGCTGTGGCGGTATAGGCTGCCTTAGCCCTTTCCATGGAGGATTTATCCGATGTGGCTACTATAGTGACGGATTTCTTGACTCCTTCAGGTCCGAGATCGTGCTCCAGAAATTCCCGTAGTTCGCGACCCCGTTCACCGATCAGAGCCAGAACTGTAACGTCAACTTCTGCACCTTTAACCAGCATGGAGAGCAGGGTTGACTTACCCCCGCCTGCTGCAGCGAAAATCCCCATTCGCTGACCCTCTCCGCAGGTCAGCACACCATCAAGAGCTCTCAGTCCCAGTGGCATGGGCTGGTCGATTATTTTTCTGGTTAGAGGGTCGGGAGCTTCAGCATAAACTGGGTACCAGGCATCAGGGTGGAGCTCTTCGTCAGGATCCTGATGCAGGGGGCGGCCCATACCATCGAGAACCCGGCCCAGTAGATGGTTGCCAACAGCGACATGGTGAACCCGTCCTGTTGGAATAACCTCGGTATTGGAGGAAATTCCCAGCATGTCACCAAGGGGGGTGAGAACGGCATCATAGCCTTCAAAGCCCACCACTTCGGCATAATTCATATCATCTTCACCAGGGGTGAATAGCTCACACAGTTCCCCGATCTTGACCCCGGGCACTGCAGCTTTGATGATCATACCCTGAACTTCGGTTACCCGCCCGCGGATATCCACAAGGCGACTACCATCAACTGCGCTTTGCAGGGCTTCCGTCAGATAGTCAAGTGCATCATTGTCGCTCAAGGTCAACTCCTATGACCATTTTTTGATCCATCAAAATCAGTATAGGGACTGACTCAAAAAAAACGCCCCGTTAGGAGCGCTATGAGTGGGGGATTATCTTATATAGAGTCAAGCATTTTGCCTGACTCTAGGTTCAGACACGGTCTAAACCATAATTCCCATATCGCCACCTGGTTGACCTGGAGGCGGTGTATTAGGCTGGCTGCCACCGCTTGGTGACTGTGGGCCAGAACCATTACTCTGGGAGTTGCTGGCTTCCTGGACAACCCATTCCAAAGTGTTAACAAATTTTTCGAGATTTGATTCAAAGGAACCATAATCGATGGAAGCTGGCATAGAGCGAATCAAGAGGGATTCAGTTTTGTCGTGATTCAGAGCCATGTAGGCACCCTGCATGCTGTGGTGCTGAAGATTGATAAAAAGCATCTTTTCAAAGAAAGCGAGCTTCTCTTCACTGGGGGCATGCGCCTCAATAGGCTTTACGGCAGATACAAAAACAAGCGCCTCGTCCTCTTCCAGGTACTCCATGTTGACGATGAGGGTATCGTCAAAACAGAGCCCGCAGGCACCATGTTCGTTGAGCTTCAGCTCTCCCAGACCAATACCTTCAGCGAAGCGTTGCAGGTTTTCTTCGACATTCTGCCGATGGGACATGGGTATAATCCTCCCTGATTATCTTTTGCTCAGTCTCCTGATGGGCGATTTAGACAGCATGCGCTTATTCAGGGATGAACTAAGTAAAAGTTAAGCATAAAAAAGCAGGAATAATCCTGCTGGGATTATTTTTCCTGAACAGATGTTGACAAAAATCTGTAATTTCATGTCTTTCATAAAGTGGCCGCCACAAGAGTTGGTCACACTACTGGCGGCGGGAAGTATGAAAAGCAAAAGTTGTTATCGCTCCAGAATTGCGGTAACCCCCAGCCCTCCGGCAGCGCAGATCGAAATTAAACCTCTGCCAGAACCCTTTTGATCCAGAAGCTTGGCAAGTGTGCCAATGATCCGGCCTCCTGTAGCTGCAAAGGGGTGTCCGGTGGCAAGGGAGCCACCATTAACATTCAGCCTGGAATGATCAATAGAACCAAGTGTTTTCTCTCTTCCTAGTTTTTTCTGACAGAACTCTTCATTTTCCCAGGCCTTTAAAGTTGCAAGAACTTGAGCTGCAAAAGCTTCATGGATCTCGTAGAAATCAAAATCCTGCAGTGAGAGACCGGCTTTATCCAGCATTCTGGGAACGGCATAAGCTGGAGCCAGTAACAGACCTTCTCTCTCTTGACTGCTCTTGCCAAAGAAGTCTACGGCTGCAGTTTCACAGAAGGTCAGATAGGCTCGGACCGGGAGGTTTCTCTCTGCCGCCCATTCTTCACTGGCGAGCAATACGACCGATGCACCATCAGTAAGGTTGGAACTGTTGGCTGCAGTTAAAGTGCCCTGGCCACTTTTCTTGTCAAAAGCCGGTCTCAGGCCGGCCAGTTTTTCCATTGTGGAATCAGCGCGCAGAGTATTGTCCTGTTTCAACCCCAGGTAAGAGGTTACCAGGTCCTCCATAAAACCATTCTGGTAGGCTTTGTGTAGTTTGTGGTGGCTGTCCAGGGCCATCTGGTCCTGCTCTTCCCTGGGGATCTTCCACTCTTTAGCCGTTATCTCGGTATGTCCCCCCATGGAGAGTTTGGTGCGAGGTTCACCATTGGAGGGAATATTCGGAACCAGATGCCTGGGGCGGAGCCGTGACAGAACTTTCAGGCGTTGTCCTGCTGTTTTGCAGCGGTTCACATCCAGAAGTATTTGCCTCAGTCCTTCGCTGACAGCTATAGGAGCATCGGAGGTGGTATCAGATCCACCGGCAATGCCACAGTCAATCTGTCCTAAAGCAATCTTGTTGGCGACAAGAATAGCCGCTTCCAGTCCGGTGCCGCAGGCCTGTTGGATATCATAACAGGGAGTATGGGGATCCAGAGCGGTGCTGAGAACTGACTCCCGGGTCAGATTAAAGTCCCGTGAATGTTTAAGAACTGCACCGGCAACGACCTCGCCAAAACGTTCCCCCTGCAGGTTATAGCGGTTGACCAGACCGTTAAGTGCAGCAGTTAGCATATCCTGATTGCTGGCATGGGAGTATACGGTATTGGAGCGGGCGAAGGGGATCCGGTTACTGCCAATAATGGCAACTTTTCGGACAGTCTGGCTCATAGGTTTTCCTGCTTGTTGTTTTAGTTTGCTAATGCCTAAATGTGAGTGCCTGGATGTTATAGTTCAGGATTTTACCTACATTGGCTGTATTGACCAGTGTGATGTAATGACTTGGAGCCTGTTCATAATCTTTCGTAGAGAGCGGAAATGACGAGAAAAGTTTCTGTTTCTTTGGTTTTGCGAGGTGCATAGTGGTGCTATGTAACGAGCAAAAGCGAAGAAACAGAAGCTTTTATTCGGCATTTGCAGCCTGCGATAAGATTATGAACAGGCTCTTAGACAACTTATGAACTTTTTATGGGCTCTGCAGTTCTGTGGCAATGGCTGCTAGAATGGCTCTTCTAAGAATAATTAGATCAAGAGAACTCATAAAGATGTCTGACCGCTACCAGCAAATCGCGAACTCTCCTTTTGGCAAAAGTCTGTTCAGTGTAATTGGGTTGCCAACTCCAGTGACTCTGCAAAGGCAGGACAGGGCTGACGCTGACTTCGTTAGGGGGAAGGTGCTGATTGGTATGGCTCCTGGTGGCAATCTTGTCGATGAGATTTTGAAAACAGTAGCTGCGTCCGGTGCTGCAGATATCTGCTGCCAGGCAAGTTCGGTGTCAGCATCTGAAATTTGTAAGGCGGCAGAGAAACACAACAGAAAAGCTACCCAGATTAGCACTGGGGGAGAGGATGTTACCCGCTTTAAAGGGATAATATTTGATGCATCAGGAATAGACAGTACGACAGAGTTGAGAACTCTGTATGAATTTTTCAGTCCGGTGGTTCGTAAAATAGAAAACAGTGGTCGTATTCTTGTTGTTGGTCGCCCTATGGAAGAGTGCCAAAATGTATCAATGGCTGCGGCTATGCGGGCTCTGGAAGGTTTTACCCGCAGTCTGGCTAAAGAAGTCGGTAAGAAAGGGGCAACGGTTCAGCTTATTTATGTCAGCAAGGAGGCAGAAAATTTTCTGGCCTCTCCGCTGCGCTTCTGTCTCTCTCCCCGCTCAGCTTATGTTTCTGCCCAGGTTATCAGGGTGACGCCTGCTGCTGAACCGGAACCCCTGGATTGGACAAAGCCTCTGTCTGGTAAAGTTGTTCTGGTGACTGGTGCATCCCGGGGAATTGGTGAAGCCATTGCAGAAGTTATGGCCCGGGACGGTGCCAAGGTTTTGTGTCTGGATATTCACCAGGTTCAGACTGCTCTGGATAAAGTAGCCAGTCGTCTTGACGGTGTTTCTGTAGCTGTTGATATTACCGCCCCTGATGCCCCCCAGGCTGTTGCTAGAGCGGTGAAAGATCAGGGTGGAGTGGATGTCGTCGTTCATAATGCCGGTGTAACCCGGGACAAAACCCTGGCCAAGATGAAGTCGGAGTGGTGGGATATGGTGATTGATATCAATCTGGCTTCTGAGGAGCGGATTAATGAGGAATTGCTCTCCTGCGATCTGATTAACAGCAATGGTCGGATTGTCTGTGTTTCCTCCATGAGTGGTATTGCCGGGAATTTCGGACAGACCAATTACTCAGCTTCCAAGGCGGGAGTGATCGGCTATGTTCAGGCTATGGCTCCTGTTTTGGCCAACAGGAATATCACCATAAATGCAGTGGCTCCAGGCTTTATTGAAACCCAGATGACAGCGGCTATTCCGTTTATGACCCGGGAAGTCGGACGGCGCATGAATTCACTGTCACAGGGAGGGCTGCCCCGGGATGTGGCGGAAACCATAGCTTTTTTTGCCTCACCAGCATCAGCAGGAATAAACGGCAATGTTGTGCGGGTTTGCGGTCAGTCCATGCTGGGAGCCTGATAATCTTCTAACTGCAGTCCCTAGAATGTTTCAGGCAGACCAGACATTATTCAGACATACACAATAAGCAGCCAGGAGCAGAGAATTATGCAGACACAGGTTCTGGACTCACTTCCCTCAATGCTGGGGCTGTACTTCAAGGCTGCAACCAAGAAGGGGCATTCTGGAGACTGGCCGCCCCTCAAAGTTGAACTGGCAGGTGTTCGACCAGAGGTAGCGGTGGTTAGCGCCTATGATCGTATCTGCTGCTTTCCCGAAAGTCGTTTTCTGGCACCGACATTTCTGCACATTATGGCCTTCCCCCTGCAGGTGCAGTTGATTGTGCATCCGGATATGCCGCTCAAACCTATGGGACTGGTGCACCTGCAAAATACTATCCGGCAGTACCGGCCGGTGGAAAAGGGAGAGTTGCTGCATATTGAGTGCACGCTGGGTGAATCAAGGGCACTTGATACCGGCGGTCTTGAGTTTGATGTTTTGACCAGAATCCAGGCAGGTGGCGATCTGGTATGGGAAGGCATCAGTACCAACCTGAGCCGACAGCAGGCAAAGAGTGGGAGAACCAGGAAAAAGACTCCCCCTCCGGAAAACCTTGGCATAGTGCAGACCTGGTCGCTGCCTGCCAATCTCGGACGCAGGTATGGAGCTGTTTCTGGTGACAGGAACCCGATCCACCTGTGGTCGGTTACGGCAAAAATGTTTGGTTTCAGACAGCAGATTATTCATGGTATGTGGTCCAAGGCTCGCTGTCTGGCAGCGTTGATGCCGGAAATTGGTGAGCGCGCCTTCGAGATCTCTGTCGGTTTCAAGACTCCGGTTTACCTTCCTGCCCGTGTAGAGTTCAGTTATGACTCTCGGCCAGAGGGTTTTGACCTGTTGTTTCGCTCAACTTCCGGTAAGCCGCATATGATCGGAAAGGTCACCTTCCTGTAACTGATAAGCCGTCTGAAAAATCAATTTTCTGCTGCGATAGTTTCATTGTTCACAGACTTTTTAGTTTGCCGTGAAAACCCACGTCCTTAGGGCGTGGTTATGAATGGTTGGCTCTGCCTGCCATATTAGGATCTACCCAGCTACTCCTATATCTGAGTTGTCCCCACAACATCAAGAAACAGGAAGTAGCATGAGTAGATTCGAGAAATTATCGCACGTTATCTGGCACTGCCAATATCTTGTCTGGGTACCCAAGTATAGATTCCGAGTTCTGAAGGGAGTTGTTTCATCAGAAATATTTAATCTCTGAGGGTCTAATTCCCCGCAGCTTGCTGCGCTTCCACGACGAAGTCGTGGTAAAAGATAAGACCCAAACAGTCATGGCCAAGCTTTGGCCACCCCGAACCATGAAAATGGTGAAGTCATGCGCCTTAATCAAGGGTGTTGGCAGAGCCTGACTATGGTCGACAAATTTTTCAGCGGCATAAACCCTGAACTCAAACTGACCCGGATGAATCGCTCGTACCCCAAATTGTTTCCCGTCTCACGACGGTGAACGCATGGTAAAAAGACCTCTGCTGACCTGTCAGCTTATGGCCTTCGATTCTTCCATCAGGCTCTGCCCTCATCCTTGAGTGAGAGAGAATAGCCCGATGCAGTCCATTTTGAAGTCTTGTGCTGGCCTTGATGTTCACAAAATGATGGTCATGGTGACCGTACAGGTCGAAGATGATGATGGCAGCGTCAACGAACAGACCCGGACCTTCAAAACTTTTCGCCGAGATCGCAAAGCCCTCAGGGACTTTCTGGTGGAACAGGCTGTGGAGCTTGTGGTGATGGAAAGTACGGGCAACTACTGGCAATGCATTCATGACATCCTTGCCCGGGCCGGGCTGAATGTCTGGGTTGTGAATGCCCGCCACGTCAAGAATGTCCCTGGTCGCAAGACGGATGTACTCGACAGTCAGTGGCTGGCCTCCCTCGGACGTTGCGGGTTGCTTCGCCCCAGCTTTGTCCCTCCACCTGACATCCAGCAGCTTCGGTTGTTGTTCCGCCGTCGTCAGAAACTGATCAGTCAGCGTTCATCCGAAAAGAACCGTCTGCACAAGATTCTGGATGATGCAGGTATTCGCCTCGGCGGTGTAGTCAGTGATATTCACGGGAAATCAGCCCAGGACATGATCCAGGGGTTGATTGATGGCAAACATCCTGCCGAACTGGCAAAGATGGCTCGTGGTCGTATGAAGAGTAAAATCGACGTACTGTTCAAAAGCCTGGACGGTGAGCTATCCCCAGCCCATCGCACAGTTCTCAAGGATATCAGAGAGCACGTTGAGTATCTGGATATGCGGATAGCTGCGCTGGACGAAGCCATCCTCCAGATAGTGCGTTCTGACTACCGGGAGCCTTGGCAAGTTTTACAAACTTTGCCGGGGATCGATCAAATTGCAGCAGCAGGGGTTATTGCGGAGATTGGCCCAGATATGTCAGCCTTCAACAGTCGGGAGTCATTATCCTCTTGGGCGGGGCTGTGTCCGGGAAATAATGAAAGTGCCGGAAAAAGAAAGAGTGGCAAAACTCGTAAGGGCAATCAGTCGCTCAGGAGGCTGCTCTGTGAAGTGGCCAATGCTGCGATCAAAACCAATAGCCAGTTTAAAGGCAAATACCAGAGCCTGGTGATACGGCGAGGTCATAAGCGCAGCATTATTGCGATAGCTCATAAGATGCTCAGGGTAATACATTGCCTGCTGAGCAAGCTCCAGCCATACCATGATCCGGATATTGATTATGAGGCTTTGATGGTACACAAGAACGCACCACGATGGCTGAAAATGCTGGAGAAGTTCGAGTACCTGCCGGGGTTACAGAAAGCCTGACAAGATATCAGGCCATGCAGATTGACTAACCTTGCCTGTCGGCGAGGCGGGTTCTTTTTGCCCGTTCAGTGCCTATTTTCATGGTAAATATTAGGGGAATCATTTTATTGTGTGGATACTGTGGGTGTGAATGCAGAGATGATCTGGAAATATGTGAAATGTCAAGAAAAGAGGGAAAGAGAGCAGCGAGAGCTGGATTTTCGTAACTGATAACCTGAAATAAACGGGACAACTCAAGCCAGCCTTCTAAGAAGGCTGGCCGGTACAATGCCCCCTTATAGGGGGCCAAATGCAAGTCCACGTTCTACGAACGTGGTTTGTTTAGACAGTTTCCAAGATGTTCGGTTGTTATTCCTGTACAATCTTGCGTTTTGTATTGTGAATAATATGCTGAAACAGGACGAACACTGGATGCGCGAAGCACTGACTCTGGCCGAGCTTGGGGCAGCTGTGGGTGAGGTTCCTGTTGGTGCAGTGGTGGTTTATAAAGACAGGATTGTAGGTCGAGGCTATAACAGCCCTATAGGGCGAACAGATCCATCAGCCCATGCCGAAATTCTTGCCATCCGTGATGCTGCCAGAACCCTGGGAAACTATCGTCTGATAGACTGTGACCTCTATGTCACTCTCGAACCCTGCAGCATGTGTGCCGGAGCTTTGGTACATAGCCGTATCCGGCGCCTTGTCTATGGCGCAACCGAACCCAAGGCCGGGGCGGTTGTCAGCAAGGATCAGGCTCTGCAGAGAAACAGCCTGAACCATTTCGTGGAGCTGACCGGGGGAGTACTGGCCGGTGAGTGCTCAACCATGCTGTCAGCCTTCTTCCGCCGCAGGAGAGAGCAGAAGAAAGCTGAGCGCCGCCGCAGGTTACAGGAACTGGCGGCTGGCTAAATCAGAGAATCTGATTACGGTTTTTGCTGCGACTGGCAACCACACGTCGGGCTGCATCGGTCTGGGCTGACAGAAGATAGCGGTAGTAACGCTGGATATTATCAACATACTGAACCGGCTCAGAGCCACGAGCATAACCATAGCGAACCTGCTTGTGCCAGCTGGGGTCTTCCAGCCTTAGCAGGCAGTCACGCACATCTTTCCAGTTATCCGGATTCAGGCCATGATTACGGGCCAGAATCCGGGCATCATACAGATGTCCAATGCCTACATTATATGCGGCCAGGGCCTGCCAGGTTCGGTCTGGTTCCTGGATGCTTTCTGGCAGTCTCCGCTTAAGCTGCAGCAGGTAGCGGACACCACCCCGGACACTCTGTTCAGCATCCAGACGGTTGCGAATACCTAATTCTTTTGCCGTTGGCAGTGTCAGCATCATCATACCCCTGACTCCGGTGGGCGACTTGGCCTTAGGGTGCCAGTGAGACTCCTGATAGCTGATAGCCGCCACCAGGTGCCAGTCGATGGCATGTTCCCCAGCCACAGTCTGGAACAAGTCCTGGTACCTTGGCAGTCGGTGAGACATGTGGGTTTCAAGACTGTGGGCCTCGCCTGCTGTAAGGGGACGTACTGTCTCTGCAGGATTTGCCGGGGAAATATCCCGGGTTTCGGGTGTAAGATCCTGCAGCAGGAAGTACTCCCACTTCAGGCGGGCCAGGTGGGTACTTTTTTCGGAATCAATATCGAGCAATTGCTCTGAGCAACAGCTGGCCTGCTGGATGCGGCCAGCAGGCAGAGCAGACAGCATAGCCAGAACAGCCAGAGCCAGCCCTATAGCCAGAAAAGTCAAAAAAGCCATCCAGGGTGAAATTTGCTGTCCTGTTGAGTAAGTCATCGTATCCATATGATTTTCCAGTTTTTGTCCTTGATTACCTGTTTAGACACTGAACTGGTGGTATGGTTGCTCATACTTATGTCTAGGTTGATAGGGTTCTGCTCAGGTTGTATCAGGTAGTGGTTAATAACTGGTGGGGGCGTGGATGTCGCTGTATTATACGGCATGCTCGCTAACAAGACCTGAATTTCAAGGATCATTATTCTTATGGAGATTCTCTGCGGTAACCCTGCTCTCTCCCCGTTTCGGTCATCAAAATTATTAAAAGCCTTAAAGCAGCAGGTTCCTGGGGTCATCGGGCTTTATGCGGAGTTCCTACACTTTGCAGATCTGCATGATGCTCTTTCAACCCGCAGTCGAACCATTCTGGAGCAGTTACTGCAGTATGGTCCTCATCGGGCACAGCAGAAGCTTGCCGGACAGCTGTTCCTGGTCACTCCCCGCCCCGGAACCATCTCACCCTGGTCCAGCAAGGCTACAGAAATTGCCCGAAACTGTGGTGTCACAGAGATTCACCGGCTGGAGCGGGGGATCTCCTATCACGTTGAGAGTTCGGTTCCTTTTACTCTTGATGAGCAGGTGAAGATAGAAGCTCTGCTCCATGATCGGATGACAGAGGTTGTGATGAGCTCACCGGGAGAAGCCAGCCAGTTGTTTGCCGAAGCCCAGCCCGGCCCCTTGACGTGGGTTCCTGTGACCATTGAGGGCCGGGAAGCTCTGGCGAAGGCCAACCGAGATCTGGGGCTGGCCCTGGCTGATGATGAAATCGATTATCTGGAGCAGAGTTTTAGTAACCTGGGCCGAGACCCCAGTGATGTAGAGTTGATGATGTTTGCCCAGGCCAACTCTGAGCACTGTCGCCACAAGATTTTCAATGCATCCTGGGATATTGATGGAGAGGCACAGGAAAAGTCCCTGTTTGCCATGATTCGTAATACCCATGAGATAAATTCCGAAGGTGTTCTGTCCGCCTACAAGGATAATGCTGCGGTGATCAAAGGTTGGAAGGGAGGGCGTTTCTTCCCTGACCCGAAGACCCGCAGCTACCGCTACACCGAGGAGGATATTCATATCCTGATGAAGGTGGAGACCCATAACCACCCGACAGCGATTGCCCCCTGGCCCGGAGCTTCCACCGGCTCTGGCGGAGAAATTCGTGATGAGGGTGCGACAGGCCGGGGAGGTAAGCCCAAGGCGGGCCTGACCGGATTTACCGTTTCCAACCTCAATATTCCTGGTTACCGCCAGCCCTGGGAAGGAGACTATGGCAAACCGGACCGGATTGTCTCCGCTCTCGATATTATGATCGAAGGTCCTCTCGGGGGAGCTGGATTTAACAATGAATTTGGTCGCCCTAACCTGTGTGGTTATTTCCGTACCTATGAACAAAAGGTTAACGGTCCCGCTGGTGAGGAAGTCCGGGGATATCACAAGCCCATCATGATTGCCGGTGGCCTGGGGAATATCAGTGCGTCCCATATTGACAAGGGAGAGTACCCGGCCGGAAGCAAGCTGATCGTGCTGGGTGGACCGGCTATGCAGATAGGTCTGGGTGGCGGGGCAGCCTCCTCTATGGCTTCCAGCTGTGGTCAGGAAGATCTCGATTTTGCCTCTGTGCAGCGGGATAACCCGGAGATGGAGCGGCGCTGTCAGGAAGTCATTGACCGTTGCTGGCAGATGGGGAGCGACAATCCTCTGCTGTTTATTCATGATGTGGGGGCCGGTGGTCTTTCCAATGCCCTTCCTGAGCTGATCAGTGATGGTGGCCGGGGTGGTTGCTTTGAACTGCGTGATGTACCCAGTGATGAGCCGGGAATGAGCCCTCTTGCGCTCTGGTGTAACGAGTCTCAGGAGCGTTACGTGCTGGCCGTTGCCCCGGAAAATATGGCGGTCTTTGAAGAAATCTGTAAGCGGGAACGCTGTCCCTTTGCCGTCGTAGGGGAGGCTATTCAGGAAGCCCACCTGTTGGTAAACGACAGCCACTTTGAAAATCAGCCCGTCGATATGCCCCTCGATGTTCTGCTGGGCAAACCACCCAGGATGCACCGTTCTGTTGAGCGCAGGAGTTTCGAAGTCAAACCCTTGGAGGCTACCGGCATTGATCTGGACGATGCCGCAGAACGTATTCTCAGGCTGCCGGCAGTTGCCAGCAAAAGTTTCCTGATTACCATCGGTGATCGCTCCATTACCGGTCAGGTAGCTCGGGATCAGATGGTCGGGCCCTGGCAGGTGCCGGTGGCAGATTGTGCCGTGACCACCAGCAGCTATACCGAAACGACCGGTGAAGCCATGTCTATGGGCGAACGCACGCCGGTAGCCCTTCTGGACGCTCCGGCATCGGGCCGCATGGCGGTGGCTGAAGCGATTACCAATATTGCCAGCGCCCGGATTCAGAACTTGTCTGATATCCGCCTTTCTGCCAACTGGATGGCGGCTGCTGGTCATCCAGGAGAAGATGAACGTCTGTACGATACGGTGAAAGCCGTGGGCATGGAGTTCTGTCCTGAGCTGGGTATCACCATTCCTGTAGGCAAGGATTCCATGTCAATGGGTACCACATGGCAGGATAACGGCCAGCAGAAATCTGTGACTGCCCCTCTTTCTCTGGTGATCTCTGCTTTTGCACCTGTTTCGGATGTACGATTGGGGGTAACGCCTCAGCTACGCACTGATGTGGGCGAGACGTCCCTGATTCTGGTAGACCTCGGACGGGGCAGAGACCGCCTGGGTGGCTCAGCGCTGGCTCAGGTTTACGGAGAAGTGGGAGCAAGACCGGCAGATCTGGATGAACCACAGGATTTGAAATCTTTATTCCAGGCCATTCAGCAGCTGTTGAGTGAAAAGAAAATCCTTGCCTACCATGATCGCTCTGATGGTGGTTTGTTTGTCACTCTGCTGGAGATGGCCTTTGCTGGTCATACCGGCCTGTCGGTGAAACTGGATAAGCTGACTAGTCACCGGGCACAGCTTCCTGCTGTTCTTTTCAACGAAGAGCTTGGGGCTGTGCTACAGGTTCGCGCCGAAGATAAGGGTCATGTCAAAGACTGCCTGGCCAGCTTTGGCCTGTCTGGCTGTACCCATACCATTGGTAAACTGGCATCGGCTCAACAGATTCACTTTACCCTGTACGGAGAATCTGTTCTGGACGGTAACCGTATCCGCTATCAGCGGATGTGGTCGGAAACCAGTTACCAGATCCAGTCCCTGCGGGATAATGCTAGATGTGCCCGGCAAGAGTTTGATAACCTGCTGGATGATAAGGATCCTGGGCTGCACGCCGTAGTGAGCTGGAATATCAACAGGGATATTGCGGCACCCATGATTGCGATCGGGGTACGACCCAGGCTTGCAGTGCTCAGGGAACAGGGGGTGAATGGTCAGGTAGAGATGGCAGCAGCTTTTGACCGAGCCGGGTTTGATGCGGTTGATGTCCATATGAGTGATCTGCTCAGTGGCCAGCAGGATCTGCAGCAATACCGAGGGCTGGTGGCCTGTGGAGGTTTCTCCTATGGTGATGTGCTGGGAGCCGGTGGTGGCTGGGCCAAATCCATCCTGTTTAATAACCGGGTCAGGGAAGAGTTTGAAGCATTTTTTCAGAATCGGGAGACCTTTGCCCTGGGTGTCTGCAATGGCTGTCAGATGTTTTCGGCCCTCCATGAGCTGATTCCGGGAACAGAGAACTGGCCCCGTTTTGTCCGCAATGAGTCGGAGCAGTTTGAAGCCCGGACTGTGATGGTGCAGGTTCAAAAGAGCCCATCCATTTTTCTGCAGGGGATGGAAGGTGCCCGGTTACCCGTAGCCGTAGCCCATGGTGAAGGTATGGCTGAGTTTGCCGGTATTGATAACCGTATTGATATCACCGCTGCGGGTCAGGTTGCTCTGCGTTATATCGACAATCATGGCCGCACTACAGAGCGTTATCCCTTTAACCCCAATGGTTCTCCTGATGGCATTACCGGGCTGACCAGCCAGGACGGGCGAGTTACAGTTATGATGCCCCATCCTGAGCGGGTATTCCGTTCAATGCAGAACTCCTGGCATCCTGATGACTGGCAGGAAGATGGACCCTGGATGCAGATGTTCAGGAATGCCAGAGTGTGGGTAGAGTGATTTGACCAAGGTTACAGCCCGGGAGAAAGGCGATATTGAACCTAAACTGAGAAAGGGTGCCTAAGGGGTGAGTCTTTATTCAACAGTGGAGGTTAACAAGAATGAAATTACTGCGTATTCCTGTCTTTTTCAGTCTTTTGGCAACTTTAATGCTGGCAGGGGGCTGTATGTCTGATCTGACCGGCAACCGTTATGACCGGGTTGAAGCCAGAACCATGCAGAGTGTTCAGTTTGGGGAAATTGTAGAAATTGAATCTGTTCAGCTGGAAGGCGCTCGCTCTGGTGTGGGAGCCATGGCTGGAGCTGCTGCAGGGGGAGTCGCCGGGTCAACTATTGGTGGCGGCAAGGGCAAAACTCTGGCTTCCATTGCTGGTGCTGTGGCAGGAGGTCTTCTGGGCAATGCAGCAGAAAACAAGCTGACTGAAAGCGCAGGCCTGAACATCACCATACGCCTTGATAATGGCAATCATGTCTCGGTTGTGCAACAGGTTGAGAAAGATAATAGCTTCCGGACAGGAGATCGCGTTAAGGTTCTTACCCGTGGGCGTACCAGCCGTGTTGTTCATTCAGGACACTGATAGACTCTTTTTGTTATGGAAGTGCCTTTTTCATCACTTCAGGGTGACGAAAAGGGCACTTGACCCACAGAGCACATAGTCTGCTTTTGTCTGTTTGCAGATGCCTCTTTCTCTTTCTGCCCTTGCTGGTCGTTCGCGTCACCCCTTACACTCACTGCTTTGGCAATACAATCGCGCGTAACGGGCGGTGTTATGAAAAAAGAAACACAAGTGGCAGTTGGTGTTGTGGCGGGCTTGGTGATTCTGGCTGCGGGCTGGTTATGGCTTGATCGGGAAGAAGGCGGTGAGCTTCTGGATATTCCGGAAATTGCTGAACTTGAGCAGCCCCCTGTTCCAGCCTATGAAGAGTATTCTGATCCTGATGAGGGCAAGGATTCCAACATCGATGATTTAAGTGGTGATGTTACCCGGATAATTATTCGGGATCCTGTCAGACCGGATGATATTGATCTGGATGAGGTACTGGCCGGAAAGGTTATTATTGATGGGCAGGTGGTTCGGCAGCCGGGGAACAAATAATTTGGACAGTTTGGTAGAGCCTTCGTGGCTGATGTCCCGTCTTGATCAAGATGATTTCAGGTTTTTTGATACCCGCTTTAGTCTGCAAGATTCAGATGAAGGGTTAACCCTTTACCGAAAAGGGCATATCCCGGGTGCTGTATTTGCTGATTTGGAAAGCGATCTTTCTGGCAAGATTGTACCCGGTATCACTGGGCGACACCCCCTTCCTCCAGTCCAAGAGCTGGTCGCCCGCTTACAAAAATGGGGAGTGTCAGAGAATACCCGCGTTGTCATATATGATGAGGGCAGTCATGCTATGGCTTCCCGGTTCTGGTGGCTGTTAAAGGTCTGGCTGGGGCACCCGCAGGTCAGTATCCTCCATGGTGGATTTAAAACTTGGGTGGCACAGGGAAATCCCCAGAGTAGTAAAATCCCTGAACTGTCCGTTACGGATTACTGCCCGGTCTCTGTGCCCGGTTCTGTGGTTTCCACTGCAGATGTTGAATCTGCTCTGGAGAGTGATACCTGTCTGCTGGATGCCCGGAACATGGCCCGCTTTCGGGGAGAGTGTGAACCGATTGATCCTGTAGCCGGACATATCCCAGGCGCTGAGTGTGTTCCTTTTCTGGATAATATGGACAGGCATGGCCGGTTTCTATCTGTCGAACAATTGCAACAGCGTTTTCAACGCTGGCAGAATAGCGAGAATATTTGCTATTGCGGTTCTGGTGTAACAGCCTGTCATAATATTTTTGCCATGCATCTGGCTGGTCTGCCGCTGCCCAAGCTTTATGCTGGTTCCTGGAGTGAGTGGATTATCAATCCATCCCGCCCGGTAGCCACTGATTGATCTGGCGAGTACCGGTAATTTATCTGTTTGTGATGAGTAACACCAAGACAGTTTGGTTTGTATCGATAACATAACGAAAACTTTCCTGTAGGCACTGACCTCTAAAGTCTCAATGAGTATTGAGGTCAGTATTATGAATTCAAAAAAGCTACCCCCTTCTTCTGATAAAGGCCAAGTACCCCCGCTAGTTACAACTGGAAAGCGAACTCGAAAAGCCCCTTCTGATGCATCAGGTACCTCGGAATCATTCATGGGGCCTGCTGAGAAAAAAACTCGGACTGATCATCCCCCTATAACGGATAGAACAGTGGCAAGTCATGATATAGATTTTCCGGATACATGCCCGGTTCAGACCCTGGCTTCGGTTCTGGATGACAACAGTCGATACCAGGACACTCCTTTAGCATCACTTATAAAAGAGTGGGAGAAGGCTGAAAGTATCGAGTGTTCATTTGAGAAGTCAGAGAAACAAATACTGACTTCTTTTAAAAGTCCTGGAGGAAAAAACGTAGGAATAACAGATAATACAATCGATTTGGATACGCCTCTAATAAAGACTTACATTAATTTTGCGAAAAAAGGCGTTTCTTTATTCGACAAAAGACTCATCTATCAGGGTAGAGAAATTAACCCTAGAACAGCTATAGTGGAACAACTTGGAGATGTTATTGCTCCGGTACCGCCAGGGATAACGTGTTTTCATGTCGTGGAAGGTGCTCCTCAATTTAGTGCTGATACTGTTACTCCCGAGATCGATGATTTTTTGAATAGCACTTTCACCGATAAGCAGGGGGTTAAGCAAAAAGTAATGCCCGAATCTTTCCGTTCCACAAAAGAGATTGAGCAGCTGCTCAGAGAACTTTGGGATGGGATCTCACAACAACATGATTCCCCCCAGGAAATTAAAAATTATCTAAGACTTGAGCGTGTCATTTTAGGTTGTCAGTCAAAATTGAACTCTTTACCTGCTGAAAATCTATCATCTAAAGCTCAGCTTGATTTCCTCAATCGAAGAAAAAAAGTAGATACTTACCTGGACTGTATTTTAAGGATTGTTGGGGTGTGTAAATGGTTGTTTATATCCAGACAGAATCAAGCTGTAACTCAAGAGCTTGATAAGCTACCGGAACAATCGCTACCAGAGCTACTAACAGATAGCGCAGGCACTGAAGTTATCATCAAAACACCAAAACAAAAGGTAAAGGTTTATTTTTCTATACTTGAACGGCTTGGCTCAAGCTATTTCACCACAGGACAAGAATTCACTTCATTACAAATAAAGAGTTCTCCTGCACCACAAAAAAAGAGTTCTCTTGCAACTTTTAACTTGGAAGAATTTGTACGAGAGGGACCTGTCTTGGAGGCACTGCTGCAGTTCTTGACAAAATACAATCTTGAAAAGGTTGAAGAACTTAATGCTGAAGAGGTTATTGAACTTTATGGAATAGCGAACTGTTTGCAGATTGACTACCTTCAAACCTACTGTCTTCGCATCTTATTGAAGGCTATCCGCTATAACTTGTTCACTACAGATCAATTAAAAACATTGCATGACTATAAGGATTCTCATCCGGCTCTGGAAAGAGCCTGTCGAAACAGTATTGATTTGGCAAAGCTTGATGCAAAACTAGTGCTTCCTCCACCGCAACAGTTATTCCCTGAGTGGGAAAGCTCCAGCAGCTCTACTGGTTCCACTGGCATTTTCCAGCGTAACTGTAGCATCCAATAAAACTGTCCCTAAGTAAAAGACCCAGTATCGTACAATCCAGCTGGCCATAACCGTGCATCGTACACCAGATAAATATTAGATACATAGCAACCATCATAGGCATAGAGTGAAGAGCTAAGCGCATTAGAGTAAGATCTACAGCTTTAATCACTACACTCTTTCTATTGGCCGTTGTTGAATGTCGAGTTGCACGAACTTATGTCAATAGACCCTAATCAAGCTATTCCTGAGGATTGAATTGTGCTGGTAGATGTATGGTCTGCGCTTGTAGCTTTAACTTTGCTCTCACTGACTCCCGGGGTTGATACCCTGCTGGTTATCCGTAACTCCAGCAGGGGTGGAGTAACCGATGGTGTCTTCTCCAGTCTTGGTATCTGTACTGGGCTGTTTGTTCATGCGACAGTGTCTGCCGTTGGTATTTCTGTGATTCTGCTGCAGTCTGCTATCGCATTCAGTGTGTTAAAGTATGCCGGTGCTGCTTACCTCATCTGGCTGGGCTTTACCAGTCTGAGACAGATGAAACTGAATCATGGGCTTCCAGTTTCCGAAGCCAGTAACATCAAAGAGTCCATAAGCTCCCTGCGTTCTTTCCGTGAAGGACTGCTGTCCAATGTTCTCAATCCCAAGACAGTAATCTTCTATATGGCGTTTATGCCTCAGTTTATAAATTCTGAAGGTTCAGCCTTCTGGCAATCCCAGGTTTTGGCTGGCCTGCATTTCGTTATCTGCATGAGCTGGCAGTGCTTTTTGGCATTTATGATGAGTCGGGCTCGTCATCTGCTGGCTTCGCCCCGATTTTCCAAAGCTTTTCATGGTATGACTGGCAGTGTGATGGTAATGCTTGGGTTAAAATTGGCCCTTGTTCGTCAATAGATAGACAATCGTCGTATAGCTGTATAAGTAAAAAATTTCAGGAATATTCATTTTCCTGACAAGTAGAATTTCTCGAGTCGCTATTCCTTTGCAATAGGAGTAAAGTTCCTGCTTTTTGTTGGTGGGAATAACTGACATGCATGATTTGCTGGTGCCGGATATAGCCTTGCTGGAGAAATGGTTAAGCGAGGTGGGCTATCAGTCTTATGTTTGTGACCAGTGCAGCGGTCTGCATATTTCGTCTCTGCAGGCTCAGGATGGGGTTCTCGACAGCCGACTGTTTGTTGAACCCTGGGGCATTCTGTTCACAACAGAGTTGGAAGTACGTAATGCCGGTATTCTGCCAGTAACGGCAGATCTGACCCGTATGAATATGTCCTATCCAACCCTGAAGCTGTTTCTGGATACCCCGGATGAAACTGTTCCGATGCTGGTGATGACATCATCCATTCTGACTTCCCAGGGGGTGACGGTTGCTCAGTTCCATGAGTTTTTCGGGGTAGCTTCGGAAACCAAGAGCCAGCTTCTCCATGAGTGTCAACAGCTGCAATATCTGCCTGTTGAAAACGACCCAGTGACTATGTCTGAACGTGCTTCCGATGAAAAACCCTATCTTCACTGATTTCGCAGCTGTTACCGCCGGCATGGCGTTAGCGAGCGAATATCACTTTCCTGCAGCAGAGCGAGAATCAAATCGTTCTGCCCGGAACCACCGGATACGCGGATATCAATATCATACTGGTTCTTGACCGGGCACAGTGATGCACTGAAATTATCGACATCAAAACCGCCGCTGCGGCTGTTGTTCAGTACTCTTTCCAGGCAGCCGGGGGTATTGGCTGCGACAAGCTTCAGGCGATAATGGCTCATTAGACTTCCTCCTCTTAACTTTACAATACCCTGATATGAAAAAGCCCCCGGACCTTTCGGTGCGGAGGCTTTTTGAATCTGGTCTTTTTCTAGACTGCAACCCACCCCCGGCGAATGATCCCTTTAATCATACCGGTCATGATTTTTATGGTGGTTGAAGTCATTGTTTTCATATTGGCTTTAATTCAGTAAATCTTTGTTGCATGAATAATATGCAAAGGTTTCTCTCTGTACAAGGAGAAATCTTTTATTGTCAGAAATACTGACAACGTTGCTATAACTTTTCTCAACTCTAGTGTGCTTATGTCCTGATAATGGTATTGTGACCTCCCCGCTACACAGATAACCGCTATGGCTGGAAAAGCAATCAGGCACCTCTGATATGTGTGATTGCTTTTTCCGGTAAGCCAACAAACGCGAGCAAATGAGCAAAAAAGCACCTTTCTCGTTATCTTGAGTTGGTGGGTAAGATATTCCGAACTCAATAATTAGTACAAAGGGAGTGAGTTTCCATGTCCATATGGACACCTGACAGCTGGAAAAAGCACCAGGCCCTGCAGATGCCCGAATACCCGGATAAAGCCAAGCTGCAGCTGGTGGAAGACCGGCTGAGCAAACAGCCTCCATTGGTGTTTGCCGGAGAAGTAAGGGCTCTGACCAGTCAGCTGGCCAGCGTTGCCGAGGGGCAGTCTTTCCTGTTGCAGGGAGGAGATTGTGCTGAGAGCTTTGCAGAATTCAGTGCGGTCAATATTCGCGACACCTTTAAGGTTTTGATGCAGATGGCAGTAGTGCTGACCTTTGGGGCCAGCTGTCCGGTTGTTAAAGTGGGGCGCCTGGCCGGACAGTTTGCCAAGCCCCGTTCCAAGGTCACAGAGATCCATGATGGTGTAGAGTTGCTGACTTACCGCGGAGATATCATAAACAGCAATGAATTTTCTCCCCAGGCCCGTACCCCTGATCCTGAGCGCATGCTGGCGGTTTATCACCAGGCAGCTTCAACACTGAACCTGTTACGGGCTTTTGCCCAGGGTGGCTTGGCCTCCCTGGAGCAGGTACATGCCTGGAATCTGGATTTTGTTAAGGCCACGCCAGAGTCTGAGCATTACCAGCAGATGGCTGAGAGGATTGATGAAACCCTGGCCTTTATGAAGGCCTGTGGTATTACCGCTGAGAACAGTGCAGCTATTCGCGAGACCAGTTTTTATACCTCCCACGAAGCCCTGTTGCTGCCCTATGAGCAGGCGTTGACCCGGAAGGATAGTCTAACCGGTGACTGGTATGACTGCTCTGCCCATATGCTTTGGATTGGCGATAGAACCCGTCAGCCGGATGGAGCCCATATCGAGTTTGTTCGGGGTGTTCATAATCCTATCGGTATCAAGGCTGGTCCGTTGCTGGATCCGGATGACCTGATCCGCCTCCTGGACAGGGTTAACCCAGAGAACTTGCCTGGCCGTTCGACCATTATTGTACGGATGGGAGCAGACAGTGTGGAGAAAGGGTTACCTTCTTTGATTCGGGCAGTGGAAAGGGAAGGCCGCAAGGTGGTGTGGAGTTCCGACCCCATGCATGGAAATACTATTACCGCGGGCAACTACAAGACCCGGGATGTTGATCGCATTTTACAGGAAGTGCGCAGCTTCTTTGCTGTTCACCGCGCTGAAGGTACCTATGCTGGTGGTGTTCACTTTGAGATGACCGGGCAGAATGTGACCGAGTGTATAGGTGGCAGCAAAAGGGTGACGGAAGAAGCACTATCGGAGCGTTACCATACCCACTGTGACCCCCGGATGAATGCCAGTCAGTCCCTGGAAATGGCATTCTTGATTGCTGATACTCTGAAACAGTGTCGCAGGGATCAGTTAGGAGCCTGACCGGGAGTAGACGATCCAGCTGCTCATCTCGCTACGGGTGCTATTCTCGGCCAGACTTTAGGTGAATAACGCAGGAAGTCTATGCGGTTTTCACTAACTTGTAAGGTTTCTACCGGGTTTGTAATATTTCCCACACTCGGCGAGTAGCGCAGCCTGGTAGCGCACCACATTCGGGTTGTGGGGGTCGGAGGTTCAAATCCTCTCTCGCCGACCATATAAAAAAGCCCAACTGGAAACAGCTGGGCTTTTCTGCGTTTGATCCTTGTGAAAGGCTGTTCAGGCGCCCTGCCTTCTGTTTTGCTGGCGCTGAATAGTATCGATAATAGCCTGGGCACTCTCCTGGGCTTCCTTGACCTCATCTTTTGACAGGCTGGCTGTCAGGTTCTGTAGAGGCTCCATAGCTGCGGAAAACCCACCAGCCAGTGCTACAGTCAACCAGGCAACGGCTTGCTGCAGATCCTGGTTATCTTCGCCATATCGGGCATGTAGAACACCGAGCAGAAACTGAGCCTGAGGGCTACCCTGGAAGGCAGCCTGACGGGACCAGTCCATGGCCTGGTCAGGATCGGGTTGAGTACCAATGCCCTTGGCATAAGAAACTCCAAGAATGACCTGGGATTTCATATGTCCCTGTTCCCCGGCCTTTTTGAACCAGTCGAGTGCGGTAACGGGGTCATTTTTTACCAGCTCGCCGTTGCCACGGTACATCTGTCCCATCAGGTACTGGGATTCTGCCAGACCATTCTCAGCTGCCTTACGGGTCCAGCTCAGAGCTGTTTCATAGTCCTGCTCTACGCCCTCGCCATGGGCGTACATAAGAGCCAGGTTATGTTGTGCATGGATATGGTTCTGCTCAGCCGCTTTGCTGTACCAATGTACAGCTTTGGGGTTGTTCTCTTCGATACCGTTGCCCATATCAAGCATAACCGCCAGGTTGTACTGGGCATCCACATGACCTTTGCTGGCGGCCATGCGGAACCAGTCCAGAGCCTTGATTTCATTCTTGTCTGTTCCAAGCCCCTGGCTGTTCATCTGACCCATCAGCCAGGCAGCCTGGGTGTCTCCAGATTTTGCAGCACTGTGACACTGAATAAGGGCATCGGCATGTTTATTCGTAGAAAAAAGTGACTGACACTGTTCGCTGTCAGCCCGAGATACTCCCGAAAAGACGAGAAGGGCAAGAATCAAACGCTTCATGACATACATCCGTGTAGTGTAGGGGGGTGAGATTGAATTCGGCTATGCAAAGCAATGCTGAATGAATTAAGGATAGACAGCCGGGAGTATGTCGAAAGTTAATTAAGACAGTCTTTACATTTCTTGGTGGTCAAAAAAGCGATGTGTCAATTTTTTATCATTCTCAATCAAAAAAGCCGCTTCAGAACAGAGCGGCTTTCATTAAAACTGTATTGACTCTACTCAATTAGAGTCTCATTCAGGTAACGTGCTGACGGTGAACCCGTTTGGTTTTTTTATCTGAATCTGCCAGTTGTTCCAGAGCCTGCTCTCTGGGCATAACGTTATAAATTTTGCGGAAATATTCGGCTTCTATCCGTCTTGGGTCAGGGTTGCTAACTTTTACACCCAATCGCTGTAAATAGGCGATCATATGGTTAAGTTCTGGCTTGCTCATGACTGCTCCGGGGCAGTAGTCCATTTTCATCAGCTACGTATGTGCCGTATAGGTTTTAATGTAACCCGAATGGCGGGTGCAGCATATCCCTTCCGAAAGGTCGTTTTGTTGACGAGAGACAACTATCTTGAAAAATCCCGCATTGCAAACTTCCGGTGAAAATTTAATAAGGCAGGTGTTATGCCAATATCTCAAAAGACAGGCGCTTGAGCTGCCGGTGGTTGATCTTACTTGCTCCACAGTTTCAGGAGTGTCACTGTAGGAAACAGTTGGAGTAACGAATAACTGCTTGTTACTAAGAAGCTGTCTGAAAAGTAGAACTGACTGACAAATTTCTCGAAAATTGGACTTTTTGTAGTAACCTCCTGAGCAAGAAACGTCGTAGAAAGTCCGGTCACAAGCGCTACCCATCAGATTTGAGCCATGGAGTCTGGAAGGAGCTTCAGGAACTGCTACCCGCAGCCCAAAAGAATGTCGGACAGTCGGTCTTCGCAAGGTTCTCAAAGGTATCTTTTATGTCCTGAAAACCGGGGGCCAGTGGGCGGCACTGCCAAAAGACCTTCCTTGCTGGAAAACGGTCTATCACTATTTCTAGTCGTGGCGAAAGAATAATATCTGACTATGTATTCACGATACGCTGCGTGCAAGAGTTCATCGCAAATCAGGGCGACACAAGCATCCGGCAGCAGACTGCCTCGATAGCCAAAGTATAAAAACGACTGCTGTTGTGGTCCTGAAAAAGGGTACGATGCAGGTAAGAAGATCAAAGGACGTAAGCGTCACATCCTTGTCGATACCATGGGGTTGTTGCTGGCCATTGTCGTTCAATTTGACAGTTCAATTAAGGTCTGAAAAATAGGGGGCTTTCTCAGGTTGGCAGATCATATCTGAGCCTCCTGCCGGATTTTCAGATACAGATATTCAAGGTCGTTATAGCCACAAGCCTTGTAGACAATACGTTTGATCACACCGTTAAAGGCCTCAATTTTTGCACTGGTTATTCGGTGCTGACAGTATGACAGGAGTCCTTCTCTGGCCCGATCCAACCCTTTGGCAAACCGCCTGAGTTCGCCAATGCCTGTTTCTGTGGCCAGCTCGATCCACCTGTCGAGAAACTTACTGGCACAACCTTTGTAAGTGTACGTCCAGAGCTGCTTGAGCATATCCTTCAGGGTGTAGGCTTGGTACAGGTCTTCGTTCATAGCCAACAGTTCTTTCAGACAGCTTTCTCCCTTGGGGGTGAGGTTCTCAGGGTTCCTGAACAAATTGAAGCGCTGCCCCTTGATGAAAGGCTTATCATCAACTTCAGCCTGCCTCCATTCCCGACGACGGATTTTATCTATGACATCGTTGTAATTGGCAATAATGTGAAACTTGTCGTAAACGATATCGGCGTCAGGAAGGTGCTCCCTGACCGACGCTTTGTAGCTACCACCACGGTCTATACCCACACATTCAATGCGAGACTTTTGTTCCGGAGTTAAGCGGCTGAGGAATTGGTCCAGGGTGGCTTTTCGCTTGCCTTCACCAAGGAACAGGGTTTCGCCCGTATCAGCATTCAGAACAACAGTCAGGTAATGGTGTCCTTTACCAATGGATTTCTCATCAATCAACAGGGCTCGTATGTTATCCAGGTCAGGGGCTGGCAGAGTTTTCATCAATATCTCTTTATCCCAGCGCCTGGCCGTATGATGCGAGATAGAGATGAATTCAGGAATCTTGTTGCAGGGCATATAGCGGCAGAGATGACTGACATGTTGCTTCAGCCGTTCAGTAGCCTGCGCTTTGGGAGCCAACCCGGGAGGCGTGACTGTTTCAATGTGCCCACAGTGGGAACACCGTCCCTGGTAAACAGTGAAGCATAATTGCACATCCAGAGTACCCAGCGGCAAGTCCAGCACGGTACGCTCATTCTCACGGATTTTACCCATTGGGTTCTGACACTGACTGCATCTGAACTGCTGTATGCGACCATCCCTGCGCAGGGAAACTGTAGCCACAGATTCATCCCAATTAATATCAATGTGGTCGATTACCCAGCCGGGAAATGAGAACATAGGACGCAGTGAGGGCGTTGTAGACATGCCTGATCCTTCAGAAATGTTGATCCGTTCAAATCAACCTTTGCCTGAAGGCTATTTCTGTTTCAACCCCTCACTTTCATCTGCCAACCTGAGAAAGCCCCAAAAATAGTTGGTGATAATGTCCTGAATAAGGTATTTGTTTTGTATGTTTTCAGGTTACAAACAGTCATGGCCAAGCTTTGGCCACCCCGAACCATGAAAATGGTGAAGTCATGCGCCTTAATCAAGGGTGTTGGCAGAGCCTGACTATGGTCGACAAATTTTTCAGCGGCATAAACCCTGAACTCAAACTGACCCGGATGAATCGCTCGTACCCCAAATTGTTTCCCGTCTCACGACGGTGAACGCATGGTAAAAAGACCTCTGCTGACCTGTCAGCTTATGGCCTTCGATTCTTCCATCAGGCTCTGCCCTCATCCTTGAGTGAGAGAGAATAGCCCGATGCAGTCCATTTTGAAGTCTTGTGCTGGCCTTGATGTTCACAAAATGATGGTCATGGTGACCGTACAGGTCGAAGATGATGATGGCAGCGTCAACGAACAGACCCGGACCTTCAAAACTTTTCGCCGAGATCGCAAAGCCCTCAGGGACTTTCTGGTGGAACAGGCTGTGGAGCTTGTGGTGATGGAAAGTACGGGCAACTACT
Source organism: Sansalvadorimonas sp. (assembly GCA_965243775.1). GTDB lineage: Bacteria > Pseudomonadota > Gammaproteobacteria > Pseudomonadales > Endozoicomonadaceae > Sansalvadorimonas. The sequence goes on from CBDEWF010000055.1 coordinate 48,760, forward strand.
GGCAATGCATTCATGACATCCTTGCCCGGGCCGGGCTGAATGTCTGGGTTGTGAATGCCCGCCACGTCAAGAATGTCCCTGGTCGCAAGACGGATGTACTCGACAGTCAGTGGCTGGCCTCCCTCGGACGTTGCGGGTTGCTTCGCCCCAGCTTTGTCCCTCCACCTGACATCCAGCAGCTTCGGTTGTTGTTCCGCCGTCGTCAGAAACTGATCAGTCAGCGTTCATCCGAAAAGAACCGTCTGCACAAGATTCTGGATGATGCAGGTATTCGCCTCGGCGGTGTAGTCAGTGATATTCACGGGAAATCAGCCCAGGACATGATCCAGGGGTTGATTGATGGCAAACATCCTGCCGAACTGGCAAAGATGGCTCGTGGTCGTATGAAGAGTAAAATCGACGTACTGTTCAAAAGCCTGGACGGTGAGCTATCCCCAGCCCATCGCACAGTTCTCAAGGATATCAGAGAGCACGTTGAGTATCTGGATATGCGGATAGCTGCGCTGGACGAAGCCATCCTCCAGATAGTGCGTTCTGACTACCGGGAGCCTTGGCAAGTTTTACAAACTTTGCCGGGGATCGATCAAATTGCAGCAGCAGGGGTTATTGCGGAGATTGGCCCAGATATGTCAGCCTTCAACAGTCGGGAGTCATTATCCTCTTGGGCGGGGCTGTGTCCGGGAAATAATGAAAGTGCCGGAAAAAGAAAGAGTGGCAAAACTCGTAAGGGCAATCAGTCGCTCAGGAGGCTGCTCTGTGAAGTGGCCAATGCTGCGATCAAAACCAATAGCCAGTTTAAAGGCAAATACCAGAGCCTGGTGATACGGCGAGGTCATAAGCGCAGCATTATTGCGATAGCTCATAAGATGCTCAGGGTAATACATTGCCTGCTGAGCAAGCTCCAGCCATACCATGATCCGGATATTGATTATGAGGCTTTGATGGTACACAAGAACGCACCACGATGGCTGAAAATGCTGGAGAAGTTCGAGTACCTGCCGGGGTTACAGAAAGCCTGACAAGATATCAGGCCATGCAGATTGACTAACCTTGCCTGTCGGCGAGGCGGGTTCTTTTTGCCCGTTCAGTGCCTATTTTCATGGTAAAAAACAACAGGGTGTGACTTCCTGTAACAGGTACAATGCCATTTTTGGTTGCACGTTTCGGATATTAATAACTAATGAATCGCACCGTCTTCGATACCCCAGTCGTTAACCATATCTTCCGATTGCTTAGCAGGATTGGTCTGAAGCTTACTGGTTGGAAAGTTTATGGACAGGCACCTGATATTCAGAAATATGTCATGATCGCTTTCCCCCATACCAGTAACTGGGATTTTCCTGTGACTATGGCTATGTTCTTCCGGCTGGGAATAAAGGCTCGCTGGATGGGTAAAGCGTCTCTGTTCAAGGGACCAATGGGTCCTGTTATGAAGTGGCTGGGGGGTATTCCTGTCGACAGAAGCCAAAATACTGGATTGGTTCAGCAGCTGGTCAGCGAGTTTAATCGTCGCAAAGAGCTGATTATTACGATCCCTCCAGAAGGAACCAGAAAAAAAGTGCAGCAGTGGAAAAGCGGCTTTTATCATGTCGCTCATAAAGCGAATGTACCAATAGCTCTTGGCTACCTTGACTTCAAAGCCAAGAAAGGTGGTGTGACCAAGGTGTTCTATCCAACCGGTAACTATGAAGAAGATCTGGCACGGATCCAGGATTTTTACCGAAGCATGAATATTTTTGGTAAACGCCCTGCTCAGGCTGCCTGATCTATAGTCTTTGCCCCTGATGCCGACAATCTGGGAAAGTCTCTTTCCCGGGCTGCACCATGGATTTCAACTCATTCTCCCTTGAATACCTTCGGTTTCTGACAGTATCCATGCAAATACTGGATTCGCTGTTTATTTTCGCTCTGGGAACCGGATGTCTGTGGCTGGGCATTCTCTACATCATTGATAAAAGGCAGACTACTCACACGGTACGGAGAAACTATCCGGTTATTGGACGTTTTCGATATCTCTTTGAGCATATAGGAGAGTTTTTCCGGCAGTATTTCTTTGCCGGTGACCGTGAAGAGATGCCATTTAACCGGGCTCAGCGGACCTGGATTTATCGGGCAGCAAAAAATGTTGACCGGACAGTGGCCTTTGGTTCTAGCAAGCCGGTGAAGGAGAGAGGATCCATTCTTTTTCTTAACGGCTTCAATCCGACCCTCGAAGATGAGGCCAGGGAAACTTCCTCTGTTGTGATTGGCCCAGGAACACGTTTTCCCTACCAGCCTGGCTCACTCTTTAATATTTCAGGTATGAGCTTCGGGGCTTTGTCAGTTCCTGCTGTCAGGGCGTTGTCACAGGGGGCAGCCCGGTCCGGGTGCTGGATGAATACCGGGGAGGGTGGCATTTCTCCCTACCATCTCGAAAGTGGCTGTGATCTGATTTACCAGATAGGCACTGCCAAATATGGTGTCAGGAATGCTGATGGCAATCTGGATGATAACCGGTTGCAGGAAGTGGCCGCCCATGAGCAGATTCGCATGTTCGAGATCAAACTCAGCCAGGGGGCTAAGCCGGGGAAAGGGGGGGATTTTGCCGGAAGCCAAAGTGACTGAAGAAATTGCCCGCATTCGGTTGATCAATAAGGGAGAAGACTCAATCAGCCCCAACCGTCATCCCGAGATCAGCAGTGTGGGGGATCTGCTGGATATGATTGAGCGGGTGCGAAATGTAACCGGCAAGCCGGTGGGTATCAAGTTTGTTCTGGGCAGCCAGCAGTGGCTTTTTGACCTTTGTGCCGAAATTGCTCGCCGTGGAGTAGAGTCGGCCCTGATTTTGTGACTGTCGACAGCTGTGATGGCGGCACTGGAGCGGCTCCCATGGCGCTGCTGGATGATGTTGGTCTGCCGCTGCGGGAAAGTCTGCCATGGGTCATCAA
>CBDEWF010000056.1:0-4650 GCA_965243775.1 Sansalvadorimonas sp.
GCCTTGAGAACACTTTTGAAGGCAGGTATATCGTCACGTATCGTGTAAACGCGGCATTCCTTGTTTCCCCCACTTCTTGCGCCCCTCATTGCCCGGCCTGCCATTTGTGAATATTGGACTAGGGATTCGGTGGGGCGGGCAATAATTGCAACATTGGTAACAGGGGCATCAAAACCTGCTGTTAAAATGTTGTAATTGATAAGAACCCTAACATTTCTTTTCTTATACTCAGATATTTTGAAATTACGGGATTTTTCATTGTCGTTGCTGCTGTCGAGGGAGTAGGACTCTATGCCGTCAAAAGCCAGCATAGTTGTAAGTTTTCGGGCATGCTCCACACTACAGGCGAATACTATGATTGATGAATCTTTTTCATATTCATCTTTAATGACCTCAAGCAACTTCTTATTCCGTATCTCATCATCTGAGAGATATTCCATTATCTGTCTTCGGATGTAGCTCGAGTGCGCAAACTCATCCACATCCAGAATTTTGCCACTATTATAAACAATATTTCTGAAGTCTGCTTTTGCCAAATAACCCTCTGTTACAAGGTAATCAATGGGTGATTTGTAACCAGCAACTTGCATGGTGACTTTATTCCGACCAAAAAATTGAGCAAGCTTTTCATCTTCGCCATCTTCTTCCAATTTTCGGCCAGGTGTGGCTGTTAATCCAACTAATTTGGTTGAGCCACTAATGGAGCGGAACATATCTCCAACGATTTGAGCGTATGTCGGGGCAATGGCTTTATGAGCTTCATCAAAAATTATTAGTGTGACATGTTTTCTTAGGTACTCATAAAGGATTGGTCTTTCGCCTTTTTTGCTAGCTGCATACATTTTTTGCAAACCGGCTATAAGCATGCCGCTGTCAATCCCGCCCAGGCTAATATCTGTGGAAGAATAGTAGGCATAGATTTTGGTTTCTCTATTACCGAGTGATGACCAGGCTTTATCAAATTCATCAAAAGCTTGATCGCAGAGCTCAGATGTGTCGGCAAGCCAAAGTACTAAACCATGAGGGTTATCTCTTAAGTGCTGGCATGCCAAATTCATAGCTGTTCTTGTTTTGCCAGCGCCAGTAGGCAAATGAATCACGCATCTTTTATCGTCACTTTCTTGAAAAATTCTTTCTACCTTCTCGATGATCTTGCTCTGGTATGGATACATCGGGTAAGCAGGTATAACACCCTTCAAACTTCGAGTAATGTGATTGGACGCTTGAGTTTCCTGCATGCCGAAAGCTTGCATGAACACAGGTTCGTGTTCATCAGCTAATCGATTCAGAAAGTCATAACGGTCGCAAACTTCATTAATGACTTCACTATTGAGTTCCAGTTGCTCAAGAATAAAGAAAATTAAAGAGTCGACGGTTGAAGATGGTTGCCGATTGATGAGGTTTTCTCTCAGAGCGGCATTGCTGAGAATTTTGCTTCCGTAGATGGTTGAAACCGCACAAATAAGCTCAGAAATGGTGAGATCTCTCTCATACATCTGCTTGAAAGTAACGAGGTGTTCACTGCCTAGAAGCTCTGTCAGTTCACCTTCAGAGAAATGTGATAGGGCATCTTCTAGCTTTGCAATTATGTTCATTTACTATCGACATGTCGGTTTGTTTGTGTGCGCGGTTTGTGACTGAGCGGCAGTGTACTAATTAGGGTTTCACTTGAATCGATATAAATTGCACGCTACCGCCCGGGGAATTGCGCGGTCAACACGCTTCGGACATTATTCCCTATGCCCATTTCATCTCTTTGGCTGCGCAGTCAGTCTGGAGAAACGATAAAAAAATTATTTTGCCAGCTTCTCATGTGAAGTGATATAGGCGTATTACCTGTACAGTGTTTCTTATGGAAGAAGGACCTTGTGAAATCAAATAATCCTTGTAAATACGGGTAATGCGGGCACTTCTCGTATAATCTCACGGCTTTGTATAAGTACTCTTTGCCCGATAGCCACTGCTTGCCCATTAGCTATGCAGGATGCACCATTTCGCAACATTACAGTACTGGTGCCGTTGTCATTATGGCTAGAAATCATACCTATAATTTGTGCTTTTTTGGGAAGTAGGCCTGAAAATTGTTTCCATGGATTGGTGGTAGCCATTAGTAATGCCTCTCCAGGCTAAGGGTTTGAACCACACGGCCTGCGCCGCTACCAGTGGACTTTACGCTGGTGGACAAACACAGCCCCACCCACGATGGCGTTTCCGTAACCTCCACCAGTTCTCCCGGTAAAACCAGCCCCGGTTCCTGGCCGGAAGTTGTCAGGGGGATATCGAGACGGACAACGGCCTGCTGGCCACCCTCAGACAAAAAGTTCCTGCCGCGCTCGGTATTCACTGCCACATCTACAAGCCAGTCTTCCAAAATATCCGGTGCTGGTTGATCACCTGCCGTACCGCTGCGGGTCACTTCTACGGCCACGCCCTCATAAGTCCCAGAGGTATAAACAGCGTTGTACTCAGGCTCCGGTGACCACTCCAGACTGAGGTTCAACACCATGCTTTCCGGCACAGCGTGATCGATGACAGTGCTGGCATCCCCCCATGCCCAAGGGCTGAACTTGTATCGTGGCTGCATAAAGAGGTTGTCACTGTTCGTGGCCGGGATCACCACTGCACCGGCTGTGGTGGCAATCTTGGCAATCACCTGCATCGGGTTTTGATCCACATAGCTGAAAACACCTGCAGGGAATGTCCAGTCAGGTGTTGATCCAGTGGCGGTTGTGTCCCACGTCAGAGTGAAACCGGTATCGGTGAGTTCGGCCTGTGCAGCTTGCTTGGCATTGATAGGTGAAACTTCAGTTTTCGTGCGCAGTGGAGCGTAAGGCTCCGACAGTAATCGGGTGCGACTGTGCCCCCGGATAGAATACCTCTCTCGGTTAAAGCTGCGCTGGGCATCATAGCTTTCCACCATAAACACCCACTCCCAGCCGTTGATGGTCACCTTGATATCCTTGGTGCCGGTAGCGTCTGGTTCAATTAAAGCCAGAGTGGCCCGATTGGCCACGGTAGCTTGCAGCTGCCATGTGAAGGAGTCGATATCCAGCTCGATGCTGATATTCAGCAGTTCGACAGGCACCTCATCGGAGAGACGCACTACATTGACACTGTTCATAAGCAGATAGCAGTCCTTTTCTTCTGCAGGTTCTGGTGGAAGTTCCGGATCGGTTTCACCGCTGTAGTGAATCTGCTTGAGCCTGTCCCTGATCCGGTCATAGCGGCCCTCTCCCCAAGAAATGCTGACGGCATGATTATGCTGTGCAGCCTGGTGCCAATGTATGCCCTGAAGATAATCTTTTGGTTGAATCGGGTGTTCGGGTATCCGGCCACCAAACCGAAACCAGATCGGTGGCAGGGTTTCAGGTCGATAAATCTTTCCTTGCAGCCCTGAGCCCATAGAGAACCGGAAGGCCAATGCGCCGGGAGGATCGTTCCAGAGTGGAGGCTCCCGGTGATCATTCAGCCGCCATTCCGGAGATGTGGTGTCGACCCTGTACCAGCGTGTGCCATAGGCCAGATCCTTGATCGCAGGCTGGCCCCACAGGGCTGTAGTAGCAAGCCTGTCGGCTGGCTGGGCTTTGTTCCAAAGGGCCAAGGCTGGAGCTGGGTCGGTGGGCTTGGTGGCTTGCCACCGGGTTTGGGTGTCTGCCTCCTGCTCCGGAGCCTTACTCCAGCTGGAGTCGGACAGCTTTTCCTTGGCAGGCAGGGTATCCCAGCCCAAGGCCTGGTCACCGGCTGGCAGGGTTTCGGCCTGTTGGTAGTGGCTGCGAATCTGGCTGTGCTTGCTGTTTGCATCATTCCAGCCGGTGGGAGAGGTGGCCTGTTGGCTGGCACCTTCTCCCCAACGGGTCGCAAATCCGGCCACCAACGAAGGAGGCACTGGAAACGAGATCACCACACCATCACTGGCGGTCAGGTTCAGCAGTAGCTGACCACCATCGGTTGGTGGCGTGTAGAGTGGGCCGGTAAAATCAAAGTCGAGCGCATCACCGGCCTGCAGTGGGTAGGTCATCCCTGTTCACTCTGTCCGGTCACTGGAATCACTGGTCCATGGCAGATGGTGGCTGGTAATACTGCTGGGCTTTGAAAGTGGCGGTTCCACTGGTGCCAGTGCTGTTGCTGCCGGTATCAATCCACCATGCCGGTTCTTCTGTTCCCGTCACTCCGGCCTCAGAGCATTGGTAAACAAAACCGATATAGTTGTCCTGCGTCGTTGGATGAACAACATCCCCCACGGCATAACTGGTATTCGGTTGCCAGGCATGGCCATAGTTATCCACGGCCATCACTAGCACAGGTTCGGTAAAGGTGCCCACCTCCAGATGGAAAGTGCCATCAGGCTGGCTGGTGGTTGTGCCCAGAACCTTGTGCTGAAAACCCAGGCCGGGAATATCCTGCGGATAAAAGCTCAGAACCAGGATGGTGCGTTGTGCGGGTTGTTCTTCGACGTGGAGTGTCCCGGCCACAAAACTCTGGGCCACATCACCGGAAGCCACATCCATCACCACATTGTCACCGGCAGGCATCTGATAGCTGATCAGGGCTTGCAGGTTCAGTGCCGTGGGGTCAGGAGCATAAACCGCCATGATTAACTCTCCTGATCAAAGATGGGCACCGGAGTGACTGGCCCATGCATAAACGGTT
>CBDEWF010000057.1:0-7658 GCA_965243775.1 Sansalvadorimonas sp.
GAGCGATGACGATGCAGGCTTGCAGATGCATTTCACCAACCGCTGACGTTGTAAATGGCGAAAATATACAAGCTTGATTATATCCAGATATATGAAAATCTTCTGTTACAATTGCTGAATGAGTAGGTAGTTGCTCCCATATCAATACGGTACCAGGCTGGGGAAGAATATAGTCTGGACCATTAAATCTCCAGAACCTGTCTTTTTTTAACGAAAATATCTCATTTTGTGCACCTTTATCTAAAGATGCAATTCCTAAAGCTCGTTCAAACGCCCCTTTTATTGGCACTAACCCTAGGCGTTCAGCTACTTGTGCAGCCCAGTACAATGTAGCAACATGACATGTGATAGGAGAAGGAAAATTCTGAATTGGTATAATTGAAAAGCTTTTTAGCATCCTAAAAACTCACAAGAAAAAAGTAAGTGGTTAGTCTTCGGATAAGCCTTCAGCACTACAGCTAAGGCCGCATTTTTTTCATCTTGAGATGTGGTTTTTATAGGCAGTAGATGATCAATGCTCCCACCTTTTTTCAGTTTCGGAATCTGTAAGCGGTTGGTGTACGGGCAGGCAGCCCAGCTGTTTACCAACTATAGCTTAAGCAGCAATTTTTTCTTCTTCAGATGTGGTTTTGATAGGCAACAGGTGATCAATGCTTTCGCCTTTTTCCAGTTTTGGAGTCTCAGCTAGAGCATGACGCAGCCAGGCATAAGGCTCAAACCCGTTAGCTTTGGCGGTTTCCACCAGACTGTACAGAATGGCACTGGCACGCGCGCCCTTGACGCTTTGAGCAAAGAGCCAGTTTTTTCGGCCTGTCACGAAGGGTTTGATGGCTCGCTCGGCAGCATTGTTATCAATATCCAGCCGTCCGTCGTCCAGATAGCGAATGAGATCGGACCATTGATTCAGGGCATAGCTGATAGCTTTGCCCAGTAGCCCTTTGGGCAAGATCAGCGGTTGTTGTTTCTCCAGCCATTGCCTGAACTTATCCAGTTGTGGTTTGCTTTTTTCTTGCCGGATGCGGTATCCCTCATCCGGTGGGGCACCTTTGATGGTTTTCTCTATCTGGTACAGATACCTGATCATGCTGATGGCCATGGCTGCCCGTGTCACTTTATTTGACTGGCGCTTATTGGTGGGCATGGCATCCAGTGCTTCTTTGAACTTTCTGCGCACATGCGCCATACAGCCCACCAGTTGGATACCGGTGTTTTTACTGCTCAGGGTCTTGCAGGCAGAGTAGCCATCACACTGGAGATAGCCGGTAAAACCCGTTAAAAAGTCGTCTGGATGCTCATGACCTCGTCCCGTTTGATAGTCATAGAGGATAATATTGTTATCGATTTTTGGTGTTGTGCGGTACAACCACATGCAGGACTTGTTTTGCGGGTTTCGGTCAGGTTCATCCAGCACCTGAATCGGTGTTTCGTCGGCCTGTAGGCAGGGTGCTTGCCTTAATCGTTGCTGAAGGGCGATATACAGCGGTTCCAGTACGTCCGCACATTTGATCATCCAACTGGCCAGTACGGCCCGGCTAATTTCAACACCCAGGCGTTTAAGAGCACACTCCTGCCGGTACAGGGGCAAGGCATCACAGTACTTGCCGGTAATCACCCAGGCTAACAGTTCTGGTGTTGCCATGCTTTTAGGAATGGGTTGTTTGGGCATAGGCGCTATTTTAACCCCGCCTTCGCAAGCACAACCATACTTAAGGCGATGGATTTCAACAATCTCAGCGCGGGCAGGCTCTATTTTCAGCTGGTAGCTGACTTCTTTACTGATTTTGAAGCACTGCAAGCCACAACCACATTGTTTCTCACCCTCTGGAAGGTCTATGGTTTCAATGGTTCGTGGCAGTGTCGTATTCTCAGACAGTAACCGGCGCTTCGGTTTCTTGCGGGTATGGGCAGCAACCGTTTCTGTTTCTGGCTCTTCAGCCGGTGGCTCATCGGCAAGGGCTTCGGCTTCATTAAAAAGCTGACCTTGGCCTTCTTCACGTTCACTGCTGGCAGCAAAGCGCTTGTGTTGGGCGAGTTTGAACTGCTCCTGATACCATGCCAGTTTTGCCTTCAGCTCAACATTCTCAAGCTGGAGGTTTTCATTCTCACATTGAAGCGCTTCAACCAGCGCATTATCGGGTGTGGCAGTATCAGTCATGGCGCTTATTATCAGATAAACCAGCAGAGTTTATCCTTGCGCCTGATCATGGAAATGATCATCAGGCCACGGACTGAAGCTGGATCTGAGGATGGGCTTTCTTCTGGTGAACAGGTAAGCCATCCAGTAACCAGTTCAACTGCCGGCGGCTGATTGTCATGCTTTGATCTGTCACCCTCGCCTGAGGCCAGTTAAACCGACCTTTCTCCAGCCGACGGTAATACAGCCAAAAGCCATTGTTCTGCCAATGTAGAATCTTCAGCTTATCCCGACCACGGTTGCAGAAGACAAACAGGCTTTCTGATAACGGATTCAAAGCCAGTACTTCACTAACGATCAGTGCCAACCCATCAATGGATTTACGCATATCGGTAAACCCCGGAGCCAGATACACCTTCAGATGAGAGGTATCACCAATCATGCAGCCTCCAACACCTGAATAAGTGGCTTTAGCCCCGCAAGATCAAAGCCGGAAGGCAGCTCTATTTTAAAACCTTTGGGGGTTGTCAATGTGACGGCCTGACAAACCGCCGTATACTCAGCAGTAGCACCTGCTTCCGGTTCAGGAGCAACTTCGACAGGAATCAATGAAGCAAGCTCCTCTGCAGGAGTACCAATGAGCTCTGGCGCATAGCGATTCAGAAAATAGCCGAAAGAACTGGCAGAAAGACCATGCTGCCTTGAGTATTGAGCCTGATTCAATCCACTGTCCTGCCAGCGTTCAATATGATCAAGCCAGAGTTTTCGCTTCCGTTCCCGATTGCCCATAAAGCCTCCAAGGGTGAAATTAATGAGACTTTATTATCGGGGTAAGGATTTCAGGCTTGTAGATGCATTTCACCGAGCGCTTACATAACTTTGGGTGTCGGATGCCAGTCGAATTCTTAACCGAAGAGCAGAAGTCTCGGTATGGACAGTATTGTGGGGAACCCAATGACATTCAGCTTGCTCAGTATTTTCATCTCGATAGTAACGATCTTGCCCTGATCAATAAGTGCCGTGGGGATTACGGCCGATTGGGATATGCACTGCAATTATCAACAGTTCGCTTTCTTGGCACTTTCCTGCCGAACCCGATCCAAGTACCCACTGGAGCGATTCATTTTATTGCAAAACAGCTGGGGGTTGCGAATATAAACAGCCTTTCCAGATACATGCTCCGCAAGCAAACTCGCTACGCTCACAGTGCAGAAATACAGGAAGCCTATGGCTATAAAGAGTTTGGCTCGCCACCTTGGAAATTCCGGTTGAGCCGACTGCTATATAGCCGTGCCTGGATCAGCAACGAAAGGCCGAGCCTGCTGTTTGATTTTGCCACCTCTTGGCTGGTGCAAAACAAGATTCTGTTGCCTGGAGTAACCACGCTGACCAGACTGGTTTCAGAGATCAGGGAGCGTGTTGAAAATCAGCTCTGGCAGAGATTGACAGCACTTCCAGATGACGGGAAAAAAACAAAGCTGGAATCATTATTACAGGTTCCCAGCGGCCACAGGGCATCGTACTTTGATCAGTACCGGAAAGGTCCTGTGTCTATCAGTGGTCCTGCATTTAATTCCGCCATTCTTCGCTATCAGGGATTACGTGACCTGCATGTTGGAGATTTGGATTTTTCCCGAATTCCACCTGTCCGACTGAAGGGGCTGGCAAGGTATGCCAGCGCAGCGACTGTCTACAAAATAGCCCGTATGCCTGAAGACAAAAGAACCGCTGTACTGCTCGCTTTTGTCAAAGCCTTTGAAGTGTTGGCACTGGACGATGCTTTGGATGTGCTCGATCTCCTGATTACTGACATTACTGGCAAGGCAAAGAAAATAGGACAAAAGAAGCGGCTGAGAACCCTGAAAGACCTTGACCGGTCTGCATTGACTCTCGCTTCAGTCTGTTCGTTAGTTCTTGATGAGGAAACTGATAATGAGGAGTTGAGAGAGGCTATCTATTCCTTATGCTCGAAAAAACTCCTTGAGACATCCATTGAGACCATCAATAGCCTAGTTCGCCCTGCGGATGATAAATTCTATGATGAAATGGTTGACCAATATGGCAGGGTAAGACGGTTTCTCCCCCAACTGTTCAAGCACGTTGAGTTTAAGTCTGCACCGGCAGGACAGCCAACGCTTGAAGCCCTGAACTATCTGATGAAACACGGAATATCCAGAAAACAGTTTCTTGAAAACCCTCCTTCAGACTTTATCTCAACCCCCTGGAAACGGCTGGTTATCGACAAGGATGAACGCATTGACAGACGAGCCTACATACTTTGTTTTTTGGATAAGCTCCAGGACAGCCTTCGTCGGCGTGATGTTTATGTCGAGAACAGTGACCGATGGGGTGATCCCAGAGCCAAACTTCTCCTGCCAGAAGAATGGAAAACCCATAAAGCTCAGGTGTGTCGTTCCCTCGGGCATTCAGCTGATGCCAAGGGAGCCATAGATAACCTGGCAGAACAGCTGGATTCAGCCTACCAAAGAGTCGCTGCAAATTTTGATGATAACGATGCTGTTAGAGTGGATAGCTCTGGCAAAAATCCGTCTCTGACGATCACGCAACTGGATAAAGCAGAAGAACCTGAAAGTTTGCACAAACTGAGAGAACAGGTAGCCGGTCTCTTACCAAAAGTAGACCTCACTGAGCTTTTGCTTGAAATCCATGCACATACAGGTTTTGCAGATGAGTTTTATCATGTCAGTGAAGCCAACGCCCGTGCAGAAAACCTTAACGTCAGTATCTGTGCTGTACTACTGGCAGAAGCCTGTAATATTGGGCTGGAACCGTTCATCAAACCCAATGTACCAGCAATGACCAGGCACAGGCTCAGCTGGGTAAAACAGAATTACCTTCGGGCGGAAACGCTGACACAGGCCAATGCGAGACTGGTTGACTATCAGGCTACACTCCAGCTGGCTCAAAATTGGGGAGGTGGAGAAGTTGCCTCTGCTGACGGAATGCGTTTTGTGACTCCCATAAAAACCCTCAACGCAGGTCCTAATCGCAAATATTTCGGTTCGAACAAAGGAATAACCTGGTACAACTTTATCTCTGATCAATACTCCGGTTTTCATGGCATTGTGATACCGGGAACCCTGCGCGATTCCATGTTTGTGCTTGAGGGGCTACTTGAACAGCAAACCGCCCTGAAGCCAATGGAAATAATGACGGACACCGCAGGGGCAAGTGACCTGGTGTTTGGACTCTTCTGGTTGCTGGGGTATCAATTTTCTCCCAGGCTGGCAGATGCTGGCGAATCTGTATTCTGGCGTATTGATAAAGAGGCCGGTTATGGAGTTTTGGATGAACTTGCCCGTGGATGCATTAACCCGAAGAAGATAGAGCGGGACTGGGATGATATGTTACGAATTGCCGGTTCCTTGAAACTTGGCACTGTTCAGGCATCAGAGCTGATCCGGTCTCTCCTGAAAAGCAATCGACCATCAAGCTTGGCGCAAGCCATTATAGAAGCAGGAAAGATTAACAAAACAATCTATCTCCTAAACTATGTGGATGATGAAGACTATCGCCGCCGTATACTAAACCAACTGAACCGTGGGGAAGCACGCCATGCTGTTGCCAGAGCGATTTGTCACGGACAGAGAGGAGAAATCCGTAAACGCTACAGGGAAGGCCAGGAGGATCAATTGGGAGCCTTGGGACTGGTAACAAATGCAGTCATACTTTGGAACACTATCTACATGCAGGCTTCGCTGGATCATTTGAAAAATCAGGGATACCCAGTTCGAGACGAAGATGTTGCTCACTTATCACCACTACCGATTGGACATGTCAATATGTTGGGGCAGTACTCCTTTACTTTGTCTGAGCTGGTGTCAAATGGTGGGCTGAGGAAGATAAATGATTCTAGCCCAGTAAATTCAAGGGGTAAGGAGCTTAGAGCAACTTTTCGTTCCGTTGGGCTTCAGACCCCGAAACAGTGTAATTGCATCATCAAATTTCCCTTCCTCCAGCAAGGCTAATAGTTCATCAGCAACAGGAGGTGGTGGGTGACCCCAGGGCTGCTCATAAGTCGTCGGTGTTATGACGAGAGGCATGCTGTTGCTGCCAGCGTCAAAAGGCGTGAAGCGATACCCTTCTTTTGGTGATGACTAATACTCACGCAGCCACCATCCGCCCAGCACACCTGCCAGTAAAATAAGAACAATTGTGCAAAGTTTAAAAATTGTTGTCAGATAGTCACCTATAAGCTTGTTCATGATCGCGACTTTATAGATGATAGACAATGGCGAAGGACGATTCCTGTTCGCAAAATACTTGGCATAGCCCTGAAACTCTGCGTATAATCGCCGTCACCCTAGGGCCTATAGCTCAGTTGGTTAGAGCAGTGGACTCATAATCCATTGGTCGGAGGTTCGAGTCCTCCTGGGCCCACCATGAATACAAAAGCCTGTCGTGTAAGTAAGCACTACAGGCTTTTTTGTATCTGCTAGTTTGCGCCCTCTTTTTGTCGGGCTGTAACGGAATTATTTGATAATCAAGCCTATTAACTCCTGCTCAAATAACATCAACTTGACTTGCTTTCTTGTAGCGTTCTTTTTGAGAGGGCCCCCCTCGATCTTGATTCTGATACATTGAGAATGTAGTAGGTGAAGGGGGGGCTAAGGTTTAATTTAGTTCAAGGCAGTGATGTTGATAAATCACCAGCAAACCTAATGACATTTTATAATACTCGCTTAATAGCTCTTTTTACTCCAGCAGCTGTTGGGCCCAGCCCTAATTAATCACTGATAAACCCCCGGCTGTGCCGGGGAGACTCTCATAGGTTTAACCGTAGCGGCAGTAACTAACCTTCAGTTTCTGACCAAGAAAATTGAAGGTGAAACCTATGAGAGACTACAAGAGTTTGGCTCATACTCGTTGGGATTGTAAGTACCACATTGTTTTTATTCCAAAGAGAAGACGAAAGGTGATATATGGGAGTTTGCGTAAGTTCCTTGGAGAAATTTTCCATGAGCTTGCTCGAAGGAAAAACTGCAAAATTCTTGAAGGACACTTGATGTCTGATCACGTTCATATGTGCGTTAGTATTCCGCCAAAATATCCGGTATCTCATATTGTTGGCTATCTGAAAGGAAAGTGTGCAATAGAGATTGCAAAAAACTTCAAGGGTAAACAGCGAAACTTTAGTGGCGAACATTTTTGGGCAAGGGGTTACTTTGTTTCAACCGTAGGGCTCGACGAAGAGAAGGTTCGGACATATATTCGGAATCAAGAAAAGAATGATGTAAATAGAGAGCAGTATGATCTTGATTGGTAAGCGCCCTTGGGCGCAATAAAAGCCCTTAGAGGGCGTAACCTGATAAGCCTCCGGCTATGCCGGAGGTCAGTTAACTTAATTTGGTTGTCACCTATATGGATATCGATGATCAGAGACTGGGTTGTAGAAGCCCGTGTTTATAGGGTCTATGTAATAGCTATGATAGGTATGCCTATCTTTTCATGCCGTATATATTTGATAGGCACTCCTTTTTGGACGTCGATAACAGATCGGTTG